>JAFDMD010000049.1 GCA_019306185.1 Deltaproteobacteria bacterium
TATAAACTCCTTTAAAACGGATGAAAATCTTTTTGAATATGCTTATTTTCTCCAAAGGCATAATCAATTTAATAAAGCCATTCCTTTATATAAGGAGGTATTGCAGATATATCGAGGGTTGGCAAAAGTAAATCCGCAAGCATATTTGCCGTATGTTGCGAATACGCTTAACAATCTCGGAAATTTGCAGCAAGAGAACAATAAAACAAAAGAGGCTTTTGAATCACATAAAGAGGCATTGCAGATAAGGCGGGAGCTATCGGAAACAAACCCGCAAGCATATTTGCCTGATGTTGCAATGACGCTTATTAATTTGAGTATTTTTTATCTTAAATTCGAGCCGGACAGGGATAAATCAATAGCTTATGCTCAAGAGGTTTTGGATTTACTTTTATCTTTTCCGAATAAAACCCATGCCGTAGAACAATATATTGAAAAGGCAAAAACATTATTGCGTTTAAATAAAAAAGAATGATTAAAGATAATTAAAGAAAATAATTAAGGGATTTTTCGCTTTGCTCAATAAGACAGGTCTTTTATTTTTGTTTGTCATTTCGACAAGCGCAGCGAGGAGAAATCCCTTAATTCAAATTATAAACAGAGCAAAGGGGCAAAGATATATTTGAGGATTAAAATTTAAGTATAACGCTAAAAAGGGATAAGCTACGGAGTTATGCAACAAAATTTCTTGATATTAGGCTGTGATAGATATAAATATATATGAGTAACTTATTAGATAACAAAAAAATTAAAAAAGGGGAATATTATGAAATTAAATAAAGCGGTTCTATGCAGTTTCTTTTTTATCTGTTTTTTTTCTTTTATTTTTGCAGGTTGCGGCGGCGGGTACGAGGATGTTTTTGGAAAATCGAAACCTGTAAAGGTTAAGGCTTCTTATAAGCCTACGCCGGAGTTTAATGATATTATGGTGCCTAAAGATTTGGAATTAAATGAAAAATCTTCTTATATGGTAGAAACTCCGGGCTTTTTAGGCGGCATTTTAGTATATGAAGGCAAAGTTACAAGAGATTCTTTAATGGAGTTTTTTAAGGCGAGTATGACAAATGATAATTGGACTATGATTACGGGGCTTAAATCTCCGGTAGGAAACTCGGTAATGCTTTTTAAAAAGGCTAATAGATGGTGCGTAATTAATATTGACGAAGGGCGGTTTAAAACTACCGCGGAAATAGCCGTGGCTCCTACAAGCGGAGGAAGCGACGGAACAAATGGCGGCGGAATTATTATAGAAAACGGAAGCGAGATAAAAGAAGAGCCTTTGCAATGAAGATTTTAAAAGATAAAAATATTGTGCTGGGAGTTTCCGGAGGCATTGCCGCATACAAGGCGCCGGAGCTGCTTAGAATTTTGCAAAAAGCCGGCGCAAAAGTTCGGGTTGTTATGACAAAAAACGCGAGAGATTTTATATCTCCCCTTACTTTTGAAGCGCTTTGCGGGCATAAAGTTTTGTTCGATCTGTTTGACGGCTCTTACACAAGCGCAATCGGGCATATAGACCTTGCAAAAGATTGCGACGCAGCGGTAATAGCTCCGGCAACCGCAAATGTTATAGGCAAGCTTGCAAACGGAATTGCGGACGACGCCTTAACCACATTTATGCTTGCCGCAAAAGGACGCAAAATTTTATGCCCCGCTATGAACGAAGCTATGTATGAAAATGCCGCGGTTAAGCGAAATATTATGAAGCTTGAAGCGGATGACTATATTATAATGGAGCCTTCGGAAGGAGAACTTGCTTGCAAAACCAAAGGGAAAGGCAGGCTTGCGGACTGCGATAAGATTGCAGACGGTATTTGCGAAGCTTTAACTACAAAAGATTTGATTTGGAAAAAGATTTTGGTTACTGCCGGACCTACAAGGGAGTTTATCGACCCTGTTCGGTTTATAAGCAATCCGTCTTCCGGCAAAATGGGATATGCAATAGCCGCCGCGGCAAAAAAAAGGGGCGGAAATGTTGTTCTTGTTTCCGGTCCTACATATCTTGAACATCCGGAAGGGGTAAAATTTATAAAGGTAGTATCCGCCAATCAGATGGCGGATACTACCTTTATAAATGCGCCGGATGCGGATATTATTATTAAAGCGGCGGCTGTATCCGATTACCGAGCGGAAAAATTTTTTGAGCATAAGTTAAAAAAAGGGCTGGCAGATAAGGTTAGCTTAAGCTTTTGCAAGAATACGGATATTTTAAAAGAGATCGGTTTAAATAAGAAAAAGGAGCAGATTTTAATAGGATTTGCAGCCGAAACCGAAGATTTGGAAAAAAACGCCTTTAAAAAACTTAAAGAGAAAAATTTGGATATTATTATAGGCAATATTGTAGGGAAGCCGGGTTCCGGATTTGAAGCGGATACTAATAAGGCGGTTTTATTTTTTAAAAGCGGCAAGAAAAAGGTTTTGCCGGTTATGGATAAAGGAGAGTTGGCGGATATTATTTTATCCCGATGCTTAACTTTGTAGTTTGACCGTTTGCGGCAGCGTATGCCGATTTAAATCAATTCGGATATGTCCGGGTTTGTTTGCTACGCTTTTTGCTTGTTGTCTCGGATTTTCGGCTTTATTTTGGTTAGAAAGCAATGCGCTTAAGGTAAGCTTGTGGAGGCTTTAAAATTTTATAAATATTTATAGGGAAGGTAAACCGTTAATATTCTGTAGGGACAGAACAATGTTCTGTCCCTACTTTGTTCGATGCCGAAACCTGCATTTTAAGCTTAAACGGTTTTACCGATGCCTGTTATTTTCCGCTTTTTATTAAGGGATTTCTCCCCTTCGGGTCGAAATGACAGGAAAAAATTCCTGCCTGTCATTCCGAGCGCAGCGAGGAATCCCTTAATTATTAACTCCTGCCTTTATCCTTGAACCTTTTGTACGAATTTAATCATTATTTCTTATTATTAAATTTTTTTTAATAATAAGTATTGATTATTTTATTAAGCAAAGGGCTAATCTTATGCGGCGCGAATTTTAAGCAAGTAGTTTTTAAAAGTTTGGGATTAAAAATTCAGGATACTTTGTGAGGCGAGCGTAGAGTTTGGACAAAAAAAGGGGTTATAAAAGCTTTTATAACCCCTTTTTTATTGGTTTTGTCTTTTTTGTTTACCCTTTTATTACTCTCGGAGTCATTAAAAGATGATGAGGGCATATTGATTTTGGATTTTGATGCGCCGCGCTGGCAAATGCGGTAAGATATTTTCTTAAATCGTTTAGATTTACCATTTCATCTATAAAACCGTGTTTTGCGCAGTATACGGGTCTGGAATTATCGTAATATTCCTGAACCATTTTATTCATACTTTCCACTACCGGCTCAAGCGGTTTGCCCGCGGCTTTTTCTTTTACAAGTCTTCGGGAAAAGCTTGCCGCAGCCGCAGTTTCGCCGTGCATTACATATATTTCGGTAGTTGCCACGCCTAAGCTGAAAGCATTGTGTCTGTTTCCGGTGGGTCCTCCCATTACATAATGAGCCGCCGCTGTTCCTTTTCTTAAAACTACAAGCAGCTGGGGAACGTCGGTTTGTTGTATGGAATAGTTAAGGCTTTGCCCGAGTCCTAATAATTCGGCTTTTTCGGCAATGTCTCCGACGTCTATTCCGCTTGTGTCTTGAAACCAGATTATCGGTATTCTATCTCTTCCGCATAAGGTTACAAACTCGTTCATTTTTATTAAGCCTTGCCTGTAAAGTTTGCCGCCTATGCCGGGGTAATCTGCATATTCAGGGTAGTCTTCTTTTAAAAATCCTTGTCTGTTTCCTATACATCCTACAAGAAAGCCGTCTATTTTACATAATCCGGTATATATTTCCGGTCCGTAATCCGGCTTAAACTCCATGTTTTCGCTGCCGTCCACAAGTCTCGCCAAAATTTCTTCAAAAACATAAGCCCTTTTCTGATTAAAGGGAAGTATGCTGTAAAGACTGTTTGGATCGAATTTGGGCGGTTTAGGTTCCGCGACTCTAAAGAATTTCGGATTGTAAGCCGGCATATCCTTCATATAATCTTTTAAACCGTCTAAAACCCCGGTTTCCTCTTCGTAAACATATCTGAAAAAACCTGTTTCTTTATAGTGTATATCAGTGGATCCGGGAGGTTTTACTTTAAATTGTTTTGCCGAGTTTATAAGCTGTTCGGCTCCTTCCGCATCAAAATAGCCTTTGGGAGACATTCCGCTTAATATTCCGCCTCCGCCTACCGCTATGTTGCAATTTTTATGAGCAAATAATATTGTAGGGCTTATTCCCTGATAACCTCCGCCCGCGGGATTTGTTCCGTATATTCCCGCAAGAACCGGTATTCCCATTTGTTCCAGCTCTGCATGTCTGTAAAATGTAGTGCCGGAGCCTCGTCTGCCCGCATAGAATTTTTCTTGCTCGGTTAGTTTTACTCCGCTGCAATTAACAAGCCATACAAGAGGTATGTTTAATCTTTTTGATAGATCGGTCGCTCTAAAAATATTTTCCGCTTGACCGGGAAGCCATGCTCCCGCAAGCACTTTATTATCAAAGCCTATTATTACCGCCCATTTGCCGGATATTTTTCCGAGTCCGTCAATTACGTTTGTGGTTTTTTCGGGGTTGTCGTTCGGATTAAAGATGGTATGCAAGGGTCGCCATGTTCCGGGATCCACAAGATAACGCAGTCTTTGCCAAACTGTCATTTGTCCTCTTGCGTTTATTTTTTCTTCCGGAAAACCTGCATTTTTAACCTCTTCCGTAGCTTTTTTAACTTGCTCTTCAACCTCTTTTATCTGTTGAGCATTTTCTTTGTTGTCTTGAATTTGGTTTTCGTTTAATTCGTTTCCAAAGTCCTGCATTTTTTCAAAATAAGGTCTCATTATTTATACTCCGAATTTTTTTAAAAATTAATTAGTAAGTATTGTTATTAGATCGTAATGCTTATTGCATATGTAAAAAAAAAAGTCTATTAAAATCAGCTTTGAATTTAAATAAGGCAACGCCCCGTTATTAAAAAATTTAGCCGCAAAAAAAATGATTATAAGGGTTGAAAAGTTTGCGTTTGTTTGCTTCGCTCTGCTCAACCAAACCTATGAAGTTATGCAACGAAATTTAAACGGAGAAAATTTCCATTATTAAAAAATTTTTAACCGCGGTAATACATGGAGTATGTCGAGGATTAAAAATTTTTTTCAACGCCCAAAACGGGCAAATTACGAAGTTATTTAACAAAATTTAAGGATATTATTAATATGTATTACAAAACCGAAGAGGTTTTAATTAAGGATATTGACGTTTCGGACGTTTCTTACGGAATAAGCGCAAACCGCGATCCGTCCGCTTTGGAAGAATCTATAAAAATTACGGGGCTTGTCAACTTTCCGATACTTTGCCGCAAGGAAAAAGGTTTTTATATTATAAGCGGGTTCCGAAGGGTTAAAGCCTGTATTAATACAGACGTTAAAAAGATTTTTGCAAATGTTATAGACGATAAAAATAAAGAGGATAAATATTTAAAAGTTAGCATAGCAATATCGGACAATAGCTTTGCAAGGGCTTTGAATTTTATAGAAATAGCGCGGGCTTTTAATCTACTATTAAAGGTTTATTCGGATAAGGATATTGCGCTTGAAAAAGCCGGTATTTTAAATCTGCCTAATTCTCCCGACTTTTTTAATAAGATTATGAATATAAATAGAATGCCCTTTTTTTTGCAAGAGGCGCTTGTTAAGGAAACCGTAGCGTTGCCTACGGCTTTGGATATGAAGCGATTTGACGAAGATGAACAGAAAATTTTTGTTCGGCTTTTTGATAAAATTCGGTTTGGTTTGAATAGACAAAGGGCATTAACGCTTTTGTTAAAGGAAGTTTCTATTATAGAAGGAATTCCGATTACAAAACTTGTTTTAAAGGATAAAGATATCGCGGGCATTATTTCGAACGATAAAGAGGATAATAACCGAAAAGCAAGACTGCTTTTGGAGGCTTTGTCAAGAAGACGTTATCCTATATTAACGGCGGCGAAAAAAAGATTTGAAGACAACTTGAAAAGATTGAATTTAAATTCTAATATGCGTCTTGCTCCGCCGGCAAATTTTGAGGGAAATATTTATTCCTTATCTATTAATTTTAAGAATATTAAAGCGTTGAAAGCCGGAGTTGAAAAGACGGCTTCTATGGTTTTAGATCCTGTTTTAAAGGAGATTATGGGTTAACCTCGCCGACTCGGATGAGACCGTTTATGTTTTAATTAATTGAAAAGAAACGTAATTATATCCGCGTAGTATTTTAATCTATTAGACAAAACGGCTACAATGTTTTGGAATATCTTTGGGGCTGTTGTTATTAAATTTATATTTTTTTTTAGAAAAAAATAGCAAGTCGCTTTTTGTTATTGTAACTTCGGAGGCATGGAAAAAACTGCCTGTTAAAACTCGAAGGGAGTTAACAGGCTTTCATAAAGGCTGTTTTTTGACATTTAATGTGTTTACCGCTTCCTTAATTATAGCCTGTGATTGCAAAAGTATGCCATAAAGAATACTTAAGAAAGGACATAGCCGAATTAATTTAAATCAGCATACGCTTATTACTCAGTCCAACAAATCTTTTTAAATCATTTTATTGAAATCTATCTATATCAAAAAAGCAACGGTAGTTATTTCCTTTTTAAAATTCTTTTTTTAATGCTATACTTTTTCTTGTTTTCTCTCGGTTTAATATTATACGAATTTCAAATAGAATATAAAGGAACGGTTTGATATAAGTCGCGTAAAAAAATGTTCCGGTAGCCGAGGCTTAATCCATACGATTACTTGGCTTTGGAAGCAAAATGTTAAAGGTATATACAGCTTTGAAAGCATGCTTAATTTAAAAAATTATTTCTAAGAATTGAAACTCGATATTTTATGCAAAATTAATATCATCCTGTTATATATATCAAAAATAGCGGATACATAGAACTATAATTTATTAAAATATACCGATTTTACTTGATTTGATTTAAAAATTATATATTATTTATTTTATAAATATTATTTATAAAATGGGGGCTTATAAAATGGGAATAAGAGAAAGAAAAGAAAGGGAACGCGAAAGGCGCAAGCAACAAATAACGGTTGCGGCAAAACGTATTTTTTTGGAAAGAGGTTTTGATAAAGCGACTATGGAGGATATAGCAAAGGAAGCGGAGTTAAGCGCCGGCACTTTGTATTTGTATTTTAAAAACAAACATGAACTTTATGCTTCAATCACTTTAAAGGTATTGCAGTTTCTTAACATGAGGCTTGCTCATATTAAGGCGGAAAAATTCGATATTAGTCCGAAAGAAAAGTTAGATGTTTTAAAGGATATTTTGCTTGACGCTTACGATTTTGACTCTATGGCTTTAATAAATCTTTTTCATTTGCAATCAAGAGAGCTTCTAAAAAAATTATCTCCGGAGTTTATCAAACAGATCAAGAAAATAACAAAACAGATAACAGATGAAATCGCGGATATTTTTGAAGAAGGAATAGAAAAGGGGGTTTTTATAAAAAGACATCCTGCGGCGTTTGCTCAAATTATAATATCGGCGTTTTCGGGAATCGTCCTTTGGGAAGAGGGTAAAAAAAGCGGCGGTGATAAAAAAGATTACGTTAAACCGACTATAGAACTTGTTTTTGAGATTTTAACCAAAGGGATGCTTAAAGAGCGAAATACTTAATAAAGGTCTATCGTTTAACTTTGCAGTTTATTGCCTTGAATTTAAACAAACCATCCTGCAAGATTTTATTTTTTTGCAATTTATTGTCTTTGATAACGAGATTTTTCTATGTTTATAATTTATTTCGTTGTTGCGTTTGTCAAAATCGCCTTGTAAAAGTGGTTTAAAGTATAAAGATATTACAACTTCCGTTAAAAGATGATTTAAAACAATAATTATAAATAAAGTTTAATAGGAAAGCGTTAAAAAATGTCTGACCAATTATCAGAGTTTAAATATCCCGAGTTAGAATTGCGTAATATTACAAAGGTTTTTCCTGGAGTCGTAGCAAACGATAAAATAAACTTTGACTGCCGCAGCGGCGAAGTCCATACTCTTTTAGGCGAAAACGGAGCCGGCAAATCAACTTTAATGAATGTTCTTTCCGGTTTGTATCCTCCGGACGAAGGCGAGATTTTTTTACGCGGCAAAAAGATACATTTTGCAAATCCAAGCCATGCAATCAAAAACGGCATAGGTATGGTTCATCAACATTTTATGCTTATACAGAATCATACTGTAGCCGAAAATATCATATTAGGCACGCCTCAAGCTTTTAATCTGAAATTATCTAAAATTTCCAACCGTATAGGCGAATTGGGCGAAAAGTATAACCTGACGGTAGATCCTTATAAAAAGATTCAAGACCTTACGGTAGGAGAACAGCAACGGGTTGAGATTCTTAAAGTCTTGTATAGAGGGGCAAAAATTTTAATTTTAGACGAGCCCACCGCGGTGCTTACGCCTCAGGAATCGGAAGCTTTATATAAGATAATTCGGAAGATGATAAAGGAAAAATATTCTATTATTTTTATTTCTCATAAAATGAAGGAGGTAACGCTTCTTTCGGATAGAATAACTATATTGAGCAAAGGCAGGGCTATAGCCACTATAAAGCGAGGAGAAGCTTCTATTAATAAGCTTGCTTCTATGATGATGGACGACGCCGGCCGAGACGAAAATAAACGGAATATATATTTGGAATCCGAAAGCCGTCCGGAACAATCAAGCGAAAAACCTGTAGTTAAGATTAATGATATATGCGCTCAAGACCGGCTGGGGAATCAGGTTTTACATAATATAGATATGGAGATTTACAAAGGAGAAATAGCGGGGCTTGCAGGGGTTTCCGGCAACGGGCAGGTGGCTTTGGCGGAAGTTTTATCGGGTATGCTTGCTTTTACAAAGGGAAGTTACGAGTTTAACGGCAAAAAAATTGAGCATGCAGACGTTATAAAAATGTCTAAACTCGGAGTAGGCTATATACCGGAAGATAGAAAAAAATTCGGAATGGTGGAAAAAATGTCGATAGCTTATAATTTTTTAATGAGAGATTATACCAATCCTGATTTTTATAATAAATTCGGAGTATTAAAAACGGACAAGATTTACGAATATACAAAAAATAAAATGAAAAAGTTCGACGTTCGGGCAGCTTCGGAAAAAACTGCGGCGGGAACCCTTTCCGGCGGAAATATACAAAAGATGATTCTTGCCAGAGAACTTTCCCGTTATCTGCGTTTTTTACTTGCGTGCCAGCCTATAAGAGGACTTGATATTAACGCTTCCGGCTTTATTCATGAAACAATTTTAAAAGCAAAAAAAAACGGGCTTGCGGTGTTGTTAATTTCGGAAGATATTGACGAGCTTGTTAGTTTGTCCGATAGAATTTATGTTATATGTCAGGGGGAAATTGTAGGCTCTCTTTTAAAAGAGGATGCTAATATTGAAAAAATAGGTTTGATGATGACGGGCGTAGAGGTTTCGTCCTGCGAGAACCCAAATTAAATTTTACAAATATAAAAACAAATTATGATTCATATTTCTTTTGAAAAGCGTCTTTACAGCTCCGGTTTAATACGGATGGGAATTACTATTTGCGCTATTATATTCGCCCTTTTTGCGGGAGGCGTTTTTTTATATGCTATAGGAGTTAATCCTTTTTCCGCATACTTTAACGTATGCAGTCAGATATTCGGGAATAAATGGGGCATAGAGGACCTTTTATTAAAAATGAGTCCTTTAATGCTTACCGGTATTTCGGTTGCTATTGCCGCTAAAATGCGTCTTTGGAATATAGGCGCGGACGGTCAGCTTTACATGGGAGCATGCGCGGCTACTTGGGTAGCTTTAACTTTCGGAGGCTCTAACGGTTTGACGCTTCTTCCTATGATGTTTGTAGCGGGCGTAATCGCGGGGGCGTTATGGATATTTATTCCGGCTTTTCTTAAAGCGCATTTTAATGTAAATGATATTATTACGACGCTTTTAATGAACTATATAGCTATTAACTGGGTAGATTACCTCCTCTTCGGTTCTTGGCGGGATCCTAATAGCTTAAATTTTCCTATAACCGCTATTTTTCCGTCTGCGGCGTCGCTTCCTATGATCAAAAATGTTAATCTTCACATAGGCTTTTTGATAGGCATTTTTATAATATTATTAATATATTTTTTTCTGGTAAAAAGCAAATTTGGGATTCATGTAAATATTGTAGGAAATAATCCGAATGCCGCCGAATATTCAGGAATTAATAAAAAGAGACTTATAATATTAATAATGATGATAAGCGGCGCAATAGCCGGACTTGCGGGGGTAATAGAGCTTACGGGAGTTCATCACAGATTACAGCAAAACATTTCGCTTGGTTACGGTTATACGGGCATTATAGTTACATGGCTTTCCAGAGCGCATCCTTTGGGAGTTATATTCAACGCCTTTTTTATGGCTTTTGTTTTTGTAGGCGGCGAAATAATGCAAATGAACGCGGGGCTGCCCGTAGCTATGATATACCTTTTTCAAGGCATAATTCTTTTTTCGGTATTAGGCTCCGATGTTTTTGCCGAATATAAACTTAAAATAAAAAGAAAAGCTTAACTTATGGAAACAACAGCTATTGAATGGATAATTATTGTATTGGTAGCCGCCGTAAAAATGGGAACGCCAATACTTTTTGGAACTTTGGGCGGAGTAATCAGCGAACGCGCGGGAGTAATTAATCTTGGTATGGAGGGATTAATGCTTATAGGCGCGCTAACTTCGTTTGTAGTAAAGCTTTATACAGGCTCTACCCTCTTGGCTATAGGAGCGGCGGCTTTTGCAGCCGGCGCCGTAACCTCTTTGCATGCTTTGGTCTGCATTTCGATGCGGGCAAGCCAAATAGCTTCGGGGCTTGCTTTAACAATGTTCGGAACGGGAGTAAGCGGGTTGCTGGGCGATTCGCTTACCGGCAAAACAATAACTCCTCTTATGGATATAAAAATTCCGATTCTTTCCTCTATACCAATAATAGGGAAAATATTTTTTATACAGGACGTTTTAGTATATTTCTCCTATATAGCGGTTGCAATAATCTGGTATCTGTTGTTTTATACAAGGGCGGGATTAAATATTCGTTCCATAGGGGAAGCGCCTGCAGTTTGCGATTCTATCGGACTTTCCGTAATGAAATATCGTTATTTCGCCGTAATAATAGGCGGTATGATTGTCGGCATAGGGGGAGCCTATTTCTCTATGGTATTGACGCCTTTTTGGGTGGATAATCTTACTGCAGGCAGAGGTTGGATAGCCGTAGCTTTGGTAATTTTTGCATTTTGGCATCCTGGCAAAGCAATGTTCGGGGCGTATCTCTTCGGAGCCGCTATATCTTTACAATTGCGTCTTCAATTAATAGATATTAAAATATCCCCTTATTTTTTGGCTATGTTTCCTTTTATACTAACAATAGCGGCGTTAACTATCGCTACTATTCGTAATAATAAACAAAGAATAGCCGTAATGCCTGCTTCTTTGGGAGAAGCATTTTTTAGGGGCGAAAAACATTAATTTCTGCAATATAATTTTATACCTTATCGCGTCTAAATTAATCGCGAAGGATTTATTTTAACTTTTAACAGGAGGAAAATAATGAAGATTTTTAGATTTCATTTATTATTAATTGTCGCCGTTGTATTGGCGTTTACAGGAACTACGGTTTTTGGAAAAGATGTTAAGGATCTTAAGGCCGCGTTCGTTTATGTAGGACCTATAGGAGACGGCGGCTGGACTTACTCTCATGATTTGGGACGCAAACATTTGGAAGAACTGGGAGTAAAAACCTCTTATATCGAGACTGTGCCGGAAACGGATTCTATAAGGGTAATTCGCAACTTTGCGAGACAAAACTATGATATTATTTTTACTACAAGTTTCGGATATATGGATCCTACGCTTACGGTAGCTTCCGAATCGCCTAAAACGACTTTTATGCATTGCTCCGGCTTTAAAACGGCTGAGAATGTCGGAACATACTTCGGCAGAATTTATCAGGCTAAATTCTTAACCGGCATGGTAGCGGGTTATATGACAAAATCTAATGTAATAGGAGTGATCGGCTCACATCCTATTCCGGAAATTATTCGTCATATTAACGCTTTTGCTTTGGGGGTTCGCGCTGTAAACCCGGATGCAAAAGTTAAAGTAATATGGGTTAACGCTTGGTTTGATCCTTCTAAAGAGGGAGCCGCCGCAGATAGTCTTATGGACGACGGCGCGGATATAGTCAGCATTACCACAGATTCTGCGGCCGCTTTAAAAGCCGCCGAAAAACGCAAAAAATACGCCATAGGAAACAATTCGGATATAACACTTTACGCTCCTTCGGCTCATCTTACATCCGCGGTTTGGAACTGGGGAGTTTATTACGAACATATCGCAAAACAGGTTGCGGAAGGAACTTGGAAAACAAACAAAGACTGGTGGGGAATTGAAAGCGGAATCGCAGATATATCAAGCTTCGGCGATATGGTTCCCGCTGATGTACGCGATAAAGTAAATAAAAAAAAAGAAGAAATAATAGCCGGTAAATCCTTTGTATTCGAGGGTCCATTTAATAAGCAGGACGGTTCGCCGGCTGTTAAAAAGGGCGAAAAATTAACGGATGAACAGATATGGGGCATAGATTACTTTGTAGAGGGAGTTGTAGGCGCGCTGCCTAAAAAATAATTAAAAGCATTTCACTTGTTTTCGACGGCGGGTAAAATTTTAATCATTAACGCTTCAAGCGTTTTTACGGTTAAAATATTTACCCGCTTGTCGAGTTAAAATAAACAAAAAAATTTCAAACTCAAATCAATTATAAAAATCTATAAATAAGAAGGTATTGATTTCAATATACAAGTGAATTAAACGAGATGCATACCTTTTAACTTGCTCGCCGATATAATTTTTTCTTGACAGTATTTACAAATATAGTAGTTATACCAAATAAGATTAAGATGATAATAGATTAATTATAGCTTTTTTATAACTTTTTTTTGTTTGGAGAAATATAAATTGAAAAAACATACTTATAGTGCCAAATCTGTCGATAATAAGCAAGAATGGTTTGTTATTAATGCCGAAGGGCAGATTTTAGGAAGGTTGGCTACAACCATAGCCGCAAGATTAAGAGGAAAACATACCCCGCTTTTCACCCCTCATTCCGATACCGGAGATAATTTAATAATTATTAACGCCAATAAAGTAGTCCTTACGGGCAACAAGCTTGAGCAGAAGCTTTATTATAGATATAGCGGGTATATGGGCGGACTTAAATCAATATCCGCGAGAAAACTTATAGAAAAAAGGCCGGAAGATTTAATTAAACTTGCGGTAAAAGGGATGCTTCCCAAAAACAAACTGGGTAGAAAATTAAATAAAAAATTAAGAGTATATGCGGGAGATAGCCATCCACATACAGCTCAACAACCGAAAATATTGGCAGTATAACACAGGAGAATTAAATGGAAAAAGTTAAAGCGTATTATGCTACCGGAAAACGTAAAACCGCTATAGCAAGAACATGGCTTAAACCGGGAACCGGCAATATAACGATTAATAAACAACCTATGGATAAATATTTTTCCGTTGATACGGCAAAAAAAATCGTAACTCAACCTCTATTAATTACTGACAATCCAAATACATTCGATATACAGATTACGGTAAAAGGCGGCGGTATGACAGGGCAGGCGGGAGCTATAAGACATGGCATATCGCTCTCTCTTATACAAATTGAACCTGACTTAAGAATAATTTTGAAAAAAGCGGGCTGTCTTATAAGAGACCCGAGAGTAAAAGAGAGAAAAAAATATGGTCAGAAAGGAGCAAGAGCTCGCTACCAATTCTCAAAACGTTAATACGGGTTATTATCAAAAAAAACAAAGCAAAAAAATCTTTTTGATAATAGGGTTGTCTATCCTGTTAATATCTATCGCAGGCTTTCTTTTTTATAATGCGACCATTGTTACCATAGGAAAAAACGGTATTAATTACGCCTATTCCGATTTGCAAAAATTATCTAAAGCGGAAAGATGGATAGGCGAAGTCATCGGCAATACGCCTAAAACCAAAAAAGAGACGTTATATTATTTAATAATAACAGGAATAAAAAAAGAGATATTAAAAGAAAATAATATTTCGATTTTACGAGATAACGCAATTAATACCATAGAAGAAAACACCATACTTAAAGGGCTTTATGGCAAGATAAAAAAATATATGAAAGAGGATTATTATCGTCTTGTAATAGAGCCTATGGCTATTGACGATATTTTTCAAGCGTTTTTCAGGGCAAATAATCCAAGTAAAAAACTGGCTGAAAAAATTCATGCCCAAGCGTTAAAAATCGGACTTAAAGCCGCTTCAAACCAAGCGGAGCTTGAAGTCTGGGAAATGGATATACAGGAGACTGAAAAGAATCGTTTGATTATTTCCGAAATTAAGAGATTAAACAATAGGGAAAAAAATAAGGTATATAATAAAATCCTCGAGTTTGACGACAACTATGTTATAATTGAATTAAAAGATATTATTAAAACAGGAGTATTAGTAAACAGAACTATAATAAACAAAGCTGCCGAACATAAATTTTTACAAGATAAAAACAAATATATTGATATAAAATTCGGCTTGTTATCGTTTTTTTCTAAAAATGACTTACAAAAAATAGATGGGAGTATATTCCATGAGTAGAAGATTGCTTTTCATATTAATGTCTTTAGTATTATTTTGTTTTGTCGGAGGTTGCGTTTCCGACGGGAAAAAAAAGGAAATTAATCTCGAACAACTTTCCAATATAAAGAAAGAGGCTGTAAGCGTAGAAGAAAAACAGGTTCAGGTTTATAAAAAGGCGAACGAGCGCTCAAGTATAGAGCAAAATGTTCTTGAAAAAAAAATGACAGTCTCTTTTTATAAAGAGCCTCTTGTAAAAGCGATTAGCCGTCTCATAAAAAATTTTGAATTTGACGAAGGCGTTCAAATCAATATTCCTATAACTTTCAATGCAGACAATAAACCCGTTGACGAAATTTTACAAAGAATACTTAAACCAAAAGGACTCGGATATGTTAAGAAAGGTAATAACGGCATTATTATTATAAAACAGCCTATTATTACATTCACGGCGTATAATCAGCCCTTTGGTCTGGTTATAACCACTATGTTAAGCGGTTATTCTTACTCTTTAAAAGACGGGGCGGAAGATGAATTGAATACCATCGTTACGGCAGATTTTGACGAAGCGCCTCTTGATATAGCTTTGGATAGACTGCTGGCTCAGATTAAACTCTTCTGGGAAAAAAAAGACGGGATTTATTATATCTATAAAGAAAAAGAATCGCTGTTTGATATATTTTTTCCTTTAATGTCTCAATCCTTTGAAATCACATCTTCACGCGTTGGCAATACCGTTGGAGGCAGCGGAACGGTTTCCTCTTCCGCAGGTTCAAATAGCTATTCGGACGGCGGTATGTCCTCGGCGCTTAGCAAGGCAATGGCTTCGGGAAAAACCTCTACGGTTGAAAGCCTTTCGGATACTATACAGCCGTTTTTAACAAAAACGGGGAAATTTGCAATTCATAAAGAAACAGGCACTATATGGATACGAGATAGAGGGGACGTTGACAGGATAGGAGAATTTATAGCAAAGCTTAATAAAAGATTAAGAATCCCT
>JAFDMD010000050.1 GCA_019306185.1 Deltaproteobacteria bacterium
TATATATACGGACAGCCAAGATATATAAAGCCGGATATATTGAAAAAGGCGATAAAAAAGGCTTCCGAACAGACAAAAAATATAGGATTAATAGGGGCGAACATATCTGATATTCCTTCCATAAACAAAATATGCAAATATGCGGCGGAGCAAAATATAAGGCTTTCTTTTAGCTCTTTACGGGCGAATTCTCTTACCGAGCGTCTTGCGGAAACGCTTGCGATAAACGGAGTGAAAACCGCTACAATAGCTCCTGATGCGGGTTCCGAAAGAATGCGGAAAATAATATCGAAAAAATTGACCAGAGAGGAGATATTAAACGCCGTAGAAATTCTTGTAAAAAAAGGAATACCGAATATAAAATTGTATTTTATGACGGGGCTGCCCTTTGAGACGGAGGCGGAAGCCGATGAAATAGTAAAATTATCTAAAAAAATAAAACAGGTATTTTTGGGGGCAAGCAAAAAGCAAAAAAGGATAGGAAAAATAACAATAAGTTTAAACCCTTTTATTCCAAAGCCATTTACCCCTTTTCAATGGGCAAATATAAACGGTATAATCGTTTTAAAAAAAAAGTTAAGTTATATTATAAAAAATCTCCGTTCTACGCCTAATATTATTGTTAAAGCCGAAAGTCCCAAAAATTCGCATATTCAAACAATACTTTCAAACGGAGATAGAAAAGTTGCAAATATAATAGAGCTTGCTTATAAAAACGCCGGAAATTGGACGCAGACTTTAAAAGAAACAAAAGATATTGCCGAATATTATACGGGTCAAAAAAAGTCGGAAGATCAAATTTTTCCATGGGATTTTATAGATCATAAAATAGTCAAAGATAAACTTTTACAAGAGTATAAAAAAAGTTCCGAAATATAACGAGAGAAAATTTTATTTACAAATTAAATAGTCGATACTGAAAAAGTATAATACATGTTGTAATTATTATAAATTCTAAAAAAAATAAGGCAATATATTTTCAAGAAATTAATATTGATTTTAATATTTTTTTGCAAATATTAAGCGGAAACGCCCATTATTAAAAAAATTTTAATAATAAAAAATAATGATTAAATTCGTACAAAAGGTTAAAGGATAAAGGCAGAAGTCAATAATTAAGGGATTTCTCCCTTCCCTTCGGTTCGAAATCCCTTAATAAAAAAACATTATATATAGCAGATGAAAAAAACAGAATATAAAGAGATTACAATAGGCTATACAGCCGGAATACATGCAAGACCGGCTTCTCAAATAGCCGAAATTGCAAAAAAAGCAAAATTTGGCATCTACATTCAAAAAGATAACAATATTGCCGACGCGACGGGCGTAACCGATATTCTTACCCTTTTTTGTCCGAAAGGTTCAAAGGTAAAAGTTTTTGCAGATAATCCGGCGGATAAAATTATAGTTGACGAAATTATAGAATTGATAAAGAACGATTTTAAAAAAGGATAAACAAGGAAGCAGATTAGAAAAGGATAAAAAATTTTTATAAAAACAGAAATATAGAGCTATGAAACCAACAGAACAAAAAGAGATAATCTTAAAAGGAATACCCGCTTCTTCGGGAATATGCGCCGGTTCGGCATACATAGTCGATAAAGAAGGGGTTAAAGTAGTAAAAAGATACGCGGTATCGGATCAAGATATAAAAAAAGAGATAAATCGATTTAAAACCGCGGTTAAAAAGGTTCAAAACAATCTAAAAGAGATAATAGAAGATAATCTACAATCCGCCGATATAATAGAAACCCATATAGCTTTGCTTAACGATAAAGAATTTTATAACAAAGTAGCCGAAATAATAGAAAAAAAACATGTAAATGCGGAATGGGCTTTAAAAAAGGTAACTATAGATTTAACGGCAAAGTTTAAAAGCATAGAGGCTTCCTATTTAAAAGATAGGGCGGAAGATATAACTCAAATATCAGACAAAATAATGAAAAGCCTTACCGGGATTAAAACGGTTAATATAAAAAAAATAGATAAAAGAGTAATACTTGTGGCGAGAGATCTTTCGCCGGCCGAAGTAATACAAATACAGCTTGAATTTATAAAAGGTTTTATAACGGACAAAGGGGGCAAAACAAGCCATACCGGAATTGTAGCTCGCAACCTTCAAATACCTGCGGTGTTAGGGCTTAAAAATGCTGCGGAAATAATAAATAACGAAGATATAATTATAATAGACGGCAACAAAGGGGAGGTAATAGTAAGACCTTCCGCCGGGACTCTTGCGGCTTACGAAGAAAAAAAACGGGAATACGAAAATATTAAAGCCGCCGCTTCAAGAAAAGCAAAATTTCCGGCGCGAACAAAAGACGGTCTGATAATACCCGTTTTAGGCAATATAGAACTTTCGGAAGAGGTTGTATCCGTAATAGATCATGGCGGAAGCGGCATAGGGCTTTTTAGAACCGAATTCGAATATATATCCGGAAGCGGGTTTCCTACGGAAGCTCGTTTATTTGAAAAATACAAAGGGATAATAGAGCTTATGTCTCCGGAACCGGTAACCATAAGAACCCTTGATATTAACGGAGATAAAGCTTTTAAGTTTGCCTCTTCAAAAGAGGCTAACCCCGCTTTGGGATTAAGAGCCGTTAGATACTGTCTTGCAAAACCGGATATATTTATAACTCAGTTAAGAGCAATTTTAAGAGCCTCCGCTTTTGGAAACGTTAAAATAATGTTTCCTATGATAGCGGATAAATCGGAGATAATTCAGGCAAAAGAACTTCTTTATCAGACTGCGCTATCTTTGGAGAAAGAGAATATTGATTTTAAAAAAGATATTGAAGTAGGAATAATGATAGAAGTGCCGGCAGCGGTTATTACGGCGGACGCGCTTGCCGAAGAAGCCGATTTTTTCAGCATAGGAACAAATGATTTAATACAGTATGTATTTGCCGCGGATAGAAGCAATTCGGAGGTGTCTCATCTTTTTGAGCCGCTTCATCCCGCAATACTTAGAATGATAAAACATACATGCGACGTCGCCGAATATAAAGGAATAAACGTCGCAATATGCGGCGAAATGGCGTCCGATCCTTTAAATCTTCCGATACTGCTTGGATTAGGCGTAAAAGAATTCAGTATGAATCCCCAATCCATACCTCATATAAAGGAGATATTAAGAAATATATCTGTAGAGGAAGCTAAAAATTTTACAAATGAAATTTTAAGATATACGGATATAACCGAAATTAACAAAGCCGCTCAAAAAAAATATGAAGAATTAAACGGAAAAACATATCCCGCTTCTTGATATTTTTCATATAATGTATAATATATTGATATGACAAAAGAACATATAAAGCTAATTGCAAAAAATAAAAAAGCGCGGCATGATTATTTTATAGAAAATAAATTTGAAGCGGGAATACAACTGCTCGGAACCGAAGTGAAATCTATGCGGCTTGGAAAGGTCAACTTAAGAGACGCTTACGTAAAAATAAGAAACGGCGAAGTTTATCTTCATCAAATGCATGTAGGACCATACCCGTTTGCTTATTACGAAAATCATGAGCCGAAAAGAGCAAGAAAACTTCTTTTGCATAAACGGGAAATAAAAAAACTTTACGGAAAAATCAATGAAAAAGGGGCGGCGTTAATACCTCTTGAGGCTTATTTTAAAGACGGCAAAGTAAAAATAGAAATAGCTGTTGCAAAAGGAAAGAAAAAATACGATAAAAGAGAAGCGATAAAACGACGAGACCAAAAAAGAGACGCCGATAGATTCGGCTATTAAAAAATAAAAAGGGGGCGAAAAGGCTTCGACGGGGATAAAGAAACGCATGTTGCATATCGAGCTTCCTATCCGCTCGTAAAACGATGGGAAAACTAAACATAATCGCAGATGATTATAATTACGCTGTAGCGGCATAGCTACCGTCCTTTCAGACTACTCCCGCGGGTTTGATATGGACGACGCAGCGGGATAGCATTTATTATATTTCCGACGTAATAAATGCAAAATAAAGCCGGAATAGCCAATTAAATACCTTGTCCGAAGGGGCTTTAAAAGGCGAAACATAAAGTTCGGACTAAATATGTAGATACATTCGCGGAATATTTTCGGACGCGGGTTCAATTCCCGCCGCCTCCACCATTTGCAAAAAAGCCCGCTTTATCGGAGCAAAAACTTCGATAAAGCGGGCTTTTTTATTCTTATCAATCATATCAAAACCTTTTTTATAAAAAACCTTGAGACCTCTTTGTAAAAGGTAATACTATTAATTTTAAATTCGACATAAATCTTATTATTGGAAAAAAAGAGGCGGCTTTAAAAGAGATAAATTTCTTGTTTACAATATACAATATGATATTATCTACGCTTAATCTGTAAATACAATTAGATATATAAATTTTTTATTGTTGGCGAGGCAAAAAAATTAATAATAAAGTTAGGTAAACAAATGCCCGAAAAATATACAAAAGCGCGGTTTTGGAAATGCGCTTTGCAAGTAAATCCTTATAGCTATATTAAATATCGCGGAACCGATCATAATCTTTCCGAAGAAGAATATAACGACAAGCTTCTTGAAATTTGCAAAAAAGAAAATATTAAAATCATAGGCATTGCAAATCATGGAAACGTCGAAGATATAGACAAAATAAAAGATTTGATGAATCAAAACAATATTATAGTCTTTCCCGGTTTTGAAATTACTTCAAGTGAAAAGACTCATTTTGTGGCTCTTTTTTCCGAAACAACTACAACGGAAGAGCTTAACAGATATTTGGGCGCTCTTGAGCTTACCGACACCAAGTACGGAGAAAGACCTTCTGCTTTAAGCGCGGAACAAATTTTACAAAAAATTGAAAAATTAAAAGGTTTTATTTATGCGGCTCATTGCACGGCTAATAATGGAATTTTAAAAGAAAATTTAGGTCATGTTTGGAAAAGCAAATATTTAAAAGCGGCTCAAATCCCCGCTACAATTGAAAATTTAAAAGGCGTAAAAAATGATTTTTATCGAAAAGTAATTTTAAATAAAAATTCAGACTATTTGCGGGAAGAGCCGATAGCCGTTATCAACGCCAAAGATGTGGAAGCGCCGGAAACTCTTAAAGACTCTAAAGCTACATGCCTTATTAAAATGACAGAACCCAACTTTGAAGCTTTTAAGCTTGCTTTTATGGATCCGAAATCAAGAGTTCGTTTAAATAGCGATATTGCCGAAAAGTACTATTCTCGCATAGAAACATTATCGATTACCGGCGGATATTTGGACGGAATTAATATAAATTTTTCCGAACATCTAAACTCGGTTATAGGAGGACGCGGAACAGGCAAATCAACCCTGCTTGAATGTATCAGATACGCTTTTGATGTTAAGCCTATCGGTCAAAAAATGCTTTAAAACAACATAAGGAAATTATAAAAGAAAATATTGGAAAATTAAAAGCAAGAATCGAATTAACCGTTCGTTCTTCAAAAATTAACGGCAAAAAATTTGTTATTGCTCGCAGACATGGAGAAAGCCCCATTGTTAAAGACGAAGAAGGAAAAATCTCCGTGTTTTCGCCTTTAGAGCTGCTTCCGGATATTGAAATTTTCGGGCAGAATGAAATTTATGAAATTGCTGATAATGCCGAGTTGCAACGGAAGCTTCTTGCAAGATTTTTAGGAAATAAAAAAGGGGACGAAAGTTTAAAGATTAAAGAAGCGCTTGAAGCGTTGGTAAAAAACAGAGAGAAGCTATCCGAAGCGTTCGATAGAGCGGCGGAAACGGAAGACGAGATTGCCAGACTTCCTAAATTGGAAGAGCGGGTTAAACAGTTTGAAACTTTGGGATTGGAAAATATTTCTCTTCTTGAAACCGAAAAAAGTTTGCAAGAGATAGTAAACGAGCAGGAGTTAAAAAATATAAACGCCTCTTTTGAAGCTATAAAAGATAATTTGCCGGATACGGTTTTTTTAAGCGATAAAGCATTAGAGAAACTTCTTCACAAAAAAGAATTTTTAAAAATCAGAGCCGAATTGAATAACCTAAAAGAATATGCCGAAAAGTTAGTATTAGATTGGCGGAAAAAATTTAACGAGTCAAAAGAAAAAATCGAAAATTTTGCAACCGAGTTAAATGAAAAAATCAAAGAAGAAGAGGATAGCCTTGAAAAAACATTTAAGGAACTGCCATCAAGCGAAGGGAAAACCGGAAAAGAAATCGGTTTTGAATATCAAAAACTCGTTAAGCAGATAGAAAAGATCAGACCCCAAAAAAACCTTGCCGAACAGCAAAGAGCGCTTATTCAAGAATGGAATAACAAACGAAAAGAGATTATTGCAGAGCTATCCGAATATAGAGCCGAGCGCTCCGCTAAATTTGAACGCTTGTTAAAAAAATTGGGAAAAAAATTAAAAGGACAGCTAAAGCTTACCATAAAGCCGGAATCGGATAAAAAGTCCGTTATAGATTTTCTTCTTAAATGCAACTTGGAAGGCGTAAGAGCAAAAAGGCTTGCTTGGATTAAGGAGCAAGAAGATTTTACTCCGATAAGATTATCGGAACTTATAGAAGCTGGTCATGAAGCTACAATTGGGGAATTACCAATACCGTAGCTACAGCGCTAACAAAGATGACGTATGAACAGATATTAAAGCTTCAAGAGATTGAAGCGGCAGATTACATATTGATTGAATTAAATATTGCGCATACGGAAAAGGAGGATTATCGCTCCATTAAAAAGCTTTCTACGGGTCAGCAATGCACCGCCATACTTCATCTGCTTCTTTTGCAAAATAAAGACCCTTTAATAATGGATCAGCCGGAAGATAATCTTGATAACGCATTTATTGCGGATCGCATAGTAACGGAGCTGAGAAACGAAAAGGTAAATCGACAATTTGTTTTTGCCACTCATAACGCAAACATTCCGGTATTCGGAGACGCCGAATGGATCGGGGTTTTTGAATCTTTGGAAGGCGACACATCTATATTGCAAGGCGCTATAGATATTAAAGAAGTCCGTAATAAAACGGCAAATATTTTGGAAGGCGGCAAAGCGGCTTTTAATCAAAGAAAAAATAAATACGGTTTTTAAGGTTAAAGATATGTTGAAAACGGAATTATTAGAAATAATAGAAAATCAGGAAAACTCATGGGTTGAGTTTAAGCGGGATGATATTCGTTCGGAACAATTGGCAAAAGAGATAGTTGCCATGTTGAATTTTGAAGGAGGACGAGTTCTGCTTGGAGTTGAAGACGACGGAACAATTACGGGGCTTCAACGAGAAAATACGGAAGAACGGGTAATGAATATTGCTCGGGATAAAATCCATCCGCCCGTTTTACCCGCCTATGAGCAGGTTAAAATAAAAGATAATCTCTTTGTAGGGGTAATCGCTTTTGATCGGGGCGTTTCAAAGCCTTATATGTTAAAACATAACAACAGTCAGGATGTTTTTATAAGAAGAGGCTCAATTTCGGATCCCGCTACAAGAGAAGAGCAGGCAAGGCTGTATCAGGAAGGGAGCATGATGCATGCCGAGGTTATGCCTGTGCCAAAAACAAATTTTGATTCTTTGGATTTGGCGCGGCTGCAAAATTATTTACAAGATATTTTAAACGATTCGGGAGTTCCAAAAACAAAAAAAGACTGGATAACTCGTCTTAAAAATCTTAATTTTATGACAGACGGCATACAAGATAAACCTGTTTGCACCATTGCGGGACTTGTTCTTTTCGGAATTAATCCGCGACATATGTTAAGACAAGCGGGAATAAGACTAATCTTTTTTGATTCTTTAAATAAACAATATCAGGCAAAGCTTGATACAATACTTGACGCTCCGCTATTAGGACGATTTAAGGTTGAAAAAATGGATAAACAATTAATCGACGCCGGTTTAATCGAAAAATGTTTGGAAGAGATCGAACTTTTTATTACTAAAGAGCCTAATGAAATCGACGATAATTTTAGACGACCAAAAGAGCGGTTTTATCCTTTTGAAGCGGTTCGGGAATTATTAATTAACGCCCTTGCTCACAGGGATTGGATAAGATTTGTAGATGTCGAAATTTTCGGGTATAAAGATCGCCTTGAAATAATAAGCCCCGGCTCTTTGCCCAATTCTATGACAGTTGAAAAAATGCTTGCGGGGCAGCGTTCTTATCGTAATTCTATTATTGTGGACGTATTAAGGGATTACGGTTATGTAGATGCCAAAGGCATGGGAATTCGCTCCAAAGTTATTCCCGCATTAAAGAAAAATAAAATGGAATACGAGTTTGAATCTGCAGAGGATTATTTTAAATCGACTCTAATTAGAAATATATAAAGCCGTAAACCGTTTTATTATTTTTATGGCTTACCTTTCAATATTTATAAAAAACAATCGGCTCTTAAACAACAAAGCTATTTTGAAATTCTAAAAGCGGAATAGAAAACAGCTTTTTTGTTTCCGATTTACAATACGAACGCGCCGCTACAATTTTTAGGTTTTTTAAATCGGATATTTTTTTATCGGCGCTCTATTAAAAAATCGATACTAAAAAAGTATAATACATATTGTAATTATTATAAATTTTAAGAAAAATAAGATAAAATTTTCATTATTACTAATCGCAAAAAGATTTGTACAAAAGGATCAAAGGATAGGAGCGGGAGGCGCTAATTAAGGGATTTCTCCTCGCTTTACTCGTCGACAAGACAAGCAAAAATAACTTATATAAACAGACAAAAAAAATTCTGCCATTCCAAGCGAAGCGAGGCATCCTTTTATTGTTGCCTCCCGCCTTTATAACTTTAACCTTTTGCCCGAATTTAATCATTATTTCTTGCGATTAATATTTTTTAATAATGGGCGCTTTTTCTTGAAATTTGAGTATAACGCCGCAAACGGGCAAATCAAAAAGTTACAATACAATGCTTCGCGCCAAAGAAAGAGCCTCGACCTTTCTTGCGCCTGCTTTCTTTAAAACCTTTGCGCATTCGTCTATAGTGGCGCCGGTAGTAACAACGTCGTCTATAATCAAAAAACTTTTTCCGCAAACTTCTTTTGCATTTTTAACCGTAAAGGAATTTTTTATATTTTTTTTTCTTTTATTTGCGGAAAGTCCGGCTTGCTGAGGCGTGTTTTTTTGCTTTTTTATTATATTAAGCCTTATTTGCGGAATTTTTATTTTAAAATTTTTTGCTGTTTTACCCCAGTATTTTACTAAAAAATAGGATTGGTTAAACCCTCTTTTTTTTGCCTTTTTTATATGAAGAGGCAAAGGCGTAATATAATCGAATTCTTTTCCATTAAAAAATTTCAGATAAGAATAAAAAAGAAAAACGGAAAGAGGTTTTGCCGCCGTTATTTTTTCGGCGTATTTTAATTTATGAATTAGGCTTTTTAAAATGCCCGTATAAATTCCTCCGGCTCTTGCCTTTGTAAAGTTTCTATCTGTTTTTATACATCTTTTGCAAAGATGGTCTTCGTCCGCCATACCTTGAAACATTTCGCCGCATACGGGGCATATGGGGGAGCGAACAGGCTTTAATTCTTTTATGCAGTCTTTGCATACATAAGGTTTAATTGTTTTTTCAAATATATTGACAAGGTTTTTTGAATCCGAAACCGGTTTTTTGAAAATATCGTATCTGTTATTTTCCGGGTTAATAAATGCGGAGCATAAAATACATTTAGAGGGAAATAAAAAATTTAAAGCGGCGGAGCCGAATTGTTTAATCATTGCTTTTTATTCGTTTATAATTAGTCAATACTTAAAAATCTACATTTTAAGCGTAAACGGTTTTGCCGATGCCTGAAGTTAAAGTTTAATAAAAGATATAAAAAATCAGCCGGTTATTATTTTTTCGCTTTTAATTAAGGGATTTCTCCTCGCTTTGCTCGTCGAAATGACAAGCAAAAATAACTTATGTTAAATTTCCCCTGTCATTTCGAACCGAAGGGAGAAATCCCTTAATTATTGACTTCTGCCTTTATCATTTAACCTTTTGTACGAATCGAATCATTATTTTTTATGATTAATACTAATCCCTTGCAAATATTTTACCTTATCTTTCTTAAAATTTATAATAATTACAATATCTATTATAATTTTTCAGCTTCGATTAATTAAGGCGTAAAATAATGGGTTGCGGTTATTTTTTTTTGTTCCGATTTAATTTTACGGGGATAGCGAGGCTTTTTGCCTATACATTTCATACATAACTACAGATGCGGAAACCGAAGCGTTTAAGGAGTCTATTTGTCCGCAAAGAGGAATTGAAACCATAAAATCGCATTCCTTTTTTACAAGTCTTCTTAATCCTTTTTCTTCGCCGCCTATTACTATAGCCGAAGCTTTGTTAAATTTTGTTTCAAATAAAGAGCGATCCCCTTTTGCATCGAGCCCCGCCACCCAAATATTATTTTTTTTTAATTTTTTTATAGTATCGGTTAAATTTACTACTTTTGCCATTTTAATATGCTCTAAAGCGCCGGCAGATGTTTTGGATACTCCGGGACTTGGCATAGCGGATCTGTTTTTCGGTATAATAACTCCGCCTGCTCCGGCGCATAAGGCTGTTCTTATAATGGCTCCGAGATTATGAACGTCTAATATAGAATCTAATAAAAGGATAAATTTTTTTTTGCCGCATTCATATATTTCTTCAACCTCCGAAAAGGGAAAGCCTGTTGTTTGGGCGGCTATTAGTTGTCCGTTTTCGGTTTTTGTCAAAGATTTTAATTTTTCCGCAGATGTTTTTTTTATAGGTATATTTAAGGAGCGAGCTATATTAAGTATTTTTTCGATACGAATATTATTTTTATTTTCCGCGGCATATATTGTAAAAATTTTTCTTCTTTTTGCAATAAGGGCTTCGGTTACGGGGTGGATTCCGTAAAGAATTTCCGTTATATTTTTTCGGTTTTGTTTATAATTGCGCATAATCGGTCAAACGCCTTATCTAATTGATCGTTTATAATTATATGTTTGTATATAACTTTTTTTTCAACCTCTTTTGCGGCGTTTAAAAGTCTTTTTTCTATTGTTTCGGAGCTATCGGAGCCTCTTTTTTTAAGGCGGTTTTTAAGCGCTTCATTGGAAGGGGGCATAATAAAAATCGTAACGGCGTTCGGATATGCCTTTACAATCTGCTCTGTTCCTTGCGAATCTATATCAAAAAGGATTTTGTTTTTTTTATTAAGCCCGCTTTGCACAAAATTTGCGCATGTTCCGTAATAGTTGTCATGAACTTTAGCCCATTCTAACCATCTGTTTGTTTTAATTCCTCGGAGAAACTCCGATTTGTTTATAAAAAAATAATCTTTTCCTTCGATTTCAAGGGAGCGAGGTTTTCTTGTGGTATAAGAGACGGAAAATATAAAATTCGGGTATTTTTCCAACAGTTTTTTACATAAAACGGATTTGCCGGCTCCGGACGGACCGGAAATTATGTAAAGTTCATGTTCCGTTTTCATATATTTATTATAATTTTTTTTGATTGTAAGGGTTGTAAAATAGCAGTTTGCAAGTTTTTATAAACGCTTTATTTTTAAATGTTTTCGAGGCGTTCCCGCTCTTTTTCATTTTTTGCCATAAGTTCGATTCTACCGGATATGGTTTCGGCTTGAATGGCGGATAAAAAGATGTGATTGCTGTCCATTATAACGATCGATCTTGTTTTGCGTCCGTTAGTGGAATCTATAAGTCGTTTATCCTTTTTTGCTTCGTCTTTCAAACGCTTCATCGGAGCGGAATTAGGGGTTACCACTCCTACGATTTTTTCCGTAATTACGCTATTTCCAAAGCCGATATTAATTAGTTTTTGTTCCATTTTTATTGCTCCGTTTTTTTAATTTTATGCAAAGCAAGATATATCTTTATATAATTTGTTGTCAACCGAGATTCTATTGAATAATACCGGTTTTTTTAAAAGATAGTCGTTATAAAGAACGGTTGCGAGCTTTGTTATAAATATTTGCCGATAGAAAAGGATAAATATAATTCCATAAATCCCGATCTTCTAATATTTGAGCTATGCCTTTATATTTGTCGTTATAGCTCAGTAAAGAGGCTTCTATATTTTCTTTAATGTCGATTGAAAATTTATTTTGATTATTTGCTTTGGCAATTTTAATAATTTGTATGTCTGCGGCGGCTTTTTCCGGAATTTGCTTAAAAACCTCTTTTATTGTTTTTGCATTTTTATCGCCGTAACGTTCGTTTATTATATTAATGATTTCGGAAAGAGATTTTTTGGAGTCTTGCTCCGTTTTTGTTCCTGTAGCCGTAGGGCTTTTTACTCCGTAAGGCTTCCCCGTATTTACGCAAACTTTGCTTTGTTCCTGTTTTTTTAACTTGTAATATGCAAGCTTAATATTATTTTCGGGATAAAGATCAACCAAGCCGTCGCCTTTTTTTAAGCGAGGTATAAGATGTTTTGCAAAAATATAAAGGCGTTCGGCTTCTTGGTCCGAATAATTTATAATTTGGCTTACAAAAGCGTAAAGATTTTTATACGCCTTAATTTTATTATAAAAGATTTTTTTATCTTCTTTTTCAAGCTCGTAATATCTATCTACTGCCGGCCTCATAGTCTCTTCGATTTTTAAATGATAAGAAAAATTCCGTTGATATTCCGGCATGCAAATAATTTTAAAAAGCTTTTCGACTTCGGACCAATAATATATCTGCATAGCGTTAAGCTCTCGCTTTAAAGCGTCAATTTGCGCCGGATTTGTTTCATTTTTCAAAATAGTAGCGTCATAATAAGGTTTAAAAGCTTTTGCCATATCATTAACGCTATTTCTAAAATCCAAAACAAAAGGGGCTTCTTTCCCTTTATATACTCTGTTTAATCTGGAAAGAGCCTGAACCGCTCGCGCTCCGTCCAATTTTTTATCCGCATACATAGCGCATAAAAGGGGTTGATTAAAGCCGGTTTGATACTTATCCGCTACAATTAGAATTTGATAATAAAAGGAATTAAATTTTTTAGGCAAAGCGGATTCCGATATATTTCTGCCGGTTATTAAGTCTTTATTCATTTCCGGTTCCGTATATTCCATCCCAGTTTCCGGATCTTTTACGGTTTCGCTAAAAGCTACAAGAGGGTTTATATCCGCGTATCCTTTTTCTTTGATATATTTTTCAAAGGACAGCTTGTATTTAACAGCGTGAAGTCTAGATTCGGTTATAACCATTCCTTTTGCTTTGCCGTTAAGTTTTCCTTTAACCTTATTTTTAAAATGTTCGATAATTATTTCGGTTTTTTGCCCGATACTTTTTGGATGTAAAGAAACATATCTTCTAATTTTTTTTATCGCCTCTTTTTGATACAGATTAGGATCGTCCGCGGTTTTTTTTATAATTTTGTAATATGTTTTGTATGTGGTATATCGGCTTAAAACGTCTAATATAAAATTTTCTTCTATTGCTTGTCTCATAGAGTAGGAATCAAAAGCCTCGTAATTGCCGGAAGCCCCTTTTTTTCCGAATAATTGTATTGTTTTTCCTTTGGGAGTGGCGGTAAAGGCAAAAAAGCTTATATTTTTTTGTCTGCCGCGAGATTCCGTAACTCTGTTTAAAGCGTCTCCCAAGTCTATATCTTTTTCATCCTCTCCGAATATTGTTCCGGCTCCGAGCGTTGCTTTAAGGGCGCGAGCGCTTTCTCCGCTTTGTCCGGAATGAGCCTCGTCTATTATAACCGCATATTTTTTTGCGGCTATTTTTTTTCTACGTTCTTCGGCTTTATGCGAGGCTTGGGCGTCCGGATTATCAGGGTCTTTTGCTCCGGATATTTTTAAAAATTCGGAAAAAACATAAGAGAATTTTTGCACTGTGGTAATAATAATTTTTATTCCGCTTATTAAGGCTTCGGCAAGCTGGTTTGCGTTTTTATCTATAGCCTTTACAACCCCTTGGGCATGATCGATCTGATATATTGCGTCTCTAATCTGTTTATCTAATATTTTGCGATCCGTTACCAAAACAACGGAGTCAAAAATCTTTGCGTTGTCGTTAGTATGAAGCGAAGACAACCGATGAGCAAGCCAAGATATGCTGTTTGTTTTTCCGCTTCCCGCAGAATGCCCTATTAAATAATTATGCCCCGCCCCCTCTTTTTTTGCGGCGTTTATTAGTTTTTTTACGCTGCGCAATTGATGAAATCTCGGAAAAATTATTTTTTCGGTTATGCTTTTTTTGCCGTTTTTATTGGTTGTTTCCGATTGTTCGCAAAACATAAAATTACCGAGAATGTCCGTTATGTTTTCTTTGGCAAGAATATCTTCCCAAAAGTATTCGATTTTATAACCGGATAAAGCTTTAGGGTTTCCGGCTCCGCACTTGATTTGCCCGGGATCGCTTCCTCTGTTAAAAGGAAGAAATATAGTTTTTTCTTTTTCAAGCTTTGTAGCCATATAAATTAGGTTTGTGTCGCAGGCAAAATAAACCAAAGCTCCTTGTTTGAACCTGAATAAAGGAGCGGAAGGATCGCGAGTTTCTTTATACTGATTTATCGCGTCTTGCCATGTTTGTCCGGAACCGGGATTTTTTAACTCTATTGTAGCAAAGGGTATGCCGTTTAAAGATAAAAGAATATCAACCGTATCTTTTTTAACGGGATGGCACGGAACTTGACGGGTAATTTGTAATCTGTTTTTTTTAAACAAAGATTCGGTTCTATGGTTTAAAGTATTAGCGGGCTTATAATAGGCAAGATAAAATTTTTCTCCGTAAAATTTAAATCCTTTTCTTAATATATCAAGCGTTCCTTTGCTATTGCGCTCTTTTATCAAGGTATTAATAAGTTTTTGAGATAGTTCGGCGCCATGTATTTTTTCCGTCTTATTCCATAGCTTATGCTGAGTATCCTTTATAAAGGATATTATATAATTCGGAAAAAGAGCGTTTGTTTTATCCCATTCAATAACTTCCCCTTTTTCCCATCCTTTGGAGAGTAAGGCGTTTTGGATATAACTTTCAAAGTCTTTTTCTACGGACGCTTTCATAATAAGCGTTTTCCTTTGTTTAAATTCGATTATAAAGCATTTTTTTTGCGTAATTGCTTTTGCCTATTTGGAAATAATTGTTAAAAATGTTTGCGTCGCGACCAAAGCGCCGCTTAATATTTCAAAAATTACGCAAAGATAAATATTTTACGCCGTTATATAGGCAAATTACGGTAATGTAAAATAACATAGGGGCTTGCTTCTGTTATTTTGACCAAAGGGAGCTATTTTTGCTTTCCGTTGTTTGCCTTCCCTTGTTAAACGCCTCATTATTTAATTTTATAGTCAAATGCCGATGATAATTTTTCTCGATTAAATTAGTCGATGCAGAAAAAGATAGTAAAAAGCATAAAATTGGCGGCGTCCAAAATTTATTTGCGCCGCTTTTTGCTTGCGGTCTCGGATTTTCGGCTTTGTCTTAACGTAAAACCAGCCGAAAATTGTTTCATAGACGGCAAGAGCCGCTACGCAAATAAATTTTGGACGCCGCCTTTGATAGCAATGAGTACTTCCTCTTAATATTTGCAAGAAAATGTTAAGAGGAATATTGAACGCTTGCAAATATCTTACCTTATTTTTTATAAAATTTGCAATAACTTTAATATATAATATGCTTTTTCAGCGCCGATTAAATTATAGCGCCTTATCTGTAATTCTACATTTTTGCGATTAAGCATTCTTTATGGCATGCTTTTTATTTTTGCTTTTGTCATTTTAACAA
>JAFDMD010000160.1 GCA_019306185.1 Deltaproteobacteria bacterium
TTTATTTATTTATTTATTTCGGATAATCTTTCAGGTATTTAAGAAATTCCGAATCGGTGGAAAGAATAAGGGAATTGCTTTTATCTAGAGATTCCTCGTAAATGCCAAGAGTTTTTATAAAGGAATATAATTCAGGATCCAAGTTGTAGGCGTCCGCATAAATTGAAGCGGCTTTAGCATCCGCTTTTCCTTTTATTTTCTGGGCTATTTTATACGCTTCGGATTCTATTTTTTGAAGTTCCCGTTCTTTATCGCCTCGAATTTTGCTTGCCTCTCCTTTTCCTTCGGATCTGAATTTTTCGGCTACCTGTTTTCGTTCCGCTATCATACGGGCATAAACGGTTTGTCTTACCTCTTCCACATAATTGATTCTTTTTATTTTTACGTCCATTAATTGAATGCCGAACTTTTCAAGTTTCGGCTGCGCCTGCTTCATTATGTTGTCTATTATTTTGTCTCTTCCGGTTGAGATGTTATGTATGGAACCTTTCCTTTTTTCGGCGTTAAGCTCGTCCGCCTCGTCGAATGTATCTAATACTCTGTTACTTTTTCGCACGGTCTCTATAAGTCTGTAAGATGTTATTAAGTTTCTTACGGCAGGATCGATTATATCGTCTAAACGCCCTAAAGCGCTTATTCTATTATTGACGGTTTGAAAAAAGCTTATGGGGTCAGATATTTTCCATCTTGCAAAAGTGTCCACCCATATATAGGTTTTATCGTTGGTCGGTATTTGACCGGGGTCTCCGTCCCAGCTTAGAATATTTTTCGGAAAATAGTTTGTATATTGAATAAACGGTATTTTAAAATAGATTCCGGGCGACTGTTTAGGGGAACCCACTACTTCTCCGAACTGGGTTACCACTACCTGTTCGGTTTCGTCAACTATATAAGCGGACGAAAATAGTAGGGCAAATATTATTACAATAAGAACTATGGGTAAAAATATTTTTGATTTCATTTTGTATTTCCGCTCTCCTAATTTTTACTGCCGATGTTAAGCAGAGGAAGAAGGTTTTTGTTTTTTTCGTCAATTATATATTTATCCCCTAATTTAGGGAAAATATTTTTCATTGTTTCAAGATAAAGTCGTCTTTTTGTAACGTCTTTTGCTTTTATATATTCCTCGTACAAGAGTCTAAATCTTTCGGCGTCGCCTTGAGACCGGTTTATTCTGTCTAATGCAAAGCCTTCGGCGTCTTTTACAACTCTTTCGGCTTCTCCTTTTGCGGCCGGTATTGCTTTGTTATATTCCTCTTTTGCCTGATAGATTGTTTTTTCTTTCTCCTGCATAGCCTGATTGACTTCGTTAAAGGAGGGTTGAACAGGAGAAGGAACATTTGTTTTTTTCATTTCTATGGTAACTATATGAATTCCGGCTTCGGCTTTGTTTAATTCGGTTTGAAGTATCTGTTTTGCTTCTACGGCTATCTCTTCTCTTTTGCTGATCACTTCATTTATACTTCTATCGCCTATGACGGAGCTCATTGCGGCTTCGGACATATCCCTTATAAGACTTTCCTGATCTTCGATTTTAAAAAGATAATTGTAAGGATCTTTTATTCGATATTGCACTATCCAAGGAACTAACGCCACATTAAGATCGCCGGTAAGCATAAGCGAAGCGGTTGTGTTTTCGCTTGCGCCGATAACCCCGCTGGTTTTAAATCCGAATTCAGACTTATATATACGTTTTATTTTTACTTTGGTAACCTTTTCAATGCCCGCTGGCATCTTAATGTTAAGACCGGGCTGACAGGTTCTGGAATACTTGCCGAATCTTTGAATAATCCCGACTTCATCTACGGCTACCGTAAAAAATGTAGTGAACCCTAAAAAGATAAGAAAAAGTATTACGAAAATTATAGGGCCGCCGGGCAGTTTGAAACTTTTGATTTTTTTAAGCAGCTCGTCAACCTGAGGCGGAGTTTGCCTTCCGTCTCCCTGGTGTTTTTCGCGTTGCTGCTGAAGTTTTTCCCAATCCCAAGTCATATTTTTTATCCTTGTTTTTTAAATAATAATTAAAGAGTATTGCAAATTATATAAAATATTATAATTGTTTTGCTATTGCTTAACGTTTTTATGCCGCGCTATCGGTTTGATGATTTGAATTTATAAGAAACAAACATTCTTATGTCAAGATAAAACGATTTCTATAAATTTTGAAAAAGTTGCGGGCTATGCCGCTTGACTATAAATTTGATTTATTTTTTCCCAAATGTTTTTAATATCCGTTTCCTTTTGTTTATACTTGTCCCCTTTCCAAGCTTCAAATTCTTCAAGAACATTTTTGTAATTAGGGGTAATATCAATTTCTTTTAAGGCAAGATAGCAATATAAGGCGGTTCCGAAAATTTCCATAGTTTCAAAGCTAAAGTCTTGATTAACCAAGTCGTTAAATTTTTCGATATGATTATCTATCTTATTTTTATAATTATCAGCCAGATTTACTTCAAAACTCTCTCCTTTTTCATATGTATAGGAATCGATTTTTATCTTATTTTCAAACGCCAAGCCTTCTCTTTTTTATCGCTAAAAACATAGACTCGGAAAAGATGCATGGTACATCTTGCAAGGGATTGGAGTATAGGAGAGCATTCGAGGATATTTCCCAAATCTGCGCCTTGTTTATTTTTTACTCTTATTATATCCTCTTTTTCCTTCTCTTCGGAGCCGGAAACAAGGTTATGTATTTTAATTCCTGTATTTTTATAAATTATATAATCTTTATTTTCTCTGAAACCGTTGTTTTCAAGTCTAATCAAAAAGTTAGAAAAATCATTTATATCTGTCCCCGCAGTCTCGATTACCGGAAATAGATGGTCTTCGCGCAATAAAATTTTTGCCAACCTGTTATCTTCTTCATAATCCGTTTTTATTTGTTGAAAAAGTTCAAAGTCGTCGAAAAAAATAAAACGCTTTAAATCAACTTCAAGCGATTGGGTAATATCTTGGTCGTTTTGTTTGTCCTGTTTAAACAGGTTCGGCAACCTATTAGTATCTTTTAAATGTTTTATATACATTTGTAAAACAAGATCAATTCCGGTTCTTGTTCGATGAAAAGGAATCTGCATATTATAATTGTATCTTGCAAGTAAAAATGCCTCAAGCGTTTGTATATTTCCGGCTTCAACGCTTAATTTCAATATTTTCCCTTTTGGTTCTTCAAGCTTAAAAGAAGAGATATAACGGATATAATCATAATTTCCGTATGAAACGCCGCAATTATACGAATCTCTTAACAGATAATCGGCTCTGTCCGCATCGAAGACGCCGGAAAGGATTGCTTTAATTACATTATATTTATGAACAGGTTTTCCTATAAATAATGAAGCGACAACATTAGTATTCACTTCGTTTTCTTTCAAAACCTTCTTTATTGTCTGATCATTTTTTACAATATATTCGCTTATATGCTCATGTTGTAACCCTTTGGGCACTAATTCTTTTTCGCCGGCATGAGAAAAGGGCAGATGTCATATATCATGCAAAAGAGCGCCGAATCGAAGCGTTTTAAAAAAAATAAGCAACTCTTTTTCGCCTATTGTTTCTAAAAGAACCCCTTCATTTTTTTTTAATAATTCAATAAAAATATTGGTAGCGCATTGCAACACTCCCAAGGAGTGAACGAATCTTGAATGTTCTGCCGTAGGAAAAACATATTTGGTTAAAGCCAGCTGCTGTATTCTTCTTAGTCTTTGAAAAATAGGAGTATCTACTATTTTAACCTCATCATCGGAAAGCCAAATGTAAATAGGGTCTCTAAATCTATTAACTGCGCCTATTTCATTTAAAATGCCCGTCAATCTGTTTTTTGATGACATTATTTAATTCTCCTATTAAAATAAGAATGATTTTGAATGATTAGGTTATCCTATTCAATATTGTCTTGATTATCAAGCTTATTTATTATCTTTAGAGTATAAACGGGCTTTACGTTCATAACTTATTTTTTGATAGTTTTCCAAATTATGTAATAAGATTATAAATACTAGGGTCTGTTGACAATTCATAAAGGTAGCCAAAGGAAAGCGCAAGCCAAAGCGAGCATAGCTTCGAAATTACGTTTCAATTTGTCATATCTTGTCGCTATAGCTCGAAAATGT
>JAFDMD010000051.1 GCA_019306185.1 Deltaproteobacteria bacterium
TCATATTCGCCGTAGATTGCATGAAAATACGGCAGCGGATGATTGTCGATAAATATTCTAAACCAATTATTGGTTTGCTAATCAATAGAAATAAAAAAGGCTCGGCATTTGTGTCTTGCCGAGCCTTTTTTATTATTTGAGTAAAGGAGTAAAGTAAAAGGATTAAGAAGCCGTTTTTTCGGCTTTAGCTGTTGTTTCTTTATTATAACAGAGTCTGCAACAATCTAAACATCTGTCCGCTTCTCCCAAAGCTTCTTTTTCGCTTATTACAAGATCAACTTCATCCATAGTTTTTATACGTTCTTCCACCGGAAGTTCCGGCATTTCAACTCTTGGTTTTGTAACCACGCCTTCGAGGGTTTCGAATATGCTTTCAGGAATGTGCTTTTTATAAAGCGCGTTTTCAACAGGTTCAATTTTATTTGGTTTGTTTTCCTCTTCGGCTTCGGTGGCAAGGTAGAGATGGATTGATCTCGCGGCTCTTCTGCCTCCTCCTATTGCATCTACTACTAAAGCAGGTCCTGTAGCGCAGTCGCCGGCGGTAAAGATGTAAGGAAGGTTGGCTTGAAGTATAAGGGGATCGTTATCTATGGTTTTCCATCTTGTGGTTTTTAATTCTTTTAAATCAGCGTCTTTGTCTATAAAGGAGATGTCCGGAGATTGTCCTATTGCGGTTATAAGCATGTCTATTTCCAGCGTTGTTTCGGAGCCTTCTATTGGAATAGGTCTTCTTCTTCCGCTGGCGTCCGGTTCTCCGAGTTCCATTTTTAAATATTCGAGACCGGCAACTTCTCCGTTTTGACTTCCTATGACTTTTGTAGGCGCGGCAAGAAATACAAACTTTATTCCTTCATGTTCCGCCGCTACTATTTCCACTTTGTTTGCGGGCATTTCTTTTCTGGTTCTTCTATATACTATATAAACCTCTTTTGCCCCTTTTCTAACAAGGGTTCTAACGCAGTCTATGGCGGAGTTGCCGCCTCCTACCACCGCGGCTTTTTTCCCTCTTATCTTAACGTCTCTTCCGTTGGCGATTGACGAAAGAAAATCTATTCCTTTCCAAGAGCCTTTTAATTCTTCGCCGTCAATGCCGAGCGCATAATCGTTCCAAGCGCCTATTCCTAAAAATACGGCTTTAAAATCGGAGGTAAATAAGGATTGAAAGGATAGATCCTTTCCGAGTTTTGTGTCTGTTTTAACTTCTATTCCGAGATTTGTAATTCCTTCTATTTCCCAATCTAAAACTTTTTTCGGAAGTCTATATTCGGGTATTCCGTATCTTATTATACCGCCGAGTTTAGGCATTGCTTCAAATATTGTAACGCTGTGTCCCAGTCTTCTCAAAAAGTATGCGCAGCTTAAGCCTGCGGGACCTCCGCCTATAACCGCAACTTTTTTACCTGTATCGGGAGCGCAGGTTATAGAAATGCGTTTGCCGGAATTCATTTCATAATCGGCTACAAATCGTTTTAATTGGTTGATTGACACCGGATCGTCAACTATGCCTCTTCTACAGTATGTTTCGCAAGGATGGGGGCAGACTCTTCCGCAGGATAATAAAAGCGGATTTCTTTCGCGGATGGTATTAACCGCGCCTTGATAATCTCCTTTTACTATTTGGGAGATGTATTTGGGTATATTTATTTCCGCTGGACAGGTCTGGCTGCATGGAGCAAGTTTGCCGTCTATATTGTTGAATTCCAAAAGTCTTTCGGACATGGTTTTAACCGAAAGTATGTTTTTGGGGCAGGCTTTAACGCATGCGCCGCAGCCTACGCATTTATTTTCGTCAATAATAGGGAATGTTTCTTCGCCTATTATTATTGCGTCGAAATTACAGGCTTTAACGCAGTCGCCCATCCCGATACATCCTACGCCGCATACATTTTTGCCTCCGTAAAGGCTGCTTGCGGCTTTACAGGTTGCTACTCCTATGTAGGAGAATTTTTCCTCTTTTCGTTCTCCGCCTTTGCATGTGTTGTAGGATATTGCAGCTTCTACGCTTCCTGCATCCAAACCCATTATTTCGGCGATTGAGGCGGCGGCTTCGGCATCTCCTATAACGCATACGTTGGGGCTTGCTTTACCGTTTATCACCGCTACGGCGGCGGCTGAACATCCTGCATAACCGCACCCGCCGCAGTTTGCGCCGGCAGTATAATATTCTATTTGAGCAATACGCGGATCTTCATAAACATAAAAGACTTTTGATGCGATACTTAAAACGGCTCCGCAAACGCCGCCTAACGTAAGCATTATTAAAATAGCTTCTGTCATTGGGCTATGTCTCCGTTATTTATTTTTTTTATTAAGCCATTCCCTTAAAAGCATAAAATGCAAGAGCTATCATTCCTGCTACTACTAATGCTATAGAGGTGTCTTGCAGCGGTTTTGGAACTCTGGCAATTAGCACTCTTTCTCGCACTCCCGCAAACAGAATTAATGCAAGTCCGAAACCTACGGCATAAGAAAAGGAGGATACAAGCGCTTGAACGAAGGTATATTCTTCTTTGATATTTATTAAGCATGCGCCCATTACGGCGCAGTTTGTAGTAATTAAAGGAAGAAATATTCCGAGCCCGGCATAAAGAGCAGGAATGCTTTTTTTTAAAAACATTTCTACAAACTGAACAAGAGAGGCTATTACCAGAATAAAGGCTATGGTTCTTAAATATTCCAGTCCGAATTTTTTTAATAGATATGTATCGGTTATCCATGTTATCGTCCCCGCAAGCACGAGTACGAATATAACCGCCATAGCCATTCCAACGGCGGTTTCCATTTTTTTGGATGTTCCCAAAAAAGGACAATTGCCGAGATACTGCGCCAGAAGTATGTTATTTACAAGGATGCAACTCACTGCAAGGAGTATATAATCGCCCATAATTTCTCCTTAAATTTTTTTCAATATATGATGATATTATTTTTTACTTGCCAGATTCATAAGAGCAAGCATAAGTCCCAAACAGACAAAAGCTCCGGGCGCTTCGATTATAAAGGTAAAGGGTTTGAATGAAGCTCCGAAAACCGAATATCCTAACAATGTGCCGTTTCCCAGTATTTCTCTTACGGCTCCGAGCGCGCCAAGCGAAAGGGTAAATCCTATTCCCATTCCAAGACCGTCCGATAAAGAGTGTATGATTGGATTTTTGTATGCAAAAGCTTCGGCTCTTCCCAAAACTATGCAGTTTACAACTATAAGGGGTATGAATATTCCGAGTTGCAAATAAAGTTTATATGCGTAAGCCTGCATTAATAATTCTACGACCGTAACAAATGTAGCTATAATTATAATAAAACAAGCAATTCGGACTTTAGAAGGGATAACCTTGCGCAACATTGACACTAATATATTGGAACAGACAAGCACAAATGTGGTGGCAAGCCCCATTCCGACGCCGTTTTGAAGCGATGTTGTAACCGCCAAAACAGGACATAACCCGAGCACTAACCTAAAAGGAGGTATCTCTTTCCATAAACCTTTCCCGAATTCGTAAGCAATGGATTTAGCCATTAATTTTCCCCTTATTTATTAAACTTCTCTAATTGTTTGACGATTTCCGGTTTTAATCTTTTATATATTTCTCCGGCTTCGGTAACCGCTATACATACGCCTCGAGAAGTTATTGTAGCGCCGGCTATTGCGTCTATATTGCCGCCGTCCTGTTTTACGCCGAAAGAATCGGTTATTATTGTTTTTGCAAATTGAGAAACAAAGGAAGGATCGTCTTTTGCTTTTGAACCTACTCCCGGAGTTTCGTTATGAGTGGTAACTTGCGCTCCGATCATACTGTCGTCTTCCAAATTAACGCCTACTATAACTCCTATGTCTCCGCCAAATCCTTTGCCATAAGTTTCAAAGGCTATTGATTTAGGCTTGTCGTCAAATATACCTACGAAAAAGCTTCTTTCTTGCTCTCCGTCCGCAACTTTGAATCTATCTACTATAGGATCGTTTTCGCAGCCTTCTAATATTTTTTCGATTGCGGGACCTTTTACATTTTGAAGCTCCTGATATTCGATTTTTTCTTGAGTTCCGTTTTTTAAAGCGGCAAGCAGCCCGCCGGAAAAAGAACTTAAAATTGTCAAAACAAGAACCATTTTTATCATTTCACGCATTTTATCAAACCCTTCCGAATGCTTTAGGTTTAATCTTATCAATAAGCGGATTCATAATATTCATTATAAGAATAGCGTAGAGTATTCCGTCTGCATAAACTCCGATGTTTCTGATAAGAATTGTCAATATTCCGCATCCCAAACCGTATAGTATCATAGGAATTTTATTAACCGGCGAAGAGGAATCTTCGGTCGATAGAAAGAATATTCCCAAAAGAGTATAGCCTGTAAAAAGATGAAAAAAAGGGCCGGCATAAGTTGCCGGAGCGAACATGGCGAAAGTCATGGAGGTCAGAAATATTCCGGCTATAAAAGAGAAGCATATTTCCCATCTTATTATGCCTTTTGCTATTAGGTAAAGCCCGCCTATTATTATGCCTATGCCGAAAACCGCGCCTATCGCTCCCGCCTGTTTTCCTATCATAAGATCAAAGACGGAGAAGGAATTTACGGAGGAGGCGCCAAAACTTTTTAAAGCGGCAAGCGGATAAAACATATTAAAATCCATATCAAAGTTAATAAGAGCCTGATTAAAGTCAAAACACTCTTTCCAAGAGAGCGCTATAATAGCTATTCCCACTACGGCGGGGTTAAAAGGGTTGCTTCCTATTCCGCCGAATATTTCTCTGCCTATTATAATGGCTACAAATGTTCCTGTTAGTATCATCCACCAAGGAGCTGTGGCAGGAAGCATCATAGCAAAAATTATGCCTATTACCGCTGAACTGCCGTCTCCTATTTTATTTTCGTTTTTTGTAATAATGTTGAAAGCAAGTTCCCAAAAAACCGAAAAGGATATTGACAAACCTATTACCCCTAATGCTTGAATGCCGTAATAATAGATTCCAGCCAGAAGAGCGGGTAGAGCCGCAAGCATAATATTATAATTTTTTATGGAAATTTTGGAGCCGTTATGTATAAACGGCGCATGGGAAACAATAAGCTTTTTTTGTTTAATCATCGACTTCCTCCGCTGCTTTTGCTTTGATTTTTGCAAGTTCATATTTCCCTAATTTTATATATTGAAAAATAGGTATCTTGGAAATACATACATAGCTGCAAAGACCGCACTCAATACACGCCGAAAGGTCATATTCGTCGTCGGCTACTTCATAAAGACCGGCTTCAAGATAACGAACTATCATGTTAACCGATAGTCTGGCGGGACATGCCGCTACGCAGGTTCCGCAGTTTATGCAGGGATAGTCGGATGTAAGCGATATATTATCCGCAGCTTGAACAATTACCGCATCCGTCTTGTTTAGAATCGGATAATCATCCGTATATATTGCCGATCCTGTCATAGGACCGCCTATGATTAAGCGGTCGTTATTATCTATTGCGGTATCGCAAGCGGCGCATAAGTTTTTGATCGGGGTTCCTATTCTCGCTTTTGCAAGCAATTTGGAGCCGTCTTTTTTTACAAAGGTGATCAGTTTATCAACCGGAACTTTACCTGTATTATAAGCTTGGGCAATTGCGGCGACCGCCTCGGCGCTTATGAAATCTACGCCTATATCTATAAATGATTTATCCGGCGGCAATTCTATATTAAGCAGTTCTTTTACTATTAGCTTGGGTAAAGAGCTGGGATATTCGGAGTTTATTACCTCTGTTTTTATTTCGGCATTTAATGCGGTTTGTTCCAGATATTTATTAACGACTAATATAATGTTATTTATACCGGTGATATTTTTTAATATTTCAATGCCTTTTTTTAAGGCTTCTATTTTGGAGCTAACAATATATTGGTTTGCAACCGAAAACAGATCGTTATCCGTTCCGCATACAAAAAGGGTTTTTATTTCCTCTGTATTTGAAAGGATATTTTCAGAGATTCCGCCGGGAATGCATTGTAAAAATTCGGAGGCGTTGGCAAGGCTCGGCTCTTTGCTTTTTTTCGAAAATTTGTCGCATACAATTTCTTCTTTTTCTTTATTAACGGTTATGGAAATATATTTTTTTCCATAGTCGCTTTGGAATTTATTTATAGAAGAGATTTTTCCAGTAACGCCGGAGGTTATATATTTTGAAGGCTTGTCTTTAAAAGGCAGAAATTTCTCTCCGGTTTTTAACAGATTATTCGGTTTAACGGATAACGGTTCATCCGGTTTAATTTCCGTTTCCCGAGATACGTCAAAGAATAGAATGCTTTTTTCAGATAACGGAACTTCAAGTATTGAAGATGAAAATTCTTTCACGGATTCATATTCAAGTTTATGCTTTGTTAAATTAAAACATGGTTTTTTGAGCATAATTTAACCTTTATCATTTTTTTAATAATTATTGACTACATAACATGGCATTGCGAACATTCGGCCGGACCGAGACGGCTCTCTTGATGGCAGGCAATACATTGATCATGGAATGCGTCCATGCTGTTTTTCATTTCTGTTCCTTCAATATCCCCAGCGTCATGGCAGTCAAGGCAGGATTCCGGCATATTGGTATTTTCATCATCTTTTGTATGACACGAATTACAAGCCGTTAAACCGGAATCATCTTCCGGATGATGATGGCAGTCTGCGCATACAACGCCGTAACCCGTCTCCGAAGCGTGGGTTTTATGGTCAAATAGAACGTTGCCCGCGCTTGTTTTATACATGATTCGCAAAGGGTTTTCATGAGACTGTTTAGAACAAGCGGCATAGCTTATAACGCCTATGATAAATGAAATAATCATTAACCAGTAAGCTATTCGGAGCTCTTTTTTATGATTCATTTTCTCTATATTCCTTTCAATATGTTATACGCAAAATAAAGTATAACATGCAATTTGAAGCTATAAAGCGTAGATTTGCTAACACAAAGTTTATATCCGCGCAAGCATTTTTTAATTTAAATTTTGGTTTATAATTTCATTTTTTATGATTAATTTTTTTTAGATATGGAGATTTCATAGAAAATTACTTTTTTTACGCATAAGTTTTAGCGTCGGATATATTTTGCGTCTGTTTGATTTGAATTACGCCCTCCGGGCGTTTTTATTTTTTAATTCATGTTTGGCATGTTTCTTTAAAGGCTTTATCAAGTTTTTGTAAAAATTTTTTAAAAGCGGATTGTTTTTCAGGGCTTTTTAAGTTTTTTTTATTTTTGGATTTTTGATTTCTATTTTTCATACTGTCCTATCTTCTATTATTAATTAAGATATAATCAGGCTTCTATTCCTATTATAACAAGGGAGACTGCGGAGAAGCCATTTCTTCCCATAAATTCGGTTTGTGGACTATTAAAAACTTGGACTTTCCCCGTAATTGTGGAGATAAAATCAAGTTACAGATTGTTTTTCAAAATTTTCAGGGCTTAGAAATCAGATATAACTATGTTTTCGTTTAACATTATAGAAGGTTTTAATATATTCAAAGATATCCGATCTAACTTTATTACGAATTTTACAAACTTGCCCTTTAATTATTTTTTTTTTAAAAGAACTATAAAAAAATTCAATAACGGCATTATCAAGACAATTACCAGTTCTACTCATACTTAACACCAAATTATAATTTTTGCAAAAAGTTTTCCAAGCATTAGAAGTAAATTGGCTCCCTTGATCCGAATGAATAATCACTTGTTTTCTATGCTTCTTACGCAATACCGCCATTAAAAGAGCGTATAGACCCTGTTTATTCGTAGGCGTATTTTACATAGACCAACCTACAATCATTCGCGAATATAAATCGCAAACCGTAGCAAGATAAAGCCAACCTTCATAAGTTCTTATTTGGGTTATATCCGTTACCCATTTGCGATTTAGAGCCTCCGTTCTAAAATTTTAATTTATTATGTTAGGCGCAGCTTCGTTTTCTTTAATGCTTTGTTTATATTGTTTTTTATAAACACGACTATCTTTCAAACCGGCTTTTATCATTATTTTTGCAACTCGATTTAAACCGATATTAAACACGGTTCCTTCCATCTCTTTATATATGCGAGGACTGCCATAAGGCTCTTTGCTCTTGTTAAAAAATACCCTTATTTTCAATAGCTCGTTTGGATTTAGGCTTTTTGACCCAAACATAATAACCGAAACCGCTTATTGACAATACCCGACTCATAACCGTAATCCGAAATTCTTGTTTATGCTGCGATACAAAGACGTATCTTACCGGAGCCGCTTTGCAAAATACGCCGTTATACCTCGCTTGTCCTCAGTTAGACTTAAAGCCTTTATTAATCGCTTATTCTCTTTTATTATATTCGTCGCCCCTATTAACTTTTGTTTACTCTCTTTATCCTATACTATATAGCGTATTCGTTGTTACCCATAGTCTCTTCGATAACGAGATAACGCTCTCGTATCTATTACGCATTAAACGTGTCGCTCCCTCTTTAAATTCTTGCGTATATCTAATATTTGACATAATTTCTCCCTTTCTCTTTTAACTTATATTATTTATCATTATCTATTGTCTACTTTTTTTTGGGAAGTCCAAAAATAAATGTAGCTGAAATAACAATTAAAAATATAATTTACAAAAATAAAAAGTCTGTAATGTCAAACAAAGCGAGAAATCTTTTGTTCCGCTCAAATTTTATTTAAAAATAAAAACCTGTTAGGCTCTTTAAAGTCCTCTTTGGGAGGATTAAAATATCCGAATTGTACATTCGGAAATGTTTTTGCAATATTTTTCAGATGATTTTTAACCCCGTAAGGCGCGCCGGAATTTTCCGCTTTATTCATAGCCATTATGTATTTTATAGGATCGTAATTAAGATTGCGCCATTGGATTCTATTTATTTTATTATTTTTTAAAAAGCTTATAAAGGCTTCCGCCTCTTTTTCGGCATCCGTAAAGCCGGGGCAGTTAAGATAATTTACCGATACAAAAATATTTTTTTTACAAGCTATATCGATTGTTTGCATAACATCGTTAAAGGTATAATTTTGAGGTCTGAAATACGCGTTATAACAGGCTTTTCTAAAACTGTTTATGCTTACCCTTATGGAATCTATTCCCGCATTAAAAAATTTTGTTAATATTTTCGGTTTGCTTGCATTGGTATTAACGTTTATAGTACCTTCTAATGTTTTTTGGCGTACCATTTTAACTGCCGGTTCTATAACGTCCGCCGCAAAAATAGGGTCTCCTTCGCATCCCTGCCCAAAGCTTACTATGCTTTTTTTTACGCTTAATATATGTTCCAAAGCTATTTCGGATATTTCCGTAGGGCTTGGTTTGAATTCAATTCGATCCTGCGAGCTTCTTATTCCGCTATTTTTCTGAAGGGATAAGCAGCCAAGGCATTTGGCGTTGCATGTTGCAGAGGTCGGCAATGGAGCTTCGTATCTTTTTATGAATAGGTTTTTTCCGGCGGGGCATCCGTATGTTAAAGCGCATTTTTCAAGATGTTTTCTTAACCTGTTATCCGGCAGCTTTTTTCGTAATGCTTTAACCCCTTTTGTTACTTTTTCTATTGGCATGCATCTTAAATCCTGCCTTTTTTCCAAATCAACCGAAATAACGGCGCTTACAAATCGGTTGTCATGCCACCCCGCCGCTCCGTAAGAAAATAAGGGCAAGGAAACGGCGTTCTTTTTTTCTCTATAAGCGCAGGTATATGTCAATATGTATCCGGGAGAATTAAATGCGGCTACGGGGTATATTTTTTCCGTAGGGTCAAAAGGATTAAAGGTTAAGGTTTCGATTTTTTCCGTAGATATGTTGTAAAATATCGGTTTTCTTTCCGGTAAAAGCATTAACTCGGTTCCGTAGGGAACCGGCGTAGTATTTTCCGTAGTAAGCGGCTGTAATATGTTTCCGCTCATTCCTAATCCCGCATATCCTGGAAGATCGAAGATTTCCCCTTTTTGGTTTGCGGCTATAGCGGTTATAAATTTTGTTTTACCCGAAATGTTCATTCGTTTATAATTAAAGCGAAAATTTATCGGAGAAAATGCCTACATTCTCTCCGATAACTATATTGTTAGCTGATTGCGCAAAATGGTTTATAACCTTTTGGCTATTGCCTCTGCCATCTTCATTGTAGTAGCGTTTCCGCCCAAATCGTAAGTTACTTCTTTGCCTTCTTTTATTACTTGGGAAATTGCTTTATATATTCTATCCGCCGCTTTGGTCTCTTTTATATATTTTAGCATTAATACGCCCGATAATATTATTGCGGTAGGATTCGCCTTATTTGCTCCCGCCATTTTAGGCGCGCTTCCATGAACAGGCTCGAAAACCGCTATGTTTTCTCCTATGTTTGCGCCCGGAGCTATTCCCAAGCCTCCTATAAGTCCGGCTGTAAGATCGGATATTATATCTCCGTATAAGTTGGGCAGAAGTAGAACGTCGAATAAATTCGGGTCGCGGACAAGCTTCATACATAAATTATCGACAAGGATTTCTTCATATTCTATTTCCGGATATTTTTCGGCGATTCTTTGAGACGCTTCCAAAAAAAGCCCGTCGGTTAATTTGCAGATATTAGCCTTTGTAACTGCCGTAACCTTTTTTCTATTTTCCTTTTTTGCATATTGAAAAGCAAAGTCGGATATTCGTTCCGAAGCTTTTCTTGTAATAATTTTAATTGTTTCGGCGGTATCTTTATCTATTTGTCTTTCGATTCCGGCATACAGGTCTTCGGTATTTTCTCTTACCACTACGAGATTTACGTCTTCGTATCTTGATTTTACGCCTTTGATTGTTTTTGCGGGTCTTAAATTTGCAAAAAGATTTAATTGTTTTCTTAAAGAGACGTTAACGCTTCTAAAGCCTGTTCCTATAGGCGTTGTAATAGGTCCTTTTAAAGCTATTTTATTTTTTCTTACGGAATCCAAAACATCTTCAGGCAGAGGTGTCCCTTTTGCCTCTATACATTCGGCGCCTGCGGCGGCTATATCCCAATGGATTTTTACTCCGGCAGCCTCTATTACTAATTGTGCGGCTTCGCTTATTTCTCGTCCTATTCCGTCGCCGGGTATTAATGTTATATTGTGCATTATAGTCCCCCCCCCCCTTTTTTTATAATATTTTTTTTTGCCTACTCTCGCCTAAAGGACAAAAAATTACTTTTTCTCATTTAGAGCACAGCGAAAAACACCTTGGGTATTTTTACAATTAAATATTTTTAATAATTGATATTCGCTCCGTTTGATAGCAAATCGCTTTGTTTATTTGTAAAGCTTGCGAAATTTTTAACCTCGCGATTATTAAAAACAAGTCAAAGATTAAAATTTGAGCGTAACAATATTGTGTTAGAGCAATCGGAAATCTCCGTGTTTTTTTATATGTTCTATAAGACCGCCTTCGTTTAATATTTTAATCATTATATCCGGAAGCGGAGTTATCGGTATTTTAATGCCGGAGGTTATATTTTTTACAATTCCGTTTTTAAGATCAACCTCTATTTTATCTTTTTCTTCTATAAGATCGGTATCGCATTCGATTAAAGGCAGACCTATATTTATAGAGTTTCTAAAGAAGATTCTTGCAAACGATTTTGCCAAAACTCCGCTTGCTCCCGATAGCTTTATAATGGTCGGGGCATGCTCTCGAGAAGAGCCAAGCCCGAAGTTTCTGCCTGCCGCAATAAAATCTCCTTTTTTCATTTCGGAAGCAAAATCTTCTCTTGCGTCTTCCAATACATGTTTTGCCAATTCCGGCAGGTTTGTTCTAATATGAAAAAGTCTTCCTGGAGCTATATGATCCGTGCTTATATCATCTCCGAATTTCCAAGCGGTTCCTTTTTTTATACTCATTTTTCAACCTTTTTTAATTTCGCCGAAAAGTTTTGTTATCCGACAGATTTTTTTATTTGGTTAACCACTATTAATAACAGACATTTTATAAAATCAGACGTTAGTCGGGTCCGCAATATATCCGAGTATGGCGCTGTATGCGGCGGTAGCGGGAGAGCTTAAATATATAAGCCCTTCCGGATTTCCCATTCTTCCTTTAAAATTTCTGTTTTGGGTGGAAAGACAGACTTCGCCGTCTCCGAGAATTCCGGCATGAACCCCTACGCAAGGACCGCATCCGGGGGTTACTATCGAGGCGCCGGCTTTTACAAATATTTCTATTAACCCTTCTTTAAGAGCTTGGATAAAAATATCTTTTGACGCCGGAGATATTAAAAGTCTGGTATCAAAGTTTCTTTTTTTATCTTTTAATATGGAAGCGGCTATTCTTAAGTCCTCTATTCTGCCGTTTGTACAGCTCCCTATAAAAACCTGATGAACTTTTATATTGTTTAACTCGGCAGCCTCCGCCTTGTTATCTACGGTATGGGGGCAAGATACGGTAGGTTTTACTTTTGAAGCGTCTATTTTTATAATTTTTTCATAAACAGCGTCTTTATCCGCTTTTATCTCTTTAAAATCCCGCTCTCTGTTTCTTAAGGTAAGATATTTTTTTGTAGTTTGATCGGACGCTATTATGCCTGTTTTTGCTCCGGCTTCAACTGCCATGTTGCATAGAGTAAATCTGCTTGCCATATCCGCTTTTTTTATGGTTTCTCCACAAAATTCAAGCGCTTTATATGTGGCTCCGTCGGCTCCTATTTTGCCTATTAAGTTTAGAATTAGGTCCTTGGCTCCTACATTATGCCCGAATTCGCCGGAAACTTCTATTTTAAAGGTTTCCGGAACTTTAAGCCACGCTTTGCCTAAAGCTATTCCAATGCCTACGTCGGTAGATCCCATTCCCGTGGCAAAGGAGCCAAGCGCTCCGGACGTACATGTATGCGAATCTGCTCCTATAAGGATGTTGCCGGGAGCTACAAAGTCTTCTACAAGTCTTTGGTGACATACCCCCTCGCCGGTTTCGGAAAGTACGGCGCCTGTTTTTTTTGCGAACTCTCTTAATTTTTTATGAGCATTTGAAAGCTCTTTTCTGGGGCTGGGCGCGGCATGATCTATAAATAATACCGTTTTTTCGGGATTTTTTGCCTGTATCAGATTAACTTCGCTCATTTTATCTATGGTAAGGGGGCCTGTTCCGTCCTGTACCGCGGTAACGTCAATTTCCGCTATTACAAAATCGCCCGCTTTAACCTCTTTGCCGGAATGTTTTCCTATAATTTTTTCGGATAATGTTTTTCCCACGTTCCCTCTCTTAAATTTCGTCGAATAGCTTTGTAGTTTATCTAATTTATTCGCCTTATACTCAAACAAATTAATTTGCTATCCGTTGAAATTTCATTTGTTTATTATTTCTATTTTAACCTGTCTTCGTTCTCCCGTCCCCATTTTTATTTAAGGATTTATAGTCATTATTTTAGCCGCTATATCCGGATATTTATATATAAACTTTAATTCGTTATCTTTTAAAGGCTGTTGGGTATGAATATTTGCATATCTTACCAACTCTAATACTTTTCTCGCCTCTTTTTCATCTTTAAATTCTATTTCAAGATTTTCGTATATATTTCTGAATCCTTTTATTCCGCTGTATTCGCCTAACGTAATTTGCGAGCCTGTTTCTATCTCTTCCGGCTCGCCTCTGCCGAGTTCTTCAAAATCGTAAAGCTCGTAATTTTTTTTATCTTTTAAAGCGCCGTCCACATGTATGCCGGACTCATGAGCAAAAGCGTTTTTGCCTACCGCGGGTTGATTAATAGCTATGGGAACGTCAAAAGCATAGGAGGCGTATTTTGCAAGCTTCCATATTTTATTTAATTTAATTCTTTGATGAATTTTATACTTATCTTTAAAACCGCTTGTTTTTAAAATTGCCAGCAAGCAAGAGGCAAAATCTGCATTTCCGGCTCTTTCTCCCATGCCGTTTACGGTGGTGTTTATATATGCGTCGACTCCTCCGTCTATAGCCCCTTTTGCTCCCATTATCGAATTGCCGGCGGCTAATCCAACGTCGTTATGAAAGTGCATTTCCAAAGGCAGACCGACTTCCGTTGCAAGTCTGTTTAATCTTTTATATGCGGAATACGGATCGTCATACCCTATGGTATCGCAATATCTTAATCTTGAAGCCCCCTGTTTTTTTATAGCTTTTGCAAACTTCATTAAAAAGTCTTCGTCCGTTCTGGAAGCATCCTCGGCATTAACTCCTATTGTTTCGGCTCCGCAAGCTTTTGCAGCGTCTATAGCTTCTAATGTTTGGTTTAATATATCTTCTCTTGTTTTTTTGCCGCCGAATTTTCCTATAATCATCTGATCCGAAGTTGAAATGGATAGATTTAAATGCTTTAGAGCCGGCACGTTGTCAAAACCTTCCCGAACGTCCGAAACAAGCGCTCGCGTCCATCCTCCTAATCTGATGGTTTTGATTATGCCTTTTTTAACCAACTCCATGTTTGCGTTAAGGTAATTTTTTTCATGCGAGGTAACCGGAAAACCGAATTCGGATTGAAAAATCCCCATTTCGTCCAAATAAAGATTTATCATGGTTTTTTGAAGCTTTGCCAAACCTAACCTTGATGTTTGAACTCCGTCTCTGTTGGTAACGTCTATAAAATAAATTTTCCTGTCTGTTTTTTTCTCAATACTCATTTTTGTTTCTCCTTTTAAGGAAGGCGTAATAACATATATAAAAATTAGTATCAACAAACAGTTTTTTACGACAAGATAAAAATATAAACATTAAGATATTCGTTATTTCGGCAAATATGCAAAATTAAAAAAGGTATTGCGAAATATTCTTATTGATTTCACATGAGTCCGGTAAATGTTATATTCCCTTGCTTAATCATATCCGAAAATTTCAGGTTAAGCCAATTTCGTATATAACCCCTTATAAACGGAACCAAAAGTAAAAGTCCTGCTATATCGGTTAAAAGTCCGGGCGTAATTAAAATGACTCCCGCAATAAAAAGAAGAAGCCCTTCTACAAGCTGATTTGCCGGAAAATTTCCTCTGCTCATCTCTTGTTGGATTTGAAGCCAAACTCTAAATCCCTCCAATCGAACAAAATGAGCTCCGAGAAGTCCCGTCCCTATTATAATAAATAATGTAGTAAAAAAGCCGAAGGAATTTCCTGCTTTTATTAATATATAGATTTCAAGAAAGGGTATTGCGGTAAAAAGAAAAAATAATTTCATAAACATAATTTTATCCGATTGTCGTTTGCCTAATTGATTTGTTTGATTATTTCAACGCAGGTTTGCTCCGGAGTAAGCTTGGAGCAATCTATTATTACCTCCGCATATTTTTTATAAAGAGCCGAACGCTCTCTAAACAGTTCCTCTATGGTCTGCCCCGGAAGCTTGGAGATGCCTCTTGCTTCAAAGTTATCAATTCTTAGTTTTAAGTCTTCTATGGAGGCGTATAAAAAAATTATTATTCCTATTGATTGCAAATGTTCCATAGCGGTTTGACTATATACTACGCTTCCTCCCGTAGCAATAACATGGTTGTTAAGCCTAATTTTATTAATTACCTCGGATTCTATTTTTCTAAAAGCGACGTTCCCGTAGCCGTCCACAATATCTTGAAGCTTTTT
>JAFDMD010000005.1 GCA_019306185.1 Deltaproteobacteria bacterium
CGGATATCCAATCGTTGTTATCGGTTCCTATTATGGTATCTGCGCCGGAGCTGCCGTAAACGGTTGTTATGTTGTTAAGCTCGCTCATTTTAACGTATGCCGGATTGTCTAATACTAATGTGGCGTTGCTGTTTTCGGATGTCGCGACTTGCCCGAGATTGATGTTGTTCCATTCGTAGCCTATGGGATTTGTGGTAAAATCAACCGCCGCGACTTCCATCGTCGCGCCGTTTGTCATGGTCATTGTAGAGCGGGATAATACGAGGTTGCCTTCTATTTTTTCTCTGTCCGGTATTTCTACGCTTAGATTTATGGATTCTATGCCGAGATTATCTAATGTTTTTAATTCTCCGGCGTCTGTAACGCCGTTGGAATTTGCGTCTTGCCATACGCGTAGAACTTCCCACATGGAATCGTTTTTATCGAATATGTTGTCGTTATTGTGGACTTCCCCCGAAAGAATGGACACAAAAACAAATTACAAATTATTTTTCAAAGTTTTTAGGACTTGTAAATCGGCAAATCCGGCTATGGATTAAATATTTATAGAAAAAAGTTTTAAACTGTTATCCCATAAAATTTTGCTCAATTTTTCCTCTTCAATTTCAAAAAGCCGAGATAAAGTTAAAAAAACCGCTTTAACAAAAGCGGGCTCGTTTCTTTTTACTCTGTTTTTATGAGGAGCCGGCGTAAGATAAGGAGCGTCCGTTTCTATAACAATTCTATCCTTCGGAATAAAAGAGGCGAGGCTTCTAAGTTCTGCGCCCCTGCCTTTTATTGTAATAATACCGGTTATTCCTATATAAAGCCCCAAATCAAGATATTTTTTAAGATACTGTTTGTCTCCGCTAAAACAATGAACAACCCCTTTTAAATTATCATCCGCATTTGTCTTTAATACTTCGTAAAATCTTCCTTTAGTATCCCTTTCATGAAATATTACGGGCAAATCAAGCGAAAACGCCGCTTTAAGCTGCTTTATAAACATATTTTCCTGATCCTGTTGCGGAGAATACATCCTGTTAAAATCAAGCCCTATTTCGCCCCAAGCTTTTACTTTTTTATTTTTTTGAGCAAGTTTTTTTAAAAATTCAATCTCGTCATCAGAGCCTTCCTTTGCGTAATGCGGATGAAAACCTACGGAAGCGTAACAATTTTCTATTTCGTCCGCTATTTGAACCGCTTTTACGGAGGTTTTTTTATCGGTTCCTACGCTCATAAATCCGCATATCTCATTTTGATAAGCTCTTTGTATAGTCTCCTTTAAATCCTTTTTGTAACATCTATCGTCAAGATGGCAATGAGTGTCAAAAATTTTCATATTTCCCCCGTTTATATTTTAATTGCGAGATTTCTTCTCGCTTTGCTCGTTAAAATGACAAGGCAAAAATAACAGCTTGTCGAGGCGACAAAAAAACCGCTCCGTATCCTGTAAAGCAAAGGCAAAAATCCCTTTATTATTTTTTATCTCTATAACATAGTCATTAAGCTTTTTCTATTTTATATTTTAATTAAAGCCGATTGAATAACAAAGCGCTTTTTTACGATTAAATCGCTTGACATAAACTTTATTTTTAAATAGTTTTTGTAAAAAATTTGCTATGTTATATAAATTTATAAAATAAAAAGGACTAAAATATAATGATAGGAATATCCAAATTATACTGCGACACAGTAGAGCCTTCGGACGCTTTAAGATACGGAAGAGATTCAAGCAAACTTCCTTCCGAATTGCTTCAGTTTTCCGCGGATAAAAAGCCTGTGGTAGTATGGAATATGACCCGTAAATGCAATTTAAAATGCGTTCATTGTTATGCCCATGCAAAAAATCAGGATTTTAAAAACGAACTTAGTTTTGAACAAGGCAAAAGCGTAATAAACGATCTTGCCGCTTTTAAATCGCCGGTTATTCTTTTTTCCGGCGGCGAGCCTTTATTAAGAGAAGATTTGCCGCAACTTGCAGAGTATGCGGTAAAAAAAGGTATGAGAGCGGTAATATCGACTAACGGAACCCTTATAACCGAAGAAAAAGCGCGTATTTTAAAAGACGTAGGGCTTTCTTACGTTGGAATAAGCCTTGACGGCATGGAGAATATCAACGATAAATTCAGAGGAGTAAAAGGGGCGTTTAAAGCGGCTCTTAAAGGAATAAAAAATTGTAAAAAAGCCGGAATAAAGGTGGGGCTTCGTTTTACTATTACAAAACATAATGCCGCGGAAATAAAACCTATATTCGATTTATTGGAAAAAGAGGATATTCCGCGAGTATGTTTTTATCATCTTGTATATTCCGGCAGAGGGACAACTTTAGTTGAAGAGGACTTAACTCATGCCCAAACAAGAGATGCCGTAAAGCTCATTATGAAGCTTACAAAAGATTTGCATGATAAAAATATGCCGAAAGAGGTTTTAACCGTAGATAATCATGCGGACGGTCCTTTTTTATATATGCGGCTTTTAAAAGAGAAGCCGGAGCGCGCTGCGAAGGTTTTAGAACTCCTTAAAATGAACGAAGGAAACAACTCCGGACGCGGAATCGGTTGTATAAGCTGGGACGGCGAGATATACCCGGATCAGTTTTGGAGACATTACTCCTTTGGAAATGTTTTAAAACGTCCTTTTTCGGAAGTATGGACAGACTTATCCGAGCCTTTGATGAAAAAATTAAAAAATAAGAAGAAATATGTAACCGGCAGATGCGCCGAATGTAAATGGCTTGATATTTGCGGAGGTAATTTTAGAGTTAGAGCCGAAGCGGTTACAGGAGATTTATGGTCGCCGGATCCTGCTTGCTATCTAACGGACAAAGAAATAGGAATATAAAAAGTTTTGAACATTTTGGCGGCTAATATAAATATAGGAAAATTAAATAGAAAAATAATAATCGGTTTTGATTTATAATGCTGAAAGTTAAGGAGTATAAATATGCTATTCCCCGAATACAGACCCAGACGAATGAGACAAACGTCGGCTTTGCGCAAAATGATTCGCGAAACAATTTTAAGCCCGTCCGATTTTATTTTCCCGCTTTTTGCGGTAGAAGGAAAAAATATAAAAAATCCTATACCTTCTATGCCGGGGCAGTTTCAATTAAGCGTAGAAAATATAGCCTCGGAGGCTGCAAAAGCTTATAAGCTTGGAATACCCGGAATAATACTTTTCGGCATTCCCAATAAAAAGGATTCTTTGGGAACCGAAGCTTATAAAAAGGATGGCATCGTTCAAAAAGCAATAAAAGCGGTTAAAAATAAAATTCCGGATATAACCGTAATAACCGACGTATGCCTTTGCGAATATACGAATCATGGACATTGCGGCGTAGTGGAAAAAGGAAAAGTGGATAATGATTCCACAATCGATCTTCTTGCAGACGCCGCCGTTTCTCACGCAAGAGCCGGAGCCGATATGGTTGCGCCCTCCGATATGATGGACGGACGAGTTGCGGAAATACGGGATAGATTGGATGATAACGAATTTATTAATATTCCTATAATGGCTTATTCGGCAAAATATCATTCCGCATATTACGGACCTTTTAGAGAGGCGGCTCATTCCGCGCCTCAATTCGGAGACAGAAAGACTTATCAGATGGATCCCGCAAATGCAATTGAGGCTATAAGAGAGGCAAACATGGACGTAGAGGAGGGCGCCGATATTATAATGGTAAAGCCCGCTTTGTCCTATTTGGATGTTATATACAGGGTAAAGAATGAGATTGACCTTCCTATAGCCGCATATAATGTAAGCGGCGAGTATTCTATGATAAAGGCGGCGGCAAAGCTTGGCTTTATAGACGGCGAAAAGGTTATGATGGAAACGCTTACTTCGATTAAAAGAGCGGGAGCGGATATTATATTGACCTATTTTGCTCCGGAAGCGGCAAAAAAAATCGGCGCTTGACTTTGCAATTCGCCCGTTTGCGGCATTGCACTCAAATTTTAAGATAAAATCCTCATTATTAAAAAAAGGTTTTTAATCGCCAAAAAATTTGTACAAAGAAACAAAGGATAAGATTAGAAGGCGCTAATTAAAGGATTTCTCCTCGCTTCGCTCGTCGACAAGACAAACAAAAACAACTCTCGGCGAAAAAACAAGGAAGAAATAATAAAGGGGTTTCTTGCTTCGCTCGAAATGACAAACTTTTTATTCCGGACGAACATTTTTTCACCCTATCATTTGGACAAACGTTATCTTTGCCTGTCATTTCGACGAGTGAAACGAGGAGAAATCCCTTAATAAAAAGCGATAAATAATAGATATTGGCAAAACCATTTACGTTTAAAATGTAGGTTTTTAGTGGGTTTGGCAATTGATTGGATTATATTATTAAGAGCGCCGCGTATTACGAAGCGGTCTTTTTGTCGCAATTATTCCGTTATTTAAATGCCGTATAATAAGAGAAAAATGTATGATTCGAAAAGTATCGATTCGAAAATTAAATGAGTTGGTTTCAAAGAATATTTCGCATATTTCCAATTATGATAAGGATGAAATGGCTATTCCTTCGTATCTTCATTGGAATCCGTTAATACGGCGGCTAATGTGGAGAAGATATGAATATATTGCTCGTTTTGCCGAGTTCTCAAATGATATGAGCGCGCTGGAATTCGGGTGCGGAACAAGCGCTTTTTTACCGGAATTGGATAGCAGGTGCAATAAGGTTTATGTAATTGATATATTTCCGGAATTTGCAAAAATTTTAAGCGACGAGCAGAACTTGAATATATCTTTTATAGATAATATTTTGGAAATACCGAATAATTCTTTAGATATTATTATTGCGGCAGACGTTCTCGAACATATTGATAATAAAGAATTGGTTGAATATTTAAAAATATTTTCCGAAAAGCTAAAAAGTTCGGATCGCTTAATAATATCCGGACCTACCTAAAATTTTTTTTATAAAATCGGACGCATATTAGCGGGGTTTGCAGGTAAAGGCGACTACCATCATACTAATATTAATAAGCTAATTGAGGTAATCCGTAAATATTTTGACTTAAAAAGAACAAGGACTTTGCCTTTTAGATTCCCGCCTTTTTTATTTAAGGTTTCCGAATTCAAACAACGCAATCAATAGAAAGCCAATTTTGCGGAGATAAAAGGAGCAACAGCGCATTTATTGAAAAATTAGCTTTCCTACTCCCTTCATTGCCGAATAAAAAGAGTTATAGCGCCAATATATACAATATTAACGCTTGTTTTAACAATATCAATATTTATATTTAAAATATTAAAGCCAATTTTAAAATATTTATATTTGTATAGATAATATTAGCAATTTTTAATATTTGTTTACATTTTTATTAATAATATCAACCTTTATCTTGACAATATTAACCTTAATATAATAAAAACAGGGCTAATTTTACGCAAATAAAGGAGAAAAAATGAGATTTCCATTAAGGGAGGCTGATGTATTAAAGCTTGCCGAAAGAATGGAGGCGGGTTTTAGCAGAAACGCTTCTACCTTTTCGGCTTTGCCTGTTCCGCTTCACAAATTTAAACAAGCTGTTATAAATTATAATCTTTCTATAAATAATTTTGTATCAGCGCGCTCGGCTATGAATAAAACGTCTCAAGCTAAAAAAGCGGCTCGACAAAAACTTGTAAAGATAATGAAAAGAGAAATTCGATATGCGGAAAATGTTGCAACCGGAGACGAAGAGGCGCTTGACTCGGTTGGTTGGGGCAAAAGAAGGATTCCGCCTCCTATTGAGCCGCCCGAAGCTTGCTATAATTTTAAAATAGATAAAGAAGGGAAAGGATGGCTCTCTTTTTCTTGGGAAAAAACGGAGGAAGGAGGCAAACCTACATTTTATATAATAGATAGAAAAACCGAAAACGGCGTTTGGAAAAAGGCGGGAAGAGCTCTTGAAACCAAAAAAGACCTTGTTGATCAACCGATCGGGATTTTACTTGAATATAGAGTGATAGCCGCCAACAAGGCGGGAGAAAGCGAGCCGTGCGATACCGTAGTAAAGGTAACCTTGTAAAAGATTTGTTGAGGATTTTATACGAGATAGTAAAATCAACATTATAAGCTTTTAAAGGGCGGGCGGGTATTAATAGAGATTTTTGCGTCATCGGATTTTAATTTTTATAATTAAGTTTGCTATTAAGAGTTTTTCTTGTAATTCTAAGCAGTTTTGCGGCTTTGGTTTTATTGTCTCCGCATGCTTCAAGGGTTTTTATAATTATGCGTTTTTCGGCTTCTTTAAGAGATATATTTTTTTTGTCATTATTTTGGATATTCGAGGTTTGGCGCTCATCGCCGGCGCCGGAGTTCAGCCAAGAAAATGAGGATTTATCCATATAGTCGCCCGAAGAAAGAACCACTCCTCTTTCAATCGCGTTCATAAGCTCTCGCACATTGCCGGGCCAATTATATTTAATTAGCATGTCCATTGCTTCCGGAGTGATTCCTTTAATGCTTTTTTTATTTTTTTTATTAAAGGTTTTCAAAAAATGTCGCGTAAGAAGCGGAATATCCCCCTCTCTTTTTTTTAGAGAGGGAGCTTTTATTTCCACTACATTAAGCCTGTAATAAAGGTCTTCCCTAAATTCTCCTTTTTTAATCAAAGATAAAAGATTTTTGTTTGTGGCGGATATAATTCTAACGTCAACCGAATAGCTTTTTTCTCCCCCTATCGGCGTCGTCTCTCTTTCCTGTATTACTCTTAAAAGTTTTGCCTGCATGATAAGCGGCATTTCGCCTAATTCGTCTAAAAAAATCGCTCCCCTGTTTGCAAGAAGAAAAACCCCTTTTTTATCTTTAATGGCTCCGGTAAAGGAGCCTTTAACATATCCGAAAAGTTCGGCTTCTAATAAGGTTTCCGGTATTGCGGCGCAGTTTATTTTAATAAAAGGATTATTTTTTCGGCTGCCGTTGTAATGGATTACGTTTCCGATTAATTCCTTACCTGTGCCGGATTCTCCGGTAATAAGAACATCAGCTTCGGAATAGGCTATTTGAGCGGCGGCTTCCATTAATTTAATCATAGCCTCGCTTTTGCCTATTATGTTCTGATGGTCAAAGCTTTCGGCTATCCGTTTTTTTAATGCCTGATTTTCGGTTTTCAAATAGGCATGCTCAGCCGCTTTTTTTATGGTAATCTTTAATTTATCAAAATCAAGAGGTTTTGTAATATAATCGTAAGCGCCTTTTTTTAAAGCTTTAACAGCGGTTTCTACGCTGGAATATGCGGTCATTATAATAACCGGAATTGAGGGGTTAAAATTTTTTATCATATCCAAAGCCTCTATTCCTGATACTTTAAGCATTTTTATATCCATCAGAATTAAATCGAACGCTTTTTGTTTAACCTTTTCAAAAGCGGTAGAGCCGTCGTCCGCTTCAAAAACGGCATAGCCCCATGTTTCCAAAAGGGTTTTAAGCATTATTCTATGAGCCGAGTCGTCGTCAACTACAAGTATTGAAATTTTTTTTTTCATATGTTTATAAATCGGGTAAAAAGCCGCAATCTATTGAAAGCGTAAGCGATTAAAATTAAAAAATTTATTTAGTCAATGCTGAATAAATGTAAACGGTTTTGCCAATGCCTGAAGTTAAAGTTTAATAAAAGATATAAAAAATCAACCTGTTATTACTTATTCACTTTTTATTAAGGGATTTCTCGCTGCGCTCGAAATGACAGGCAAAAATAAAATTTATCAAAATAACAAAAAGTAATTTTTTCCCGTCTCTTCGCCGAGAGTTGTTTTTATTTGTCATTTCGAACGAGCAAAGCGAGGAGAAATCCCTTAATTATTGTCTCCTGCCTTTATCCTTTAACCTTTTATCCGAATTTAATCATTATCATTATTTCTTATGATTAATTTTTTTTTAATAATGAGCGTTTCCTCTTAATATTTGCAAGAATATATTAAGATAAATATTAATTTTTTGCAAATATTAAGAGGAAATAAGGCTACAGCGGCGTTTATTCGCGTAGCGGCTCTTGCGTCTATGAAACAATTTCCGGATGGTTTTACGTTAAAACAAAGCCGAAAATCCGAGACCGCAAGCAAAAAGCGAAGCAAACAAACTCCGCCGTAGTCGAATGGAATTTAAACTAAAAAACCGAAAAGGTATAATCGCTTATACCTTTTATTAAGTTTTTCAGTATCGACTAATTACAATATCTATTATACTTTTTGAGCATAGACTATTTTAAAATATATCCGTTTTGCCGGCAATCTAAATAAGGGAAAGGGCGCTTTAAATTTTTCCCTTTTTTGAAGTCCTATATAACATATAGGCTATAAACGCCGCTATTGCATAAAATACCCCCATTAAATAAAAGATCGAAGACAATCCGAATTTATCCGCCATATAACCGGATATCAAAGCCGCTGTTGAGCCTACTCCGAACATCAGCATAAATAAAATGCCGTATCCGGTTCCATGTTTATGAACCGGCAGATATATCGATATTATGTAGTTTTGAATCGGTTGAACCGCAAAATAGAAAAAAGCGTAAAGCATAGCGGATAATATCAGAATAATATTTGTAGTAAAGGCTATGGCAAAAACGAATACCGCTCCGAATAATACCGCAAAAACGTAAATTTTTTCCGGCGGATATTTATCCGTAAGCTTTCCCGAAATATACTGCCCTATGGCTCCGGATAAAAGAGTTAATGTAGTTATAACTCCGCCGAGAGCGATTTTGTTGGATTGAACAAAATTAAAATGAACGTTTTCTCCCATGTATATGGGCAAAAAAGTCATTATTCCTCTATAGGTTAAGCCGAGAAATATTGCAGTGCAAAAAAAGAGTATTAACGGATAATAAGATTTTTTCTTGTTGTTTTCCATATTATTTATTTGAGCGCTTACTTGAGGCGTAATATTATTTTTCGGTATTGTAAAAGAAAAAATCGCTATTGCTATGCCTATTGTTCCGTAAACTATATGAGGCGTTCTCCATCCGGCGACGGTTCCTATAAAAGCCGAAATAGCCGGAGCGGACGCCACGCCTATGCTTCCGGCTATTCCATGAAGCCCGAAGCCTTCTCCTTTTTTTTTTATGGAATTAGCTATTAAGGTATTTGCGGCGGGATGATATATGGCGGCGAATATGCCGGTTATTCCCATGATTATTCCATATCCGACTATGGAGGTTACGTTAAAAACCATAATTGTAAACAGTCCGGTTCCGATAAGAAATATTGTTATTAAATGTCTCGGATATATTTTATCTGAGATTATTCCGGCGGGAATAGCAAATAGACCGAATGCATAGGAGAATATAGCGACTATTAAGCCCATCTGAGAATAATCGGCGTTAAATTCCAGCATAACCAATGGAATTAAAGGGGGAAGAACTCCTTCGATTAGATGAACCAAAAAGTGAGACGAGGTTGTAAGCCCCATTATTTTTTTTTCTTTTTTTTCCATAAGCGCCTATTCTATACTTTTTTAAACTGTTTTTATAACGGACAAGCGCCGAATTTATTTTACGTTTAACCGATTAGTATTTTTTCTGTTTTTGGATATAAACCTCTTCAAGCAGATCGCCGCTCTCTTTTAAAAAATTCTCAGAGTGTTTGCCAAACCATTTATAAACATCTTTAAATGACCGAACGAATTCTTTTTTATCTCCGTTTTCAACCCAATTTAATGCTTCGTTAAAACGGTTTATGAGGCTGCGCAAGAGTTTTAAATTTTTTTTGGAAGAAAATATTATATCGGCGTAAAGCTCCGGGTCCTGAGCAAAAAGGCGTCCTACCATTATTAATTCCAGTCTATATATAGGGGAGCAAACCTGAATAATTTCCTCTAAATTTATATTCTCTCGCATTAAATTGAAACCTAGAACAAATGTGGTAAAATGGCGAACCGCTTGAACATAACCCATAATTCTATCATGCGCCGCCGGCTCCATTTCAAATGCCGAAGCGCCCCACATTTTAAACTGAGTAAGAATCCAATCGCATTTACCCATATGTCTTGCGGGGCAGTATATTATAACCTGTTTAACCAGACTTTTCACGTCCGGCCCAAACATTGGGTGCAATCCGATTACGGGTCCTTTATGAATTTCTTGCATTTTTTTTACAGGCTTTTCTTTAACGCTGGTTATATCCGCAAGAACGCATTCTTTCGGCAATAAAGGAATTTGCTCCAGTACCTCTTCAACCGAGTTTATCGGCACGGATACTAATGCTAATGAAGCGTTGGAAAGGGTTTTTGCCGCATTTTCCCAATCATTTTTTTCGATAATTTTTACGGTATATCCGGAATTGAGAAATAGCCGTACAAAAAGTTTTCCAAGCTTTCCGCCGCCTCCGATTATAACAATATCTTTATGTAACGGGCCTATGCCCGCAAGTTTTGAACTGCTTTGACTTTCGTATGAGCTATTGATAATTCTTCTCATTAAATTATCTACAAGATCGCCTGAAACGCCTTTATCTTTTGCCTTATTTTTAAGATTTCGTAAAAGCTCCGTTTCTCTTTCCGGAGCATAAACCGATTTGCCCGTTTTCTGCTTGCTTATGGCGATTTCCGATATAAGAGCGTTTCTTTTATAAAGAATATCTATAAGTTGTTCGTCCAGAGTATCGATCTCAGTTCTAATTTTATTTAATTTTTCATTATTCACTGGGGTCTCCGATTCTTTAAAAATTTTTTTAATCTCGCTTTGCTTCAGTTTATTGATATTATAAGTAAAAATTTTTTATTGTCGATTTGCCATATATCTGTGTCATTTTCAATGAGAGAGAAAAATTTTTATTACTGGTATTAAATTGAAAAGATAATTATAACGCCCTATCTTTTCTACTCTGCTTTGGGAATTTGTATCTCTGCAACTCTTCTTTTTGCCCTTTATATAACAGATAAGCTATAAACGCATATCCCCCAATACAGTATAAAATTATAAATTGGAGGAATATGGTAAAGATTTGATATAGGTTTCCATAAAGTTCCAATCCGGATTTTTATTTTTATCAATCGGCAGGGGAATAAGGTCGTTAATAAATTTATTTCTAAAAGCTTTTCTTCCGAAATAATACTTATATTTGTTTTTGGAGATCACGGTTGATATAAATATACCGTTAAAAACATTTAATTTGTCGGATTGGAAAATGCTTATTTCATCGCTTGCCGTAAATTCTCCTTTTACATAATAGGCGTCGCCAAAAGTTGTATAAATAATTGCATCTTTTTTAATAAATAAGGAGTTGCTTATCTTGTCGGTACAGCCGTTATTAAATTCGGATGCGGAAAAATATAGCGTATCGCCTTTATCTCTATCCATTTTAGTTAATCTTTTCCCACGGGAAATAGAATTAAACAAATCAGGGTATTTAAAATATTTCCAATCTTTATCAAATAAATTGATTTTATTAATTATTAAAGATTTATTCTTAATTTCTTGGATATTTTCCATGTTGAATTGGAAACCTACAAAATTATGAATCGACTCAATAAAATCATTTTTTTTAAATTTTTTGTAATCGGTTTTCATATATGCTTCAACCGACCATTCGTTATTTCCGCTAACCGCTTTTTTTATGCTTATTCCTATTATTTCATCTTTATTTCTAAAATTTTTTAACCAATCCTCTTTGATTGAATTCCATTTATTATAGTAATCAATACGCCCTTTATTTTTAATTTTTAAAAAGCCGTCGTCTTTCCAATATCCGAAATATGTTTTGAAATTTTTAGGATGTTTTTCGTAAGCTTTTAATACCAGAACGCAAGTGTTTACATTGACGTTTGAATCGTAAAACAATTCATTCGGCATAGATAAAACCGCTTCTAATGTATGTTTTTGTAAAAGTCTTTTTTTAAATTCCAAAACCTTTCCCTTTTGAGCTAACGCGCTTTGCATCGGCACAATTGCAATACAGGTTCCGCCGTTAACTAAACACTCCAAATTATTTAAGATAAACTCCAACTCCTCCCTATCAACTTTTTTGTTCGATTTATACGGCGGATTTAAAAAGCCGACTGTCGGTCTTTTTGCTTTTACCTGTTTTATTATTTTTTCGTCAAAACAACTTCCGTTGATAATGTTTGTTTTTCCATCTTGATGAATATACATATTTGAAACCGCCAAAGCGAAAATATGCGCTTGATATTCGGTGCCGATAAGTTGTTTTTTCTTTATTGCTTTGATTTTTATATTGTCTCCTTTTGCATCGGAGATCATTTTTTTCATAGCGCTAATCAAAAAACCGCCAGTTCCCATGCAATTATCATAAGCAATGGAATTTTTATTAACTTGCGCTAAATCGGCAAAAAGATCCGTAATATGCGGAGGCGTTAAAACAATTCCAAGCCCCTTATCACTGTTGGCATATCTTAAAAATTCAACGTAAAGTTGACCTAACACATCGAAATATCGGTGCGTTTTAATAAATATGTTTATATTTTCGTCAATATCATCAATAAATTCTTTTAATACATTCTTTTCTTTGGACAGAGAAGTGTCGGTTTTAATAAAACTAAATTGCGTATTTAGGTTATCTAATTTTTTGCCTGTTATATTTGCGCGTTCCAATTCGCTTGAAACGGTTTGAATAAGAGAAACGGCAAGATCATAAGGCTTTTTATGAGAAGCGTAAGATATTTTAAACGCTTTATTTTCCAAAGCGATTAAAATGGAACTTATTAGCAGACTTCTTTGACTTTCAAGAATTCTGCGTTTGTGTAATTTCCCGTTTAATTCTTTTGTAAAACTCAAAAGCGTATTATAATCTTGACTGAATTTTTCTGGGGTTTTTAAATATCCCTTTAAATAATCTTTAACGCTTAAAAATTTATTTCCGAAAATAGGAAATGCTTTTTTTGCGTTTTTTAAATGTAGAAAATGGGATACCTTTAAAGATTGTTTTGTCTCTCCGCTAACGGCTATCGCCAGCACGTCAAAATTTTTTGATAAATAAGAGGTATATAATAGGACGCCGTCAACCGCAAATTCGGAATATTTGTCGCAAGTCTTGCTTTCATGTTTTGTAATGCTCGCTTTACATTCAACTACAATTAATAAATCGGAATTGGTTTTATAGCTGATAATAAATTCTGGATAACCTTTGCCCTCGCCTTTTTTTGAAGCGTTTTTAAGCAGTTTGTCAATTTTCGGATTATCGGAGCGTTGCTCTTCTATATAAATTTGGTCCGAAAAATTGCCAAAATGTTCTCTGACAATTGCCTCGGTTTTTCTTTCATTCACCATGCCGCCTCTCTAATGTGTTTAAAATATTCTGTTTTAAATCGTTCGATTTTTTTTTACGCCTTTTAAATAGCTAACATAATTTTTTGTTTAAAAAAACAATTTTTGAAGCAAGTATAATGGCGATTAAAAATCATTATAAACCAGATCGTCTCTTGCAAGCCTATTTTAAAAAAGGTTAAATGAGATGTTCGGAAGGATTAATATGAATTTTTAAAATCAACCTTATTAAATCCCAACTCTTTAAACCGCTTTAATATTATTTTATCAAGCTTTTTCAGAATTTTATCTCGGTCGTTTTCATCTGTTAGAACTTGAGCAGCAGAGCCGTAATGTATAACTTTATACGCTGATATGCCCAAATTTTTTAAAATATTTTCGGCGGATTCTACGGTTTTTAATTTTTTATAGGTTATAGCGGAATTATAAGGTATGCTTGTAGCAAGGCAAGAAATAGAAGGTTTATTCCATGTAATAAGCTCCATTTCTTTGGATAGCTCTCTTATTTTTTTTTTATTAATGCCAGCGTCAATAAAAGGAGAAGCTATATTTAATTCTTTAGCCGCTTTAAAACCAGGTCTTATTTTTTTAAGATCATCTATATTCTCTCCATGAATAATTTTTTTTATATTATAAGATAAAGCGATATTTTTTATTTTTTTGAATATAAGCTTTTTGCAAATATAGCATCTTTTTTGAGTATTTGCTTTAAACTCGGACGATTCCATTTGCCCGCAATTTATAAATATATGTTTTATGTTAAGTTTTTTTGCAAAACTCGCCGCAAACTCAATCTCTTTTTGAGAGTGTATGGCGTCTGCAGATGTTACGGCAATAATTTTATCTTTTAAAATTTTTTTTGCAAAAGCAAGCAAAAAAGAGCTATCGACTCCGCCGGAAAAGGCTACGGCAACGGAGCCGTAGCTTTTTAAAATATTTGATAATAGGTTTTGTTTATATAGATAATTCATCTCGCTCAAGCCGCCGCGCGCTTATGCCCCTATAGTTCGAGCAAATTCGCATGCGCGGCAAAATTTGACGTTTGACAAAAATATTTTATCGCCTCCAAAATTCCGGAATAAAAAGAACTATTATTGTATATATTTCAAGTCGGCCGAGCAACATACATAGAAGCAGTAGCCATTTGCCGGCTTCGGGTATCGCGGCGTAGTTTCCCGCGGGTCCTACAAGCCCGAATCCGGGACCTATGTTGCCGAGAGCGGATGCGGCGGCGCCTATCGAGGTTGTAAAATCAACCCCTATAGCGCTTAAAAGTATGGCGCATAAAGCAAAAATTCCCACATATAGAGATAGAAATCCGAGAACGCTTCTTATAATTTTATCCGAAACGGTTTTGCCCCCTATTTTTATACGGGAAACGGATCGCGGGTGTATAAGAAAAAATATTTCTCTGTAGCAGTATTTAAAGCATAACATTATGCGCAAAGATTTCATTCCGCCGCCGGTAGAGCCTGCCGAAGCTCCGAGAAACATTGAAAAAAGCAGAAGGATGTTGGCTCCCGGAACCCATAGCTCATAATCGGCGGTGGCAAATCCTGTGGTTGTTATTATGGATATCGCCTGAAAAGCCGCATATCGTAAAGCATCGCCTATATTTTGATATGCGGAGCCATATATGAAAAAAAATAAAACGCCGATTAGCACCAATGTTATTATAATATAAAATCTGCATTCGGCATCGCGCCAAAATATAAGCGTTTTGCCTCGAATTAATTGAAAATGGAGCGAAAAATTTATGCCCGCCAAAAACATAAAAATTATTATTATATAGTCTATGTATATACTGTTATAATAGCCTACCGAGGCGTTTTTCACCGAAAAGCCTCCTGTGGGCATTGTAGTGAAAGCATGGCATATGGCGTCATATACGCTCATTCCTGCAAGTATTAATAAGAAAGCTTCAAGCGCGGTAAGCAGAAGATATGCCGTCCATAATATTATAGCGGTATCTTTTATTCTCGGCTTTAACTTGTCCGGAACCGGGCTTGGAACTTCGGCTTTATAAAGCTCCATTCCGCCTACTCCGAGAAACGGCAGTATCGCTATTGAAAGAACGATTATTCCCATCCCGCCTATCCATTGTATTAGGCTTCTCCAAAAAAGAAGTCCTTTTGATTTTGCCTCTATATCGGTTAATATCGAAGCTCCTGTAGTAGTAAAGCCGGATACGGATTCAAAGAATGCGTTTGTAAAGGTTTCGCCTTCAAAATAAAAAGGGAAAGCTCCGAAAAAACCTATGGAAAGCCAAGCAAGAGCGACTATAACCATTCCTTCTTTATGGTTTATATGATCTGTCCGGGGAGTTTTAAAAATGAATATGCTCGATAAAGAAGCCGCCACGGTTATGGTTATCGACTTTATAAATATTATGTAGGAAGGCTCTCTATATATCAGGCAGCAGCCCAAAGCCGCAGTCATGGCGATTCCTAAAAAAAAATTTAATATGCCTGTTACGGTGATTATAAAGCGCCAGTTCATGTTATATAACCGGAAGATTTATCTGAAAATTTACTATTATTCATTAAAAAAATTCCAATTTTACGGTAAGAATTTTTTCCACTTTAGGCAGAGCGTTTTTTGTGGCAAATATTATTATTCTGTCTCCAGGAATTATTACTGTTTCGCCGGAGGGTATTATTACCTGTTCTTCTCTTAATATTCCTATTATAAGGCTGCCGCGCGGAACCGAGGCTTTTTTTAAAGGTTTGCCTACTATAGCCGAAGTTGCAAGCGCCTCGGCTTCAAGAACTTCGGCTTCTTCTCCTTTTATAGATATGGCGGATATTACTTTTCCTTTTCGGATATGTTTTAATATGGAATCTATAGCGGATACTCTTTCGCTTACAACCTGCTCTATGCCTATTGCAGCCATAAGCGGAAAATAATCGAATTTATCTATTTTGGCAATAGTTTTACAACCCCCCATTTTTTTGGCGAGCAAAGCCGACAGTATGTTGATTTCTTCGTCATTGGTTACGGTAACAACCATATCCATGCCAGATATATTTTCTCCTGCAAGAAGCTCCCTATCCGAACCGTCTCCTTGAAGTATGATGGTTTTATTTAATTTTTCCGCCAGAACGGAAGCTTTTGTTTCATTAATTTCAATTAGTTTCGGAATTAATCCTCTATGTTCCAATCTTTCGGCAAGTTTTAAGCCTATGCTGCCGCCGCCTATTATCATTATTTTTGTAGGAGCGCTCGTATATTCTTGAAATAAAGACATGGTTTCGGCAAGATGCTTTTCCTCGCTTATGAAATATATCAGATCGTCCGGTTTTAATTTATCTTGCCCCGTAGGCACTATGAGTTTTTCGTTTCGTATAATTCCGGCTATCAAAAGAGGTTTATCTCCTATTTCGGACGCTATTTCAATAAGTTTTAAACCGGATAGACGGCTATTTTTTTTTAAGCGAACTCCTATAAATTTTATTTTTCCTTTTGCAAATTCATTCACTTCTATGGCGCCCGGAACTTTAAAAAGCCTTTCTATTGTATTTGCCACTTCGATTTCCGGATTAATTATAGTATCTATATGCGGAGCGTACCGCATTAGGCTTTGATGAAATGAGTCAAAGTCTGCATTTCTTATTCTTGCTATTTTTTTTGTTGACGGAGATATTATATTTGCAACGGCGCAGGCGGTTATATTGACGGAGTCGCTATTTGTAACCGCCAAAAGAATATCCGCTTCGCTTAATCCGGCTTCTTTAAGTATTCGGGGGCTGCCTCCGTCGCCTATGATTGTTTGAGCGTCTATATTTTCGGAGGCTCTTTTTATAGCGTCGGGAGCGCTATCTATTACTATTACCTCTTTGTTTTCCGAAGCGAGCTTTTGAGCGAGATAAAAACCTACTCCTCCGGCTCCTATTATTATTATTTTCATATTGTTTTATTATTATTTTTGTCTGTTTTTATGGACTGATATATTTTTTTATAAAAAATTTAACTAAAGCATATCAAAATAATAAATATCGTCAATCCGATAAACATTTTTATCCAATCGGTTTTATTTGCCGTAAGTTTTCGCCCTGTTCTATCCTCGTTATATCCCCTTGCCTCCATTGCAATCGCAAGGTTATCAGCGGTATTTATTATTTTAAATATCACGGGAATAATAAGTCTTTTTATTCTGTAAACAGGATTTTTTCTATTATCGACAAATCTAGCTTTTTGGGCGCTATCGGTCTCTTTTACGGCGAATATTATAAGGGGTATAAATCGTATTAAAAGCCCTAACATTGTAGATATTATTTTTTCCGGCACAAACGGAACCGGCTTTAAAAGATTTTCTATTGCGGCTTTTATTTTAAACGTTTCGGTTGTGGCAATTAATATGTATCCTGCAAGCATAACGGAAAAAAGCTTTAAAACTATTTTTGCGCCTTCGTTTATTCCTTTGGCGGTTATTGAGATAAAGGCTATTTTAAATATTATTTCGCCTTCCGTAGTTAATAATCTAACAATAAATACGAATAGCAAAAAAATGATAAACGGTTTTATATCTTTTAACGCTTTTATAAGCGGAAGACCGGACTTTTTTATTATGCCGGTTATCATCGACAACAGAATAATAAGCGGAAGTAATTGCAGGTACGAGGCGGTAATGCATAAGGCTGCAATTGTTATTAGTTTAAACCGCGGGTCGAATTTATGAATGCCCGTATTTCTATAATGGTATTTGAAGGTTCTATTCATTTTTTTTGTGTCTAAATAGTCGATGCATAAAAACCTGCATTTTAAGCGTAAACGGTTTTGCCAATATCTATTATTTATCGCTTTTTATCAAGGGATTTCTCGCTGCGCCCGAAATGATAGGCAAAAACAAAATTTATCAAAATAACAGCAAGTAATTTTTTATCCGCCTCCTCGCCGAGAGTTGCTTTTATTTGTCTTGTCGAACGAGCGAAGCGAGGAAAAATCCCTTAATTATTTCCCCGTTGTCATTGCAAAAACTGCAAAAAACCCCTTAATTAGCGCCTTCTGATCTTATCCTTTGTACAAATCTTTTTGCGATTAATAATGGTAATTTCATCTTAATATTTGCAAGAAAATATTAACCCCTTGCAAATACATTACCTTGTTTTTCTTGGAATTTATAATAATTACAATATGTATTATAATTTTTAAGCATCAATTAGATAACAAGCCCGAATTGCGTAAGTTTTTCCGAAATTTCCGAGGGAGTTCCGAACGCCGTTATTTTGCCGTTATCCATTATTACCGCTTTATCGGCGTAACGGACTACTTTTTCGAGATCGTGGGTTGCCATTAGTATTGTTTTTTTCTCTTTTATAAGAAATTTTATCTGCTCTATTATTTGTAATATTCCGTCATAATCAAGGTTTGAAAAGGGCTCGTCAAATATTATTATTTCCGGCTTCATCGCAAGAATACCTGCTATTGCAAGTCTTCTTTTTTCGCCGCCGGAAAGGTTGTATGAGGTTTTATGTTCAAATTCGGTTAATCCTACGGCTTTTAACGCTTCTTTTACTCTTTGATTTATATCTTTTCTTTTTATTTTAAGATTTTCCGGACCAAATGCAACGTCTTCATATACGGTTTCCCCCACTATTTGAGCGTCCGCGTCCTGAAATATCATTCCGGCAAGCTTTCTTGCTTTTTTTCGATTTTTTTTAACGCTTATGCCGGATATATAAACGTCTCCTTTATCCGGAATTATTAAGCCGTTTATATGTCTTAAAAGCGTGGTTTTGCCGGAGCCGTTTTTACCTGCAAAAAGAATAAATTCCCCTTTGTTTATAACAAGATTTATTTTATTTAATTTAAATCGGTTTTCTTTAAAAGCGTAGGTAAGATTTTCTATTTTTATATGTTCCATTATTTATAATTAAAATAAAAAGTTATTCCGTTTAAATTCGATTGTAACGCTTTTCGGCTTGTTTTTTACATAAGCTACAAGCGGAGCTATGCAAAAAAACTTCGGTTTACTATTTCTCTTAAAACAATATTCGTCAAGATAACGGCTCGTAAATAAAAAGTTTGTCGTTTTAGGCAAAGAAAAATATTCGGCTATAATTTTATAATTTTATAATTTTTCTTATTTTTTTTATTATATAAGCCGCGGCGGCTATTTTTACTATATCTCCTATTATAAAGGGGTAGCATCCTAATATAAGGGCTTTTTCCAAAGATATTTTCATAATAATTTTAAGCCATATTACTCCGAATGTATATATGACGGCGCTTCCTATTATCATAGCAAGTATATCGAAAAATGTATTTTTTTTTACGGAAGATATTACTCCGGTAATGTAAGCGGCAAAAAGAAAGCCTATTAAATATCCGCCCGTAGGTCCGGCAAATTTGCCTATTCCTGCGGTTACTCCCGCAAATACCGGAAGCCCTACGGCGCCGGCTATAAGGTATATTCCTATGCTCGCGGCTCCCCATCTTCCTCCGAGAGCCAAACCGGCTATCAAAACAAAAAGGTTTTGCAATACTATGGGAATAGGTCCTATAGGCAGGGTTATATATGCTCCTGCGGCGGTAAGCGCCGCAAACAAAGAGGCGTATATTATCATTTTAAAGTCGTTTGCCATTTTTCATCCCTGTTTTCGCATTGTTTCGGCTTTATTAAATGCCGTTATTCGCTAAGATGAAAGCAGTCTCCATGCGAAATTTTTTTGATTCTAAAATTATCGGTAATTACCACCAGAGCGCCTGATCGGTCAATATCTATTGCCTCGCCCTCGATTTTTTTATTTGCCGTTTTTACGGTTACAAAAGCGCCTACGGTTATGTTCTTTGTTTTCCATTCGGATATAATCTTATTATGTTTGTTCGGCTCTATTTTTTTTTGAAAATTTATAAGAAAGGTTTCAAGTATTTTTGTCTTGGATTCCGTTTGTCCGGTAATTTGATTTACGGATACGGACTTTATTTCCGCGGCGGAAATCGGGTTATTTACGTTTAACCCTATTCCGATATTTATGTAATCGATTCCATTTTCTTTGATTTTTATTTCGGAAAGTATGCCGCATATTTTTTTGCCGGATATATGAACGTCGTTAGGCCATTTTAATTTTGCGTCTATTTTAAAAAGATATTTTAATGTTTCGGCGATTGCCGAAGATGCGGCAAAATTATAAACAAAAGCTTTTTTTATGGCTATTTTAGGTTTTAAAACTATTGTAAAATATAATCCTCCGATTTCGGAAAGCCATTTTCTTTCTAACCTGCCTCTTCCGTTTTTTTGTAATTTTGCAGTTACTACCGTAAAATTTTTACACCCGTTTTCCGCAAGCTGTTTTGCATAATTCATAGTTGAATCTATTTTGTCTAATTTATGTATCGCGTAATTTTCCATTATTTTTTTCCATTAATTTTTTTTATTATTTTAATCATAGCTTTATATCACATAGGCTTTAAAATGCCTAAAATATTTTCGGTTTTAATTTGTTCTTGCAAAAGAAGTATATTTTATATTTATTCGACAAAGAAAAGTTTCGGATAATATGCCGAAAATAGAATTCCGGTTTATTGTTAGTATAAAAAAGCAAAAATTTTATTTTGGGGGTTAAAAAGAGAAATGAGCGCTAAAGCAAAGGTTTTTATTATATATACGGGCGGCACGTTGGGAATGATGCATAGAGATGCAAATGATTCTTGCAGCCCTTTAGCTCCTGCGAGATGGGAGAGGCTGAAAAAATTTGTTTCTTTTTTAAAGCGACTTCCCGTTGAAACCGTTTTGTATGAAATGGATCCTATGGATTCTTCCGATATAAATCCTGATTGCTGGATTGATATAGCGAGAGTTATAAGGGATAATTATAATGATTATTCCGGTTTTGTGGTTTTACACGGAACGGACACTATGGCATATGGGGCGGCGGCTTTATCTTTTCTTTTGGAGAATTTGGGCAAGCCTGTAATTATAACCGGCTCGCAGATTCCAATATCGGAAGTCCGAAATGACGCGATGCAAAATTTGGCGTCAGCTATTATGTTTGCGGTTCCTTATACTTTCGGGCTTCCGATTATTCCGGAAGTATCTATTTTTTTTAATAATAAGCTATTAAGAGGAAATAGGGCGAAAAAAATAGATTCTTGCGGTTACGCAGGTTTTGTTTCTTGCAATTATCCTGTTTTGGCTGATACGGCGGGCAATATTTTTATTAATGAACGGTTTGTGCGGAAGCCTGCCGAAAAGGATTTTTTTATATCGGAAAAGCTTGAAAAAGAGGTTTTTTTATTTGATATTTTTCCTGGTATTACGCCGGAAGTAATAAGATATATTTTTAATATTCCGAATTTAAAAGGGGCGGTATTAAAAACTTACGGAGCGGGAAACGCTCCTACAAACGAAAGCTTTTTAAAGGAGATAGAGTTTGCCGTAAATAAAAAAAATCTTGTAATCGTTAATGTTACTCAATGTATTTACGGCGGGATAAAGCCGAGCAGATATAACGCCGGCGCAAAGCTTTTAAGCCGCGGGGTTATAAGCGGAGCGGATATGACCTCGGAAGCGGCGCTTATTAAGTTGATGTTTTTACTCGGCAAAGGATATGAAGTTGAAACTACAAAAAGGCTTATGCAAAAAAATTTGCGCGGCGAAATTAGCGCCGGCGACTATCCGTAGTTTTAAATGAATTAAAATAGTCGATGCAAAAAAAGTTAAAAGAGAAAGAGGAAAGTCTAATATCGGCATGGCTAATATCATCCTTATCAAGCATAGCCTTTGCAAATTCAACATCATTTAAAAGCAAATTAGAATCTATCAAAATAATAACTCATTTTTTTAATTCGGTTTTATTACCAGTTCTTATTTGTTTATAATTTAATTAGTTGATGTTGAAAAACCTGCGTTTTAAGCATAAACGGTTTTGCCAATACCTTGAAGTATCAATAAGTTAAAGTTTAATAAAAGATATAAAAAATAAACCTATTATTTATCGGTTTGTTTTTTGTCGATATGTTTTTCAAATTTCAAGTTTTAGGCAAACTATGAAGTTGAACGCCGAAATTTAATCTTTTTTAAAGATATAAAGGCGAATGTACTTAAAAATAATTCTCGACAAAATATAAATAGGAATAAAAGTAAAAGTATAGCCTACGGCATCTCCGAATATCAAAGAAAACGGGTAAGCCAATAAAAATTTAACTTCGGAAAAGCGGGTGTCCATCCATCCCAGCGCAAAAGGAATAGGCGCTAACATACCCGCGGAATATGCCGCCATAGTAAAAAAATTCTTTCCCCAAGCCTCGGTAGCCTCCTTATTTAACGCCTTATATCCTGCCTTATCCCCTTCTTGATAGGCTCTAAACGACAATTTTTCCTTTTGATTCATTTCGGTTGTCATCTTTTTTATATATTTCCCATTTATTTTTTTTCCCGTAAAAAAAATAATATCACCTATAATCGCGCATATAAAAGCAAGCATAAAGGTTCCGATAAAATAATCTAATAAGGGCGAGCCGGTGATTTTATAAAAAAATATTAATATCGTATCAATTATTGCAAACAAATTTAAATTCATACCTTTATAATTAAATAAGGAAATATCCGCATTTTATGCGAAGAATAGCGGGCATCTCCTTATTTAGTCGATGCTGAAAAAGTATAATATATATTGTAATTATTATAGATTTTAAGAAAAATAAGATCAAATATTTGGAAAGAATTAATATTACATTTAACATTTTCTTGCAAATATTAAGAGAAAACAAGGTTACGCAAAGTTATAATTTTTTATGTCTTTTATTAAGTTTTTCAGTATCGACTATTTAAAGTTTAGTTATAGAAGTTCTAAAGCAAAGTTATTCCGAAAAATCCTTTAAGAGTATATCGAAAACCGAGATATATTGCCAAAACTATAAAAATTCCTTTTAATACCCTATTGGGAATATATTTTGCGGTTCTGGGTCCAATTAAAGAGCCCGCAAAAATACCAAGCAACTCTACCCCTATCATAGGCCAATAAACTACTACTCCTTTTAACGCCATAAAATTAAAAATCGAAAAAATCATCCCTATTAACACGGATAAAGCGGAAGTGCCGGCGACAACGAACATAGGCAACCCCACTACGCTGGTTAAAAACGGAACATATAAAAAACCTCCGCCCACTCCTATAAAAGAGGCAACCGCAGATATAAAAAAACCTCCTACAAAAGCCCAAATAGGACTAAATGTAAATTTTTGACCGAAAAAAGATATTTCGGTTTTAATCATATTCCATTTTAGAGTTTTAACGCCTTGTCCCTCTATGCTTTTCTTCTCTTTAATAGTCTTTTCAAAAGCCTTTACCGCGGCCTGCGCCGTTTTTTTTGATCTTTGTCCCCTCGGCGTCTGCTCGTAAACCATAAAACCGCCTATAATAAAAACAATAAGCCCAAAAAATCCTTGATATTGAGAAAATTTAACCTTTCCCGCCGTAGTAAATACCACTAAAAACGTCGCGAAAAGAGCGCCTAAACCCAAAAAGAGACCAAGAGAAGAAACAAGCCTTTTTTGTTTTGCATAACTTGCGCTTGATACCAAAGCAGACAAACCTACAAGCCACTGGTTTGACACCCTTATGCTGTCCGTAACAAGCTTGTTTAATTCCGGAGCGCTTGTTTTAAAAGTTTTTGCATAGTCTCCAAGTCCGAATATGCTTATATGCCCCACTCCCGCCATAATTCCTCCGAAAGCGCCTACCGTAGAAAATATCCAGCCTACCCAAATAGCCCATAAAAACCCTATTGTAAGATTCGGAGACGGCGCGCCGGGTATGCCCAAAAAACCTTTTGGAGCGCTATTATCTATTTCTCCGGCTTCGGAACCTACCGGAACTTTTGATATTGCCTCTTCAAGAGGGGTTTGGGCATAAGCTTGATTATAAAATATTATTATTGAACAAGCAGATATTAATAAAAAAACAGCGACAAACGGTAAAAATTTTTTAATCATTTTTTTCTCCTTTCGGCGTTACAAAAGTTAAATACGGGCATAGCTTGCACACGTCAAAGCCCGGATATGTTTCTCCTGTTCGGGGAAAAGACGCCCCGCCGTCCCTCGCTGTTCTTTCGAGAGTCCATCTTATCAAAGGTTCCATGTCGCTTCCGGGCATTATCCAATTAATCTCTCCCTGCTCGGTTTTTCCTGCGGTATAACTACCGCTGCACATAGTAGTAATATTAGGCTTTCCGGTTACATAGCAGGCGGCTATCCCATGACATACCGAAGAATTTATTGTTGTTTTCATCTCAAAAGGATGAGTGTCAAAAGCGGCGCACCAGTCGTTTGCTATATGATAAGATTGTAAAACGTCGCAAACACCGTGTATTACGTCCGGTTTATAAGGCGCTTTATGTAAAGGAGCTACCGCATAAGCAAGAAGCCCGCTTTTAAGCCTTTTTTTTGTTTTTATAAATTTTTCCGCCTGCTCTTCATTCTTTGTATATTTAAGATGTCCTTTAATCTCTTTTTTATCAAGCTCTTTCCAACCGAAAATATACTTTGCATTTCCGCATCCAAGTTTCTCCTTTGTGCCGAGAAGCGTCGCCCCTTTCTGCCTTGCTCCCGCTACCAAATGACATACCGTAAGCGGATGCAGCCCTATCTTGTAATCTGCATTTTTTTTAAAATCTTCAAGCTCTTTGTTTGAAAAAAAAAATTTAACCGCCGCCGGATAATATTTCATCTTCAACAAATTTCTTAAAATAAATACAATATCGGCATTGCTAATATCATCCTTATCAAGCATAGCCTTTGCAAATTCAACGTCATTTAAAAGTAAATTAGAATCTATCAAAATAACAACTCCTTTTTTTAATTCAGGTTTATTTACCCGTTCTTATTTGTTTATAATTTGATTAAAAAATTTCTCTTCGCCGCGGGCGGCAAAATGACATGGCAAAAAAAATATTTGTCAAAATTGCGCTATAGAAAAAAGCCTCCCATTTAGGTCAAATAGAGAAATCTCTTCATTATATCCATTTTTTATTACGGTTTATACATATACATCAAAGCTTTATCCATTTTATAAGTCCAAGGGTCTCCCGAGTTTTTCCATCCGTTTTTTACTCTTTTTCCGTCAAAATAGCTTTCGTTATCCTTAACCTTATCCCCTTCAAATCCGTCTATTATACTATATACATTTTTTATTCCGGCTTTAAACAGGATATCGGCGGATTTAGCGCTTCTGGAACCGGATCTGCACATAATAAATACGGTGTCTTCCGGCTTAACCTTTTTTAGAGCGTCTGCTACAAAGTTGGGATTAGGTTCCAAAAGATAGTTTTTTTTTTAGGGTTCCATTTTTCCGCCCAAAATTTAAACGGAATATTAAAAGCCATAGGCGCATGCCCTACAAAAGAGTATTCCTGTTGAGTGCGAACGTCTATTATCTTGACTTTATCAGGATTTTTTTTCCACATTTCATAAGCTTCCGAAGCGGTTAAATATTTTCCGGCTTGCGTCTGCTTCTTCTGGTTTTCTGGGGCCGAAGCCGAAAAAGCAAAAAAGGCAAAGTTAAAACTTATAATTTTTAACCTTAAGATTGTCAAATAAAAATATTTTATCAGATTAAAACCGATACGACATAAAAACAGAATAAATTTTTTTTGATTTTTTATAGAATAAAATAAGCGGATAAAAAAAAAATTTACAAATATAACGCTTCTTGTATAATAAACAAATTGCATTATTTTTTAAATGGAAACGACGACAAAAAAATAACCGTAGATAGTAAAAAAGTTTGTTCGCTTGCAAGACTTGCAAAATTTTAAACGCTGGGATTTGAGCGTTAACATTATTGAATGTAACGCGCAAAACGGACAAACTACGAAGATATTTACGGACATTTAAAAAGGATTTTTAAATGAGATATTACCCTGTCAATCTTGATATACAAAATAAAAACTGCCTTGTTATAGGAGGCGGAGGCGTGGCGGAGCGAAAAATAAAAACCCTTATAAAATGCGGCGCGCTTGTAACCGCAGTTTCGATAAAGGCTTCCGATTCTGTTAAAACTTTGGCAAAGTTACATAAAATAAACTTAAAAATAAAAAAATATGAAACCTCCGATTTAACAAACATGTTTCTTGTCATCGGAGCTACAAATAATAACAGAATCAATTCCGAGATAAGCAAAGACGCAAAAAAATTAAAGGTAATATGCAATATCGCGGATTATCCTAAAAAATGCGATTTTATACTGCCTGCTATTGTAAAAAGAGGCGATCTTGTTATAAGCGTTTCAACATCCGGAAAAAGTCCCGCTTTGGCAAAAAAAATAAAAAAAGAACTTGAAAAATCGTTCGGAGAGGAATATGCAAAAACTCTTGATATAATGGGCTTTATAAGAAAAATATTACTAAACAAGGCGCACGAGCCGGAAGAGCATAAAAGCGTTTTTGAAAAACTAATAAATTTACAGCTTTGTAAAGCGATAAAAAAAAAGAATGTTAACGCCGTTAAAACAATTATTTGCGAGGCGCTCGGAGATAAATATTCTAACGAGGCGTCCTTATGCGACAAAACATTAATTAAAAACATATTAGAGCATTAATGGAAAATTTAATTCTTATTACCATATTTTTTTATATACTGGCAGGCGTAGGATATTTTTTATTTCTTTCGTCTCAAAAAAACCATTTTTATAAAGCCGGATTATACTGCGTAATAACCGGATTTTTATTTCATACGGCAATAATGATTTTAAAAATACTTGCCTCGAAACAGATGCCCGTACATAATCTTTTTGAAACCATTCTTACCGCGGCATGGTCTATAACCGCGGTTTTTATATTCTTCGATTACAAATTCAAATTAAAAATTCTCGGCATCTTTGCCGCTCCTATGATAATCTTTATAATGAGCTCCGCCTGCATAATTGCGGATAACCCCGTAGAAATGAAAAAAATTCTCGGCGGATTTTGGCTTAACGTTCATATTATCTCCATATTCATAGGAGAAGCCGCTTTTATTTTGGCATGCGGAGCCGGAATTTTTTATTTAATTCAGGAACATGGGATAAAAAGAAAAAAAAGAGGCTATTTTTATACTCGGCTTCCCGCCTTAAGCTACATGGACGCTGTTTGTTATTCCTGCGTAATAACCGGGTTTGTTATGGTTACTACAGGGCTGGCAAGCGGTTTTGTATATGCTAAAATAGCATGGGGGCATTTTTGGACATGGGATCCCAAAGAAATTTGGTCTATCCTTACATGGCTTTTTTATGCGGTTTTATTACATGGGAAACTTGCATTAGGCTGGCGCGGAAAACGGTTTGCAATAATGACAATAATAGGCGTTATATTTATTTTATTTACCTTCTTAGGAGTCAACTTTCTATTTGAAGGACACCATAAAGAATTTACGGGATAAAACTTTATGAAAATCATGCGGCATATCATCCTTATAGGTTTAAATCATAATACGGCTCCCGTAGAACTCCGAGAAAAAATCGCTTTTTCGGATCCGGAATTAAAACAGGCGCTGCTTTCTCTTAAAAAAAAACAGGATATAAACGAGGCTTTTATTCTTTCCACATGCAACAGAGTCGAAATACTTGCCGCCGTATCAGACATACAAAATGCCATACAAAGTATAGATGATTTTTTTTCCGAAGAAAAAAACATCGACTTTAACGATATAAAAAAATTTTTTTATATATATTCGGACGAAAAAGCCGCAAAACACATCTTTATGGTGTCTGCGGGGCTTGATTCTATGATTCTCGGGGAACCCCAAATATTAGGACAGTTAAAAGAGGCTTACCGCTCGGCGGTCGAACAAAAAACATCAGGACCAATCTTAAACAGATTAATACATAAAGCGTTTTTTACGGCTAAAAAAATCCGCACCGAAACCGGAATAGGCAGCCATGCCGTATCCATAAGCTACGCCGCTGTAGAGCTTGCGAAAAAAATATTCGGCGAACTTAAAAAAAAAACATTACTTTTAATAGGCGCCGGCGAAATGGCGGAACTTGCCGTAGAACACCTTAGAGGAAACAAATTAACCGATATTTACGTCGCCAACCGAACATTTAAAAACGGGGTGGAACTTGCAAAAAAATTCGGGGGCAGAGCGCTTAAACTTCAAGAAGTTTCAAGCGCTTTGGAAATCGTAGATATAGTAATAGCTTCAACCGCCGCGTCTCAATTCATAATATCGGAAAAAGAGGTTAGAAACGTCATCCGTTCAAGACGCAACAGACCAATATTTTTTATAGATATAGCGGTGCCTAGAAACATAGCGCCCGGCATAAACGGGATTGCAAATTCGTACCTTTACGACATAGACGATCTTCGCGGAGTAATAAAAGAAAATAAAAATTTAAGAAACAAAGAGGCGGTAAAAGCGGAAAGAATTGTAGAAGAAGCGGTTATAACATATCTAAACTGGTACGAAAGTTTAGATATTAATCAAGTAATATCCTCCCTTAAAAGCAAACTCGACGGAATAGGAGAAGCGGAATTAAAAAAAACGCTCTCCTCCTTAAAACATCTTTCCGAACAGGATATAAAAGCCTTATCCGTTATGACCGCATCTTTTATAAATAAAGTATTATACGATCCCATACTATTTCTAAAAAGCGCGGGATGTAAAAAAGATAAAACCGCATACCTTGATTTTACAAAAAAAATTTTTCATCTTGATAATAAATAAAGCTGATGTAAAGGTTGGATTTATTTTTTTATACTATATTTAAAAAGTTTGAATATAGTATAAAAATTTTCTATGCAAAAAAGTTTGAATTTTTGTCAGAGCCGATAAAAAGACGGCAAATTAATATTAAATAAGTATTGAGTAAAATGAAAAAGGAAAGATATTTACAAGTATTCAATTATTTGAAGGAATTCTCGAAGGTCAGGAGTAAACCCGTACGAGATATTGATATAAACTCTACCCAATATTCCAAAAAAATTTGGCTGAATGAAATTCCTGATAACGAACTTTTTGAAAATATAATAAAACCTGATTTTAAAACCGAAAGCGCGTATTGGCTTAAGATTAGAAAACCAAAGGAACCGAAAGAACCGAAATTCGCGGAACTTCCAAAAAATATAGAAAAATGGATTGAGCCGGAAGTATTGTTGAATGAAGACAAAGAGCCTGTTCTTAAAAAAGAGATAGAAGTTAACGGCGCGATTCTATCAATAGATAACTACCCTGAAATTGTTTCGGAACTAAACAAATATATTAATGAAAAATGGCTTAATGACTTAATAGATTATAAAGATAAAAAAAAAATTTATAATAAAGAATATGAAGTTTATAAAAAACTTAACAATGCCTACAAAAAGTTTTTTCATATTTTTAATGAAACTAAAAAATCCGAAGAAGAATATGAATTGATTGTTGGCGTTGGGCTTTTAAATTTTAAAAAAGATGCGGACAGTCCCAAAATATGCCGCCACATACTAACCCAGCGCGTTGATATAGGTTTTAATTCTAAAAAAGATTCTTATATATATGTTAGTCCGAATTTCGATGCGTTTCCTCAAATTGAGACCGATTTTATTATTGATCTTCCCGAGCAATTTAATCTCCAAAATATAATTGACGCGGAAAAGGAGTTGGAAGGTTCAAAGCCGGATACGCTTTTTGATAAAGAAAAAATAGAAAACGGTTTACGAATGTTTGCGGAAAGCGTCTCGTTTGAAGGCAGCTACGATAATGCAATGGAAAAACCGAATAAACCTTCCGGAAAACCTATAATCTCATTTTCTCCCGCTTTATTACTGAGAAAAAAAAATTTAAAAAGCTTTACCGCTCTTTATGAAAAAATATTAGAAAATATTGAAAACAAAGGAGATGAAGTTGAAATTCCGATAATGAATGACCTAATCGGTTTCCCTGAAGATTCTAATAATTACATTTCAAGCCCTGACGCTTCTAATTCTATGGAAATTGATGAACCGATATTTTTTCCGAAAGAGTATAATGACGAACAAATTAAAATAATCGAAAAAGCAAGAACAAGCAATAAAACGCTTGTTCAAGGACCGCCCGGAACAGGTAAATCCCACACTATTGCCAACTTGATCTGTCATTTGCTTGCAAACGGTAAAAAAATTTTAATTACCGCATACACTAAACGCGCTTTGGAAGTTTTAAAAGAGAAACTTCCGCCGGAATTTCAGAACTTGGCGGTTAATTTTTTAAGCGGAGATACCGCTTCAATTCAGGATTTACAGGTAAGCGTAAATTCAATACAAGATAAACTTTCCACAGCAGACCTTAACGAATATAAGATACATATTGAAAAATTAGAAAAAAATTTCCAAACGGTAAGAGAAAACATTGCCGTTAATACAAATGAACTTGTTAAAATTCAAGAGAAAGCGACACGCAAGCAAATAATCAATCCGTATTATGAAGGCGCTCTTACCGAAATTGCAGAAAAATTAGAAAAAAATTCTTCTAAATTCGACTGGTATAAAGATTCCTTTTGTGAAATTAATAACGAACAAAGCTTTTGCGACGAGTTAAAGTTTTTTATAGAATCGTATATCGATTACAAACAAAAGGATTTGTCGAATTTTGAATATCATATAACCGACATCGATTATTCTCGATTAAAAACAAAGCTTATTGAATTGATAGAAAACTATGACGAGATTGATGATTTAAAAATAGATTTTAAGCAGGATATATTGAACGATTATTTAAAAGGTAATCAAAAAGATTGGAAACAGAAACTTGAGGCTTCATCTCAACTAACTATCGGAATTGAAAATTTCGATTTAAAACGAATTGACAGAGATATAGAGATTAAATATCCCGCCGATAAAAGCCTTAAGCAACTTAAAAGCGACGGTCAACTTTTGCTTGATTATTTAAAACAAGGAAACCATTTATCCGGCTTTAAGTTTACATTAAAAAAACCGTTTGTTTCAAAAGAGATCAAGGAAAGATTCTATTTTATAGACGAGGTTAGAGTTAACGGAAGCCCATGCGATACCATTCAAGAATTTGAAGATGTTTTAAGAGATATAGAGTTAAAACAAAGTTTAGACGATCTTTCTCGAATATGGAAAACGGAAGTTTTTAAAAAAGATCTTTTATCGGATAGGTTCAATTACTTCGGAAAATTATGTTTTAATATAGAAAAACTCATTGAAATTGCAGACAAAGCGGAGAAGCTTCGCATAGATATTGAAAGATTGTTTGGCATTAATATTACGCCGTTTGATAAAACCGAATTGGCGGATAATATTGAAAAAGCCGAATATCAGAGTTTTTTACAATTAAAATCCCGTTTGGAAAACTTACTGCCGAATTTATTACATTCAATTGAATCCGGAACTTTTTCAACATCGGATATGTCGAATTTTCGGGACGCTTTATTTTTTAGACATGCTCAAAATGAAATTAGCAAATTTGCGGATGCAAATTATGAACGGCAAATATCCGATAAATTAAAGGAGAACGAAACTAAAGAAAAAAAACTTATAGCCGAACTTGCGTCTCAAAAGGCATGGTATAAAGTGGTTGAAAGGTTAGAACAAAATCGCTCTATAAAAGAGCATTTGACCGCTTGGGTTATGGCTGCAGGGAAAATTGGAAAAACAGGTAAAGGTAAACGAGCTTTAAAATCTATGAATATTGCCCAAAAAGAGATGGAATATTGTAAAAATTCGGTTCCTTGTTGGATTATGCCTCTGTATAAAGTTGCGGAGACTATTAAACCGGAACAAGGGATGTACGATTATGTTATTATTGACGAAGCCAGTCAGCTTGGTCCGGATGCCATCTTCCTGCTTTATATCTCAAAGAATGTTATCATAGTAGGAGACGATAAACAGACCTCGCCGGAACATATAGGAATAGATGTAGATGCAATGACGCCGTATATTAAGCGACATTTAGAAGGCAATATCCCTTTTTCCGATTATTATGGAACCGAATATAGCTTTTTCGATCATGCAAGGCTTTTTTGCGACGGGAATATCGTATTAAGGGAACATTTTAGATGTATGCCGGAAATTATAGAATTTTCAAACAAACTTTTTTATACGCCGGAAGGAAAAGAGCTTTACCCTTTAAAACAATACTCGGAAAACAGGCTCGAGCCTTTAATGACGGTTTACTGCTCCAATGGATTTATAGACGGCATAGGTTCGCGAATTATTAATAAGCCCGAAGCGGAAAAGCTTGCCGATAAAATTAAAGAATTAAAGGATGACAAGCGATATAAAGGCAAAACTTTCGGAGTAATAACGCTGCAAGGAAATCAACAGGCAAAAGTTATTGAAGATTATCTATTAAAGAGAATCGGGGAACGGGAATATTATGAAAGAAACATTATTTGCGGCAACTCGGCTTCTTTTCAGGGCGGCGAAAGAGATATTATCTTTTTGAGCTTAGTTACGGCTCATAAGCATAATCGGCGCCCATTGACCAAGTCCGAAGATGAAAGGCGCTTTAATGTCGCCGTTAGTAGGGCAAAAGAACAAATATGGCTTTTCCATTCCGTAGAATTGGAAGATTTAATTAATAGAGATGATTTACGTTATAAATTATTAGACCATTTTAAAAACCGAGAAAAACGGCAAATAATCAGTTCCCCTCTTATTGAAAGGAAGATCGGCGCCCAACCGGAGCCTTTTGATAGCTGGTTTGAAGTGGATGTTTATAATGATATTGTCAGGGAAGGCTTACAGGTCATTCCTCAATACAAAGTCGCTAAAGGAAAATATCGGATTGATTTAGTCGCTTTATTTCCTGACGGAACCAAAGTAGCCATAGAATGCGATGGAGATAAATGGCATGGCAAAGAGCAATACCAACAAGATATTATGAGGCAGAAAGTTCTTGAGCGTTGCGGATGGCTATTTTTTAGAGTTAGAGGATATGAATATTATACAAATAGAAAACAAGCCTTAAAACCTTTTTGGGAAATGATTACAAAGATCAAGAATGAAATTAATAACGAAGCCATTGATAACATAGAAACGGAAAAGAAGGTTGAATTTAATTCGGATACTATTAACAAGTCGTTGCCGGAGAGCAAAGAGCAAATATCAAATCCAACCATTACTTCAAAGGTTACGGTTAATGATAACATTGAGCCCGTTGCAGAAGAAGCGGATGTATCTAATTCTACAATCATAAGGCGCTTCAACCTGTATAATTCCGGCAATTATATTATGACTACCGACAAACCGTTAGACGCCGATTTTAGCTTAGAGATAAAAACAAATCAAAAAAACGGCTATTTACTTCAATGTTACGATTCCGGATATATAAATAAAGTTTTAATATCCGTTCTGTTATCTCGAAAAATAGGACAAGAATATAAAAACGGATTCTGTAAAAACGGTAAATTAACATACTTAAAAATTATTGATTCGGAAAAAATAATCGGAATTTATTTTAATGAAAACGGGATAGAAAAATTTAAAGCTCATTTAACTGAAAATATCTCGAATAGAAAACAGCTTCATCTTCAAGGATACAAGGTTATATATAATGATTGTAAAGATATAAAATATAAAGTATTACCGTTAAAACTACATAATGACATTAACAGGCTTATTTTTAGTAGTTTCACGGCAAAAGGAAAAGCGGTTAATAACAGTTATTATAGTAACGAATGGTCGATTCTAAAACAATTAAATAGACTGAAACTCTATTAATAAGTAAAGGTATCTTATTATATCTTACTAAATATTTATATAGTAAATATAACTCTATTACTTCTTATATTTAGTTGTAAATTTTAATAATAAAGGAGCAGAAAAAAAATAATGAAAATAGAAAATATCGTCGATAGATTCCTTAATGTATTAAGCGACGACATACTACCGCTTACTCGCAAAGGAGTAGAACAAGGGAATAAAATATTCGGAGCCGCCATATTAGAAAAAAAAACATTACAAATAGTTGCCATAGGCACCAATAATGAAATAAAAAACCCCCTTTTACACGGCGAAATATCCTGTATAAACAACTACTGGGCAATACCTGCAACAAAACGTCCCGCCCCCAAAGATTGCTATTTTCTATCTACTCACGAGCCCTGCTCATTATGTTTATCCGCAATTACATGGAGCGGTTTCGATAATTTTTATTACCTATTCGGTTATGAAGATTCGAAAAATCTTTTTGATATACCCCATGATCTAAACATATTAAAAGAGGTTTTTTATTGCGAAAACGGAAATTATGCGGCTATAAACTACTATTGGAAAAGCTTCTGTTTAATCGACATGGCAGAGCATGGAACAGAACAACAACAACAAACTTGGATGGCAAAAATTACGGAATTATACAAAAATTACGGAATGTTATCCAATTCATATCAGGAGACAAAATCGGAAAAAAATATACCATTAGCATAAACAATTTCCGTAGAAAAAAAACTGCATTTTGCCTGATTTTAACGACGCGGCCAAACAAGATAAAACCTGTTTCTACGAAAACCAAATAAACGGAAGACCGTTTAACAATCGAAAAAAATATTAAAAATCAATAATTATGGTTATAGAAACAAGGAGATTCTATTATGAAATTTTTAAAAATAATTATAATAAGCTTACTAATTTTATTTGCTTTGGCTTATATTCTTTTCTTTACCAAACCCGGCAATAAAATCTTAAAGCCTTATATAGAAAAAAGCATAAAAAAAAATTCGGGCGTCGAAATATCCTTAACCTCCTTTACCCTTAGACTGACAACATTTAAAATTGCAGGCAAACTTGCCTCCGATTCATTTGTAATAGACGGCAAATACAACCTATTTAAAGCGTACGGAACAGGAGTATATAAGCTTGACATTAAAGATCTTGCGGAACTAACAAAACGTTTAAACATTAATATGGATATTATGGGAAATTATTGGGGGACAGGTAATTTTTTCGGAAATAAAGACAACTTAACAGTAAACGGCAAAGGAAAACTTTCCGGAATAGACGTCGATTATAAAATCGAATCAACCGGCGGCGTTCCCGAAACATTAAACATAGGAATATATAATTCAGATATAAATAAAGTTTTAAACATAATAAACAGACCCGATTATTACGTTTTTGACTCCTCCTTTAATGCGGACATTAATTATAATCTAAAAACCGAAAAAGGAAATTTTACGACGAATTTTGAAAACGGACATTTCGTTCATAATAGATTAAGCGGGCTTATTTTACAATTTGCGCAATTCGATATTACCAAACAGGTATATAAAAACGCTTTAATAAAAGGAAATATAAATAAAAAGATAATAACCGCAAATCTAAACATGAAAGGTCCGGACATTGCAATAGCTTCAAAAAACGCTATATTAGACATTCAAAATAATACCATAGACGCTATCCTAAATCTTAAAATAAAAAACAAACCTTTAAGCGTTACAGTTAAAGGCAAAACCGAAAAACCGAAAATAAAAGTTGATGTTTCCGGATATGTTAAAACAGAAATAAAAAAACATATAGATAAGTTAGATACCGGAAACGAATCCATAAATAATTTTTTAAAAAAAATGTTTTAACTAATAATATGAACGTAAACATAGTTAATAATATAGATAAAAATAAGATTAGATTACTGATAAAGAGTAATATAAAATTTTTTGATGAAATTTTGGAAAAAAATATCCTAAAAGTCTTCAAAGATAAACATATTGTTATCTCAGACAAAAATTTACGAGAAGATATGATAATTATCGCTAAAGAGGTCTATTTTGCAGGATAATCAAATAAAATGACTTGGGAAAAAGCGATACTTGCTATTTTTGAAAAATATAATGGTATAGTAACACTAAAAAATCTATATCAAGATGTCCCTTTAATTTTAAACGAAACTGTTGCAACTGATATTCCACATAATATAAGAGCATACTTAAGAAAATTAAAGCAAAAAAAAATTAATCAAACAAATCGGATTGTCTCAATATGCCTTGATTGACGTAAAATATAAAAATTGTTTTTATGAAGATATTAATGAAGATACAAGATTTCAAGATTTTTTTGCAAAAATACCAAAAGAGGCAATTCATACTTATATAGAAGGAATGTTGATAGAGATTGGAACGTTAAATGGTTTTCAAACTTATACGCCAGATATTTATAAAATATTCAATGGCAACTATTTGCATGAATTAGCAGATTATACTGAACTTCCCCAATTTACATATAACAATTTGTTAACAGATATTAGAGAGATTGATGTAATTTGGTTTAAGGACGGCTTTCCCGTAAAAACATTTGATGTTGAAAATTCAACAAGGTTTTCAATGGCGTTACAAAGAATTTATGAATTAAGACATTTTAAAACAAATTTTTTTATGGTCGCAATGGAGGAAAAGCTTAATGATTTTTTTAGAAAAACTAATAAAACTATTTTTAAAGATATAAAAAAAGCTACTCATTTTGTTAGTTATAAAGAAACGTTTGAATTATATAAAAAAGCTGTATTATCAGATAAAATTATTAAGAAGAGCAAAATTTTTTCTAATTGATTACTCTAAACTCTCTTAAACAATTCGTTTTATCAAAACTAATAAAAATATAAAAAAAGGAGCTGCAATAATGAAACAAAAAGGCAAATTTAATAATTACGGCTTTACCCTTATAGAACTTATGATAGTAATGGCGATAATCGGAATACTATCGGCAATAGCCATACCCAATTACATGTCTTACAGAGACAAGGCATATTGCGTGAAATGCGAAACAGACGCTATGAATGTCGGAACCGCAATCGCCGGCTGGTATTCTGATCCGGCAAATACCGAAATTGTTACAAAAGAGGATTTAAACATTACCTTAAGCGGAGATAATACGTTAGAAATTCAAGGAGATGTCGATAACATAAAAATAACGATTACGGACGGCAGCCAAAGATGCCCCAAAGGAAGCAAATATATTATTTCAATGCCCGCAACGAAAGATGACGGATGGAAAGAATAAAAAAACGCCTTTTCTTATTACAACGCCTCAAAACAAAGTTGAAAATCCAAAGCGATAAGCAAAAAACGGGGCAAGTAAATTTAGTTCCGTTCAAAAAAAAATTATAAATATATAAAAGCTCAAATCAGGAGAAAATTATGACCGAGATAGTTGAAATCATTGCAAGAGAAATACTCGATTCAAGAGGAAATCCTACGGTTGAAGCGGATGTTTGGACCCAAAGCGGCGAAGTAGGCAGAGCGGCAGTTCCTTCGGGGGCTTCTACCGGAACAAACGAAGCGCTTGAATTAAGAGACAAAGACAAAAAAAGATACGACGGCAAAGGCGTTAAAAACGCCGTAAAAAATATCAACGAAAAAATAAAGCCTAAAATAATAGGATACAATTCCGCAGACCAAACAACAATAGACAAACTCTTAATCAATTTAGACGGCTCTTCCGACAAATCAAATCTCGGAGCAAACGCCATACTTGCAGTATCTATGGCATGCGCAAAAGCGGCGGCAGTTACATTAGGCATGCCTTTATATCGTTACATCGGAGGCATATATGCAAACCGTCTTCCAATGCCGATGATGAACATAATAAATGGCGGCGCTCATGCGCTTAACAACCTTGATATACAAGAATTTATGATCATTCCCATAGGGGCAAAAACCTTTTCGCACGCTTTGCAAATAGGGGCCGAAACATTCCATACATTAAAAAAAATACTCAAACAAAAAGGGGCTAATACCGGAGTGGGAGACGAGGGCGGTTTTGCGCCGAATCTTTCCTCCAATGAAGAGGCTATAAAATATATAATGGAGGCTATAAAAAAAGCCGGATATACTCCCGGACAAGACATAGCCATAGGTTTGGACGCAGCGGCAACCGAATTCTATAAAAAAGGAAAATACAACCTTAAATCGGAAGGCAAAAAATTTACGGCGGAACAGGTTATAGACTATTATGATAAACTTATCGATAAATATCCGATAATCTCAATAGAAGACGGGCTTGCCGAACAAGATTGGGAAAATTGGGCGCTTATGACAGAACGTCTCGGCGCAAAAGTTCAGCTTGTGGGAGATGATATATTTGTAACCAACCCCGCTCTACTTCAAAAAGGAATAGAAAATCAGGTCGCAAACTCGATACTTATAAAACTAAATCAGATAGGAACATTAACCGAAACCATAAACGCCATACAAACCGCAAAAAATGCAGGCTATAATACGGTCATTTCACACAGATCAGGCGAAACCGAAGACACCTTTATAGCCGATTTGGCGGTAGCGACAAACTCGGGACAAATAAAAACAGGCTCTTTATCAAGAAGCGATAGAATCGCAAAATATAACAGACTCTTAAGAATAGAAGAGGAGCTTAGCTACGGCGCAAGATTTTCAAACGACATATTCTGAAAAAAACAAAAGCAGAGAGGCTACATGCAACCTCTCTGCTTTTGCATCGTCCGAAAAAAATAATAAAACCATATACGGCTCAAGAAAGTTTAACCAATGAAAACAAAAACAAAATACATATTCGTAACCGGAGGCGTGCTCTCCTCGCTCGGCAAAGGGCTTGCCTCCGCTTCCATAGCAACGCTTCTCGAAAGCAGAGGCTTAAAAGTCACCATACAAAAACTTGATCCATACATCAACGTAGATCCGGGAACAATGAACCCTTTTCAACACGGAGAAATTTTTGTTACCGACGATGGAGCGGAAACAGATCTTGATCTTGGACATTACGAACGATTTACAAATGCGGTTATGAGTAAAAACAATAATTTTACCACCGGAAAAATATATGAAACCGTTATAAAAAAAGAGAGAAAAGGGGATTATCTCGGCGCCACGGTTCAAGTAATCCCGCACATAACCGATCAAATCAAAGCTTCCGTTCGCCTGCTTTCAAGCAAAGCGGACGTTATTATAGTTGAAATAGGCGGAACCGTAGGAGACATAGAAAGCCTTCCTTTTTTGGAAGCAATCAGGCAGTTTAAAGCGGACGAAGGGGAAGAAAACGTTTTATATATACACCTTACCCTTGTGCCGTACATACCCGCTTCGGACGAGGTAAAAACAAAGCCCACTCAGCATAGCGTAAAAGAGCTAAGAAGCATAGGAATACAGCCGGACATATTAATATGCAGAACCGTAAAACCGCTTTTTAAAAATATAAAATCCAAAATAGCCCTTTTTTGCAATGTTGGAATAGAAGACGTAATAACCGCAAAAGACGTGAAGTGCATATATCAAGTCCCTATAAACTTTCACTCCGAAGGACTTGATCATAAAATAGTGGAATATCTTAATATAAAGGCGGATACCCCCGACATAAGCGTATGGAAAAATATAGCGAAAAAATTAACCGAAGCAAAACAAATTGTAAAAATAGCCATAGTAGGCAAATATATAACCTTAAAAGAATCTTATAAAAGCTTAAATGAAGCCCTCTATCATGCCGGAATACCGAACAATTGCAAAATAGAGCTTATATACATAGATTCCGGAGAGTTAAATGAGAAAAACTGCAAAGAAAAATTCAAACATGCAGACGGCATACTTGTTCCCGGAGGCTTCGGCTCAAGAGGAATAGAAGGTAAAATAATCGCCGCCCGATATGCAAGAGAAAACAAACTCCCCTATTTTGGAATCTGTTTGGGAATGCACATAGCGGTAATAGAAATAGCAAGAAACAAAGCCGGCTTAACAAACGCAAACAGCGAAGAATTTAATCCCAACGCGCCTCATCCCGTTATATACCTTATGAGCGAATGGTACGACGCAAAAAAAGAGAAAATAGAAAAAAGAGATGAAAACTCCAAAAAAGGCGGAACAATGCGTTTGGGAGCCTATACCTGCCATATTAAAAAAGATAGCTTAACCTACAAAGCGTATAAAACCGAAGAAATATCCGAAAGACACAGACACAGATTCGAATTCAACAACAAATACGCAGAAAAACTTCAAGAGAACGGGCTTATAATAAGCGGAACATCGCCGGATAAACAGCTTGTGGAAATAGTGGAATATATAGACAACCCATGGTTTGTAGGATGCCAATTCCATCCGGAATTTCGATCCAAACCTACAAAACCGCATCCGCTATTTACAGACTTTATTAAAGCCGCGCTTGCCAATAAAAAAAATCAATAAACATAAAAAATAAATATAACTACGGGCGCCGCCTATTATTAAACAAAGGTAAATGCAAATAGGGATGATTATCAACAAAAAGAATTAAGCGATTTTTTGCTTTGCCCGAAATAACAGGCTTACTATTTTTGCCTCATTGTTTCGACGGATGTTTTTTACCTGTCATTTCGACGAGCGAAGCGAGGAGAAATCCCTTAATCAAAATACAAAAAAAAATCCGCCAGATAACAAAATAATTGGTTCGGTTTCATCAAAAATAACTATAATTAATGATTGAATATAGCAAAGCAATTTGTTTAAGGCGGATAAAAATTTTATCCAACGCAAAAAACGGGCAAACTGCAAAGTTATGCAGACGAATTTAAACAGGGGAAATAATGACAAAAATAATAGCAATAATACAGGCAAGAACAGGCTCTACAAGACTTCCGGGCAAAGTATTGCTTCCATTGGAAGATAAAACCGTATTGGAACATGTAATAGAAAGAACCCGCAAAAGCCGCCTAATAGATAAAACAATAGTAGCCACAAGCATAAAAAAGCAAGACCTGCCCATAGTAAAAATATGCGCGGGAAAAAAAATACAAGTATTTACAGGCTCCGAAACCAACGTATTGGATAGATACTATCAGGCAGCTCGCCTTTTTTTACCGGACAACATAGTAAGAATAACCGCAGACTGCCCGGCGATAGACCCTGTTATAATAGATAAAACAATAACAAAACACCTAAAAGAAAATGCCGATTATACTACAAACAATTTAATCCCGACATATCCGCACGGGCTTGACCTTGAAATATTTACCTTCAAAGCTTTGGAGCAGGCTTGGAAAAAAGCAAAAAAACCTTCCGAAAAAGAGCATGTATCCCCTTATATACGCTATAATCCGAGTCTGTTTAAAATAACCGGTATAGAATATAAAAAAAATATAAAAGATAAAAGATGGACATTAGACGAGCCGAGAGATTACGAGCTTTTAAAAATAATATTTAAAAACGTTTATACAAAAAAACCAAATTTTTTAATGGAAGACATTTTAAAATTTTTAAAAGCAAATCCGGAAGTGGAAAAAATTAATTGCGGCATTTCAAGAAACGAAGGCTATCTTAAATCTTTAAAAGAAGATGAAATATTTATGGATAGAATAAAACGGAAAAAAGAATAATTTCAGATGATTTTTTAAAAAAGCCTATATAAATGGAGAAAACAATATAAAATATTTGAAGGCTCATTTTAAAAGCAAGCCGAATATCCCCTTTTGTAATCAAAATGAATATAAATAAATCGGAAATAATAATAAGAGCCGATGCTGCTACGCAAATCGGCTCCGGACATATAATGCGATGCTTAACCCTTGCCGAAAAATTAAAAGAGGACGGGGCAAACGTTGAATTTATATGCAGAGAGCATAAAGGCAACCTTATAAATTTTATAAATCAAAAAGGTTTTACGGTTCATAGACTTCTGCAGCCCGCAAATCTTCCGCCGGACGCTTCCGAATATCATCAATGGCTCGGAGCGACTCAGACAGAAGACGCCGAATCCGTCATATCCGTTTTAAATAAAAAAAATAAAGCGATAGATTGGCTTATAATAGATCATTATGCTATAGATTATCAATGGCAGCAAAAATTAAGACCTTATACAAAAAAAATTATGGCAATAGACGATCTTGCAAATAGAAAACATGATTGCGATCTGTTGTTAGATCAGAATTTTTATCTTGAAAAAGATAGATATAAAAATCTTGTTCCAAAACATTGCATACAAGCGCTCGGACCAAAATTTGCCTTGCTCCGAAAAGAATTTGCAGAGGCGAGAAAAAACCTGCGCAAACGAACTGGAGAAATAAAACGGATACTTATATTTTTCGGTGGCTCCGACAATACAAATCAAACAAAAAAAGCGATAAGCGCTATAAAGCTGTTAAACAGACCGGATATAAAGGTTGACGTAATACTCGGCGCTTTAAATCCGAATAAAGAGGAAATCTACAAAGCTACAAAAAACAGCCCCAATATATTTTGTTATCAAAACATCAATAACATGGCGGAATTTATGGCAAAAGCCGACCTTGCAATAGGCGCTGGAGGTAGTACGACATGGGAAAGATGCTGTATGGGCTTGCCGGCTATAGTTCTTACTATAAGCGCCGACCAAAAAAAATTAAGCGAAGATATGTTTAATCAAAATTATTCATACTTTCAAAGTAAAGCCGAAAAGATTAGCGAACAAAAGCTTACCGATTTAATAAATTCAATGCTATCCGATAGTAAAAAGTTTGAAACCTTAATTTGCAAAAACATAGAACTTGTAGACGGGATGGGCAGTAAAAAAGTTACGGCAATAATAAATCGGGTAGAAGTAAAACATTAGCAGGTAGCAAGGATAATATTAAAAATGTATAAATTAGTCCCTCTTAATGACGATACTATTGATATAATTCTTAAATGGCGGAATAGTCCGGAAATTAGAAAATTTATGTTTACGCGCCATATAATTTCAAAAGAAGAGCATTATCTATGGTATGAAAAAATAAAAAATGATCCTACTACAAAGATATTCACTTTTAATTTTAAAAATGTTCCTATAGGAGTAATCAGTTTTTATAACATAGACACGATACATAAAACAGCATACTGGTCATTTTATTCCGGAGACACTTCACAAAGAGGACGAGGAGCTTTAATGGAGTATTATGCAATCAATTTTGCATTTGATGTGTTATGCGTTGAAAAACTTTGTTGTGAAGTTCTTTCAAATAATCTCCCCGTTGTTTCATTCCATAGAAAACATGGTTTTGAAATTGAAGGAATTTTCAGGAAACAACATTATTATTTAAACGAGTTTTTGGATATATACAGATTGGCGCTTTTTAAAAAAGACTGGGAAAAATACATAAAAAATAAACTTAAAAATAGCTCTAATCGAAATGATAAAATCAAAGTCGGAAGCGCTTATAGTCTGAATTTTTCAATAACAAAGGGGCAAATTCTTGATTTTGTCAGATTGACACAGGATAATAATTTAATTCATACAGATGAAAAAACAGCGGAACATTTTGGGTTTAATGGAGTTGTATCGCCCGGTTTATTAACCTCCGCTATTTTTTCAAGAATTTTCGGATCAAAATTTCCGGGAGATGGAACTATATATCTTTCCCAATCCTTTTTTTTTATTGCTCCCGTGTATAGCGATATGGAATTATTAGCAACAGTCAAAATAGTATCATTAATAGGACGAAAGGCAATTGCCGAAACATTAATCCATAATCAAGCAAATGAACTTCTCATTAAAGGAGAAGCTACAATTTTAATACCCGATGAATATCTTTAAATAAAAATAATATCCCCTCAAAACGGATTTTTAGCAAAGCGGGATTTAATATAAAAAAAAATACGGGTAAAGGAACGATAGCTTATCAATTACAAGCGTAACATAATAATAATAAATCGATTGGCAAGCTTATATTCAGAATCCGATTTTTTTGTTTTGATTTCGGGTTGCGCCATAACATAGAAAAACAGGCTTCAACCAAATGTCTGTTTATAGTTTATAATATTAGTTATAGTAATAAATAGGAGGTAAAGATGAACTTACAACAAAAAAAAGAAACGTTAAAAGATGTTTTTCATCTATATGGCGAAAAATATCATGAATTAAAAATTTATCAAAAAGCATGGGAAAGAAAAGAAAAACATAATGACGATTTTTTAGATGCAACTTAAATTGCATCTATTGCGCTCATCCACAGATGAATAGAAAACCTATGAATATTGGGTTTGACACTTTTAAAAAAGCATGTGAAAGCCTTGAGGCTGGAACTTATATTATGATGTTAGGCAATGGCGAACCATTATTTAATAGATATGTTTATGACATGACGGAATATGCCGTTAAAAAAGGATTACTTGTCGGCATTACCACAAATGCCACAATGTTTACGGATAAAAATATAAGAAAATTGATAGAAACAGGCGTTCATAGGGTGCAAATCTCCTTTGATGCGGTTTTTGAAGAGATTTATCGACGCTCTATTAATACTATAGGAAAACATTTCAACTTTGCCAATTCTCTTCAAAGAGTATTAAAGTTCATATATATTGCTCGTACGGAATATAAACAATCGCCATTCATAACAATATCGGAAGTTATGACAGATGAAGTTATAGCTGTTAATAGCAAGAATAGAGCTTTTTGGAATAAAATACCTATTGATAATTTGTATGAGGGTCCTCTTCTATCTCTTCAAACGGATTCATCTATTTATAAAGAGCAAGATTTTACAAAGAGTGAAGAATGGAAAATATGTTCTAACCCTTTTGTCTGTACCAAAATTAATGCAGATGGAAGCGTTAATGCTTGCGTATTGGATTTTTCGAGCAAATATATAATCGGCAATATTAATGAAAATAGTTTATCAGATATTATCAATTCGGATAAAGCAATAAGATTAAGAAAGGCTTTATATGAACAGGATATTAATTTCCTTTCTGATATAGGATATAATTGTCATAAATGTAATGCTTGGACAAACAGCGCCACAGGAGGTATAGAAGGTTACTGTAAAAACTCATTCCCCATCACTTATGGGCTTATGGCAAATGAAATTTATAAATCAAATAGCTATCCTACCGAAAAAATTTTACTTCTTAAAGAGTTATTAGATAATTTTTCATCGGAAAAAATCGAAGAGATTATAAATCAGGAATAGATTATTTATGAATATTTTTAACTCCGAAAAAACATTTATTATTGCGGAAATAGGCTCAAACCATAATCAAAGCTTAAATACAGCCTATCAAACAATTGACGCGGCTAAAGAGGCAGGAGCCGACGCTGTAAAATTTCAATCAATCAACATGGAAGAACTTTATTTAAAACCTTCCGATACAATAAAAAAATTATTCAAGCAAATAGAACTTAACGAAAAATGGCATTACGATTTAAAAAAATATTGCGATAAAAAAGAGATAATATTTTTTTCTTCCCCTACCTATTTAAAGGCTATAGATATTTTGGAAGATATAAACGTAAAACTTTATAAATTAGCTTCCGCTCAGGTAGGAACATTTCCTCAACTTATAAAAAAAACCGCTTTAACCGGAAAACCTGCTTTACTATCTACAGGCATAGTAAGTTTTGCGCAATTACAACGAGCGGTTAATATATTTAAAAGCGCGCAAAATGAAAAATTTACAATTTTACATTGCAATAGCATCTATCCCGTTCCTTATCATAAAATAAATCTTAAACTGCTTAAAATATATAAATCTATGTTTAATAAACCGGTAGGCTTTTCCGACCATACCGATAATATTTATATATCCCTTGCAGCCGTAGAAATAGGAGCCTCCGTTATCGAACGCCATTTTATACTTGATAAAAAAATAGATACTCCCGATAAAAAAATATCTTTGGAACCTCGGTTATTCCAAAATATGGTCAAAGGGATAAGGGCTATAGAGCAGAGCGGAAAATTTTATGATAGAACAGTTATAGACGACGAAGAAAATTTATTTAAACAATCGATAAGATATAAAATTATACTTGCAAAAGATAAGCAAAAAGATGAATCGTTTTATGAAACAGATTTTGTTTTTAAGCGCCATAATAAAGGAATAGATTGCATAGACGCCGATTTTTTAATTAATAATTTCAACGCGGGACAATCTTTAAAAAAGAACCGCCTTTTAACATGGGATAAGGTATCCGGAAAAAAATGAAAAAAATAATTGTTATTAATCTGGGATGGGAACAAGAGCCTTTGCTTGATTTAATAGATAAAAAAGGTTTTGAAATATACGGAATACATTATAATCAAGATTATTATAAAAAGCCACGGTATAAAGATGTTTTTATTACGGATCTTCGCGATCTTGTTAAAATATTAAACTATGCCGAAAAAATAAAACCGGATGCCGTAATTTCGGATCAATGCGATTATTCCTATTTTGCCCAAGCGGTTATTGCCGAAAAATTTAAACTTCCGGGACCCCGTATAAAAGAGGCGCAAATTGCCGTAAATAAACACCTTCAGCGTATTGAGGCTAAAAAAAATAATATACTATCTCCGAAATTTAAATTATGCGCTTCAATAGAGGATGTTTTTTCGTTTATAGACGCCGTAAAGCCGCCGATTATTTTAAAGCCGGTTGATAATAGAGGAAGTTTCGGAGTAAATAGAGTCGATAATATTAATGAAATCAACGAGGCTTTTTATGACGCTTTAATAAACAGCCATTCAAGATATATTTTGGCGGAAAAATTTATAGAAGGAATCCATATTACCGTTGACGGCTATGTTTTTAAGAATTCGGGATGCAAAAGTTTGGCGTTAGCCACTAAAAAAATGTTAAAATCAGCAAAACGGCAAGTCGCGATAGATATATTGTATCCGGGCGAATGATCCGAAAAGTTATACGACAAAGCCCTTGCAATTAACGAACAGGTTAATTCTAAACTCGGTTTTAAATTCGGAATAACTCATTCGGAATATATGATAACCGACGATGAAAAAATCTATCTTATTGAAACGGCAAATAGAGGCGGGGGCTGTTTTACCTCCGAAATAATAATGCCCGCAGTCTCGGATGTTGATATTCTTTCTCAATACATTTGCGATTCTATAGGCGAAAAACAAAATTTTTATAACGATCTTATTAGTAAAAACCAAGTTATTTTAAAATTCTTTTCATTTAATAGCGGCAAATTAATAGATATTAAAGGAATAGATAAAATGGGCGCAAATCCTAATATATTAAAGTTTAAAATTCTGGTCGAAAAAGGAGACAAAATATCAAAAGTTACAACCGATGCCGATAGACACGCTTTTATAATTTTTAAATACAAAGGGGATAATATTCGCTCCGAAGTTGAA
>JAFDMD010000161.1 GCA_019306185.1 Deltaproteobacteria bacterium
TTACCCTGCCTTCAAATCCAAACGGATATTTTGTTATAAGCAAAGATCCTAATGCCGATTATCTTGTGGAAACAAACCCTTTGTTTAATGTAGGCGTCGATTTTGTAGGCTCGCAATACATGGAGCATCGTTACGGCTACGATCCGGACGATACTATCCAAAAGCTCGGAGACGCCAATTACGAAGGGTATTTAATTCGTCAGCAGTTAATAAGCAAAATAGGAAGCAATCTGCTCGGAGGCTTTGCCAATGAAGCAGCTCAAATGCAATCTTTAATGGATGCAGGGCTTTCTTCGGCAAAAAAAATTGGGTTTGAATACGGCAAGGCGCCTAAAAAAGATCAGATAGATAAGCTTAAAGAAGATATTGTTTGGATGGTAGAAACGGTTGTCGATGGCAAAAAAGTTTTGACTCCGGTTGTTTATTTGGCAAAATCAACAAAGGATGCAATTGAAAAAGGCGCGGTAATAGCGGCAAAAGACGTAAATATGAATCTTGCCTCTGTTACTAATACAGGCGGAACAATATCGGGAGATAATACCCTTAATATTAAAAGCAAAGGCGATATTACAAACACAAGCGGAACAATTAAAGGGGGCGACGTATCTTTAAAATCGACCGAAGGCAGTATCATAAGTAAAACTTATACCCAAGTTTCCGGCGGCGATTTGGAAAAGCGGACTTCCGTAGGCAAAACCGCAGAAATTAAATCTACAAAAAATCTTAATATTGACGCTGCAAAAAATATAAAAAATATCGGCGCTCAAATGAAAGCGGGAAAAAATGCAAGTCTAAAGGCAGGCGGAGACGTAACCTTTGATACCATAAAAAAGGAAACAACCAAAACTACTCATACTAAAAAGACAGAGTTTATGAACGACGCCGCATTATTAGGCGGTTCTTCCATTACAAAAACCGAGCAAAAAACGGAACATATTAAATCCGGTTTAACGGTAGGAGGAAATCTTAATATAAAATCCGGCAAAGATATAACCCTTGCGGGAACGGACGTAAAAACCAAAGGAAACGCAGATTTTGAAGCGAAAAAAGATATTAATATACTTGCAAGAAACAACGAAACAAAAACCCTTACTAAAACCAGAACAACAGGGTTCGGAGTAGGCGGAGGGGTATTTGGCGTTGAAAATGAAACAAAAGATCAATATCAAAGTAAAAATCTTGCCTCAAATATCAATATAGGAGGCGACGCGACTATAAAATCGGGCAATACCCTTAAAATAAAAGGTTCCGAAGTTGATATTGCCGGCAGCGCTAAAATTGACGCAAAAGATGTTAAAATAATAGAAGGCAGAAATATAGATAAAACCCATACCAAAACTACAACCGTAACTTTTACTAAAATAGATTCGGGCAGCGAAAAAAGCAAAACAAAAACAAAAACCGGCTCTAAAGCGGGATTATCGGGGGCTAAAGCCGAAGCCGAAACCGGCGCAAGTTATGAAGGAAAAGGCGGGTTGGTTGTTGCAGGGGTTACTAATGAAACATCTGACGAGTATTCTTCAAAAAGCGTAGGGTCATCGTTAAAAGTCGGAAAAAATCTTACCGTTAATACGGAAAATGAAGCGCTTATACGCGGATCCAAAGTGGAAGCAAAAGGAGACGTTGACCTTAACGCTAAAAACGTTAAGGTTATGGCGGCAGAAGACATACACACTTCCACGGTTACAACCAATACTACAAACGTTGGATTTATGGGGGAAACCGAAAACGAAGCAAAAGCTAAAGCCAAAGCAAACGCTCAATTCGGCGCTACCGCGGATGCTTCGGCAAAGGCTACTTCCGATAATTCGCTTTATTTGGCAAGCAATACTAAAACCACAAAAGGTTCCAAAGATATAACTCATACAGGCAGCTCTATTAAATCCGGAGGCAACCTTAAAATAGACGCGAAGGAAAAACTTACCGTAAAAGGATCCGAATTAAGCGGAGATAAAAAGGTTGAACTTAAAGCGAAAGATATGGAGTTTTTGGCGGCGCAAGATGAACATACAACCACCTACGATACTCAAACGGTTAACGCAGGATTTTATAATGACAATAAAGCGGAAGCGTTTGCCGGAGCAAAGCAGGGAATGAGAGGAGCGCAAGATAATAGAGCGGCTGCGGGAGTGAAAGGAAAAGCGGGAGCGGGGCTTAAAGCCGAAGTTTTACAGTCAAGCGGCGGCGTTACTAAAACAAAAGCGGTAGTATCTTCCATAAAATCCGGATCCGGCAGTATTACAAGAACAGCCGAAAATTCAATCAAAGATGTAGGAACCAATATCGAAGCCGCGCAAGATTTTACTCAGTCCGCCAAAACAATCGAAAGCCTTGCGGCTAAAGATACAACCACAATACACAATAAATCTCAAACCGATACCGGAAAAATGGGCGGCTATTTAGAAGGAGAAGTAAGCGGGGGATATTACGGAAAATCGGGAACCTCATCAACCGCGGCAGTAGGCAAAGGAGCGGAAGCATCCTATTCCCGCGAAGAGGAAAAAGATAGCTCTTATACAAGTAAAGCGGTTGTTTCCAATATAAAAGCCGGAGGAAAAGTTACAAGCGTTTCAACGGATAAAACTACCTTTGAAGGAACAAAAATTGCAGGAGCCGGCGGAGTAGAAATAGAAGCCGGAGAACTTGATTTTAAAGCCGTCAAAGATATCGAAAAAAGCAATAAATCTTCTTTTGAAGCGGGAGGTTCCGTAAACGTAGGGAAAACTTATGGAAAGAAAGCTCCCATTAGCGGAGGAGTTGCCGGAAATTACGGAGAGGAATCGAAAACAAAAGATTCTTATAAAGCCGTAACAGGTTCCATAACGTCCGGAGCCGGCATTAGCATTAAAACCAAAAACGATGCAAAATTCGAGGGAACAGCCATAAAATCTTCGGGCAATACCGAAATTAACGCGGGCGGAAACGTTAAATTTGACGCCGCAAAAAGTTATACAAGCGAAAAGGAAAAATCTCAAAATATTGAGGCAAGCGTAGGTAAAAACAGATTGGCTAAGAAAGGGGAATCCATTTTGGAAGCAAGCGCAAAGGGCGGTTACGGTATAAGTAATACCGAAAAAACAACCTTTGAAGCGGGCAGCATTGAATCCGGAGGAAAAATAAATATAAATTCCGGTAAAAGCGCTACTTTCACGGGAACCGAAATGGAGGCTAAAAAAGATGTTACAATCAACGCTAAGGATAACGTAAAATTTAACGCGGCAATCGATACCTCCGAAAGCACTTCTCATAAATTGGATGCGGGGGTTTCCGTATATGGCAAATCCAAAGCGGGCAAAAAGGAAAATTATAATGCGCTTACCGCAGATCAAAGCGCTTCTTATAAAAAATCCAAAAAAGCGGTTACCGGAAATATTAAATCCGGAAGCAATATTAATATAACCGGCGGAGGCGATATAGGTTTTGAAGGAACGGACGTAAAAGCCGAAAAAAAGGTTTTGGTTGCGGCGGGCGGAACCGTTACTTCAAAAAGCGTTGAAAGCAGTTCCTTAAAATTAGGCGAGTCTATCTCTTTATCCGTAAGCGCGGATTCTCAGTCTAAAAAAGGCGGCAGCAGCAGCGCTGCTGCAGGAGTAGATATTGAAGCGGATTTTGCTTCGTCTAAAAAGAAAACGAATATAAAAGGCGGCGATGTTCAAATAGTTCAAAATAGTAAAGCGGCTCAAGCCGCCGCCATAGTTCAAAATCCGGCGGCTATTCAAGGAGCGGTAACAGGATCTCCGGTCGATATGAAAAATTTTAGCCCGGAAACCAAAACCGAGTTTGCAAAACAGGCAATGGCAAACGCTCTCGGCATAGATCCGTCCGAAGTCGATACAAGCTCTTCGAAATTTGCGGAATTAAACAAAAAGCTTAAAGAAGCGAAAAGCATAAACGGAACCGGAGCTAATTCTTTTGATTTGAAAGGGTTTTGCGAAACATTAGGCAATTAACTTCGCGGTTTGCCCGTTTGCGGCGTTGAAAAAAAATTTTAATCCTCGAAATACTCCATGTATTCCTCCGGTTAAATTTTTTTTTTGCCTTGCAAACGAACAAACCGCTTTGTTA
>JAFDMD010000162.1 GCA_019306185.1 Deltaproteobacteria bacterium
CGCCGTAGAAAATGAAAACTGGGAAGAAGCAATATCTATTATTAAGACAAAATATGAAAATAAACCGGAACTTTATCTTAATCTTGAAAAAATAAGAAAAAGTCAAAATATAGATAGAAAGCTAACTTGGAAAGAATTTTTAGAACTTGCTTTCGGCATAATACCCGCATTGAAAAACAAAGAGGAAAAATTAAACGAAGAATGCGACAAATTTATATCTATCCACAAGCCGAATAGCAAAGAGATACCCTACATAATAAACTACTTTAAAACCTATGTAGGAGACAAAAAATTTCGTAAAATCATAGAGGAAAAAAGATACGGAGACCTTAATTTTTGTTCCTCTTTCGGCATTAACGATTTTAAAGCCTTAAACAAAGAAGAACGGGACACAATTCCGGAGTATGTTAAAAACTATATTAATTTAGATACATACGCCGTATAATATAAAAACGAAACAATTATAAAAAAATGTTAGATAAAGATACCAAACAAAACATCAACGCCGCCCGCAACATACTTGTAGGCAAAACGCCGGATCCAAAAGCTCAAATAGATCAGATTACAAACGCGCTTATATATAAGTTTATGGACGATATGGACAGAGAAAACGAAAGTTTGGGCGGCAAAGCCCAGTTTTTAACCGGCGATTTAAAAGAATATTCTTGGAAAAAGCTAACAAGCCTTACAATATCCGGCGCAAAACGTTGGGAAATCTATACCGAAGCTTTGGAAAAATTTGCGGAATCAGAGCAAATACCGGAACTTTTTCGCTCCATATTCAAAGGCGCTTATCTACCTTTTAAAGACCCTGAAACCTTAAGGCTTTTTTTAAAAGAAATAGATAAATTCAGCTACGATAACAGCGAAAATCTTGGTAACGCATTTGAATATCTTCTTTCCGTACTCGGCTCTCAAGGAGACGCCGGGCAGTTTAGAACCCCCCGCCACATAATAGATTTTATAGTGGAAGTAATAAATCCGCAAAAAAACGATTCTATATTAGACCCTGCTTGCGGCACCTCCGGCTTTTTAATATCCTCTTACAAACATATTTGTAGAGAAAACTCATCTAATTACAAAAAAGAGGAATACATCCCCACATTTGCCGAAACAAAAAGCGCGGACATGGCTGGCGTTGAAATACAGAAAAACGGAAAATATAAAGCCGAAAATTTAAGCCCGGAACAAAAAAAACGTCTTTCCAAAAGAATCATCGGTTACGACATATCGCCGGACATGGTAAAACTTTCTAAAGTAAACCTTTACCTTCACGGTTTTTCGGAACCCAAAATATACGAATACGACACGTTAACCAGCGAAGAACGATGGGAAGACAGTTTTAACGTAATCCTTGCGAATCCGCCCTTTATGTCTCCTACCGGAGGCATTCGCCCCCATAAAAAATTTCAAATAACCGCAAAAAGAGCGGAACTTCTTTTTGTAGATTACATAGCCGAACATCTTGCCATAAACGGCAAAGCCGGAATTATTGTGCCGGAAGGAATAATATTTAAAAATGAAAACGCATATAAAGCGTTAAGAAAAATGCTTATAAAGGAAAACTATTTATATGCGGTAGCAAGCCTTCCCGCCGGAATATTTAAGCCATACAGCGGAGTAAAAACCTCTATACTCTTTTTAGATAAACAAATTGCAAAAAATAGAGACCAAATCCTATTTGTAAAAATTTTAAACGACGGCTTCGACCTTGGCGCTCAAAGAAGACGAATAAATAAAAACGACCTTCCGCAAGCCTTTAAAATATTGCAAAACTGGCAACAAGGCAAAAAAACCAAATCCGAACCCGCCCTATTTATAAATAAAAGCAAAATCGCCGAAGACGGCGATTATAACCTTACCGGTGATAGATACAAAACACAGGTAGATTATAGCAAGGTTAAATGGGATATAGTAGAGTTGGGGGATGTGTGCGAAATTTTAGACAGTAAAAGAAAGCCTATAGCGAAGTCAAAACGAAAAAAAGGAGAATATCCGTATTATGGAGCTACGGGGATTCTTGATTATGTTGAAAGTTATCTTTTTGATGAAAAACTTGTTCTGATTGGAGAAGATGGCGCTAAGTGGGGCGTAGGAGATGAAACGGCTTTTATTGCCACTGGTAAATACTGGGTTAATAACCATGCGCATGTGATACGCCCAAACAGAAAAAAAATTTTAGACAAATTATTAATTGAGCTTATAAACAATATGGATATTACGCCTTATATTACGGGGGTGACAGTTCCAAAACTAAATCAAAAAAAATTACGAGCAATCAAAATCCCCCTGCCCCCCCTTGACGTCCAACGCCAAATAGTTAGCGAAATTGACGGCTACCAAAAAATAATAGACGGCGCGCGGCAAATTGTAGAAAACTGGAAACCGATTATAAAAATTGATCCGAATTGGGAGACGGTTAAGTTAGGGGAGGTTTGCTCTTTTGTCCGCGGACCTTTTGGCGGTAGCCTGAAAAAAAATATATTTAAAAAACGCGGTTATGCGGTTTATGAGCAATCTCATGCAATTACCGGCGACTTTTCAGCTTTTAGATATTTTATAGACGAACAAAAGTTTAATGAAATGATACGATTTGAAGTTAAACCTAATGATTTAATTATGAGCTGTTCAGGCACGATGGGGAAGCTCGCTATTATTCCGCAAGAAACAAAAAAAGGGATAATTAATCAGGCACTATTAAAATTAACTACATACAACATTTTTGATGTTAAGTTTTTAAAGTTATTTATGGAAAGTGATATTTTTCAAAATAATCTTTTATCAAATACCGGCGGCGCAGCAATAAAAAATATTGCTTCCGTAAAAGTGTTACAGCGCCTAAAAATCCCCCTGCCCCCCCTTGAAGTCCAACGCCAAATAGTTAGCGAAATAGAAAAAGAGGAAAAAATAATAGAAAATTGCAAACAATTAATCGAAATACATAACCACAAAATCAAAAAAAAGATAGCCGAAATATGGGAATAATAAAATGCCGTTTTACGTTAGCCCCTTCCATATCTCGCCCGATTTTTTCAACCTACTTTTAATCAATTTTCCTACCGCCTCATGCCCTAATTCTATAGTATCCAAAAGTTCCTTATAATAGTTTTTTGCAAGCTCCCTCGCCTTTTCAATCTTAAAATGTTTTAAGGTCATCATAGTATAAATCGATTCGAAATCATTAAAAATAAAGGAAAAAATCGGATTTCCAGAAAGTTTTACCATTAACATATGCAATTCCCAATCGAATTTAACAAACGCTGGAGCGTTATCTTTTAATTTCGGGTGATTTTTCAGATATTCTATTATTTTATCCGAAGCCTTTAAAACCGCAAGCTCCGCTATATCCGGTAACATATTGTTTCTTACCTCTATAAGATGAAACAAAAAACCTTTGGGTAAAAATTTACCGTATCTTGTTAAAGTCGCGAGCATGCCCAAACCGCCGGCATTCCAATAATCGTTTACCCTCGTAGGTCTGCCGTGTTTTATGGTTATCCAGCCTTCTCTTGCAAGCCTTTGAAGAGTTTCGCGAAAAGTAGCCCTTGTAACTCCTATTTTAACCGCAAAGTCTCTTTCGCTCGGCAAAAAAGAGCCTACCGGATATGTTCCGTCTAAAATGCCGGTTAATAACTTTTGTTCTGCAAATTCCGCAGGTCTTAAAACGCCTCTTTTTTGATTTTTCATTATTATATTCTCATTATAATAGGTCGCTATAATAGTTCTCTTTGCTTTGCCGCTTAAGGTTGAAGAGCAAAAAATCCTTCCCGTTATTTTAATAAAAGCGCAAAATATCTTTATTTTTTTCGCTTCGCAAATCGATTATAAGCGTTAAGCTCAAATAGAAAACATATAGAGGTTGCATGCAATATACGCCGAGATTACATGCTTAATAATAAATCCAATCAGAGCCCGAACAATTAGGGTCTGTTGACAATTCATAAAGGTAGCCAAAGGAAAGCGCAAGCCAAAGCGAGCATAGCTTCGAAATTACGTTTCAATTTGTCATATCTTGTCGCTATAGCTCGAAAAT
>JAFDMD010000052.1 GCA_019306185.1 Deltaproteobacteria bacterium
ACGCAATTATGATAAAAGAAAAAATATTAACTTACGCTAAAATGATAAAATTCTCTCATACCCTGTTTGCGCTTCCTTTTGCGTTATCCGCAATAGTTTTGGCTTCCAAAAGCGCTCCCATAAACATAGCCGATATTTTATGGGTTATTATAGCTATGGCGGGGGCAAGGTCTGCGGCTATGGGATTCAACCGAATTGCAGACGCAAAAATCGATAAAGATAATCCGCGAACAAAACAACGGGAAATTCCATCCGGCAAACTAAAACCCTTATCCGCAATAACATTTGTATTAATATCTTCGGCAATATTTATTTTTGCCTCCTTCATGCTTTCCAAAGCCTGCTTTTACCTATCCTTTCCGCTTCTTGCCTTTCTTTTTTCATATTCTTATACAAAACGTTTTACATGGCTTTGTCATATCTATTTGGGAGCCGCGATATCCTTTGCGCCCATAGGAGCATGGATCGGTTTTACGGACAACTTCTCCCTTAAAATACTGTTTTTATCCGCCGCGCTTTTAACCTACATAGCCGGTTTTGATATCCTTTATTCCTTGCAAGACATATCTTTTGATAAAGAGAAAAAACTTTTTTCAATACCGGTAAAATTCGGGGTAAAAAAATCTCTTTTTATAGCGAGAATTCTACACGGATTATCTTTAATATTTTTTCTGCTCATTTTTCCGGCGTTTGACATGGGAAACATTTATCTTTGTTTTGTAGGAATTATAGCGGCTCTGTTTATTGCCGAGCATTTTATTGTAAAAGACGGAAAGCTTACCCATATTAATGTGGCTTTTTTTCATATAAACAGTATTATTTCCATTACGGCTTTTGTAGGGATATTATCGGATGTTATTTTCTAATTTCCGCATAAGCCAATTCTCTTTTGCTTGATTTCGGCGTCGGATAAAACCTGCTTCTACGGAAACATTTAAACTTTAAAACTAAAATAAATAAAATAACTTTCCGCCTCTATAAAACGGAAAAGTAGAACCGTCTTATTTTAAAAAATAAACAACGGGCGGCAACCTTATATCTTTGTATAAAAAGGAGCAAATTATGTATAAAAACCTTTTGGAGTTTATAGAAAAATTAAAAGAAGAAAAAGAGATAAAATTTATAAAACAAGAAGTCTCGCCCCATCTTGATATAAGCAAAATAACAGATAAAGAATCAAAGTCCAAAAACGGAGGCAAAGCTCTTTGTTTTACAAATGTTAAAAACAGCCGCTTTCCGGTTACAACCAACATATTCGGAAGCGATAAAAGAATATGCTTGGCGCTTGGAGTAGATAAACTGGACGACTTGGGCGAACGAGTAAAAGAGTATATACATACAAATCCTACAAAAAACATTAAAGGCATTTTAAACATATTAAAGCTTGTAGGAAACGCGGCAAATTTTTTTCCGCGCAAATACAGAGGCAAAACCCCTCCTTGCAGGCAGGTTGTTTATACGGGAGACAAGGTTGATTTGTCGATTATTCCGGTTTTAACCTGTTGGCCCAAAGATGCGGGTCCCTTTATAACGCTTCCTATGGTAATAACAAAAAGTCTTTCTACCGGCAAAAGAAACATAGGAATGTATAGACTTCAGGTTTTTGATAAAAACACTACCGGAATGCACTGGCATATTCATAAAGACGGCTCCCACTATTATAACGAGTATAAAAAAGCAAAAAAAAGAATGCCTGTAGCGGTAGCAATAGGCGCCGCTCCCAGCCTTATATATGCGGCGACCGCTCCTATGCCTACAGGCATGGACGAAACAATTTTGGCGGGCTTTATTAATAAAAAACCTGTTTATACTACAAAATGTCTTACCATAGATTTGGAAGTTCCGGCAGATGCCGAGTTCATTTTGGAAGGTTACGTTGATCCGGAAGAAAAAAGATTGGAAGGACCTTTTGGAGATCATACCGGCTATTATTCGCTTGCGGACGATTATCCTGTTTTTCATGTAACCGCTATTACTCATAAAGAAAATCCCATTTATAACGCCACCCTCGTAGGCAGGCCTCCTATGGAAGATTGTTATATGGCAAGAGCTACGGAAAGGCTTTTTCTTCCTTTAATACAGTCGGTTATACCCGAAATAACAGACTATTTTTTCCCTATGGAAGGAGTGTTTCATAACATTGTTATAGTTTCCATAAATAAAGAGTATCCGGGACATGCCCATAAGGTTATAAACGGTTTGTGGGGACAAGGGCAGATGAGCTTTTGCAAAGCGATTATTATTATAGACGATAATATCAAGCCGTCCGATCTTAAAAAGATTGCAATGCTGTTTTTAACAAGATTTGATGATCCCTTGTCCGATATTATAGAAGGAAAAGGAATATTGGACGTTTTAGATCACTCCTCCCCTTACGCTAACTTCGGGGCAAAAATAGGGTTTGATCTTACAAAAAGATTTCAAGGCGAACCTCCGCGAAAAGAGAGCGCTTCAAAAAAAGGAAGCATAAAAGAAAATATAAAGGAGGTTTTATATAAGGAAACCGATTTTATAAAGAATATAAGAATTCTTTTTTCGGAAATATCCGAAGATTATAACGGAAAAAAAGCCGCGGCGTTTGCTATTGATAAGCCGAAAGATAAACCCGGAGCGGATAGCGCGCTTAAAATTTTAAAAGCAAAAGAAGCGAAAATTTTCGATATAATAATATTGTTTGATAAAGATATAAATCTTGAAGATGATTCTTTGCTGTTGTGGAAAGTCTTTAATAATGTCGATCCTAAAAGAGATATTATTATAAAAAACGCTCGCGTTATTATTAACGCTTGCAAAAAAGGAATTGCGGACGGTCATTTAAGAGAGTGGCCAGAAGACCTTAGCTTTGATATTTAACGACATATTCGGCGACCTCTTTTAAAGAGGCGTTTCTGTTTATGCCAGGACAAGTTTCCGCCATAACAAGCCATTTTTCCGGTCTTTTAATTACGTTTGCAATAAATGGCCAATCCTTACACATTTTGGGCTTCACCGGATGTATCAGGCATAATTTATTTTTCCAAAACACGCAAAAACCGTCTTTTTTTTGCGATAAAATATATCTGTTTCCGACATTAACGCAATATTTACCGATAAACTCTTGGATATCGGCGTTAATAAACGCCGATACATCCTTTATATTCTTTTCGGATACGGTTATTCCGCCGTATCCCTTGCAGCATTCTCCGCATTCCTTACAATCAAAAAAATCCTTATCAGACGGCATATCTTGCCTCCATCGCTCTTTTTAACGTTACCTGATCAATATATTTTAATTCCCCGCCGACAGGTATGCCGGACGCTATTCTCGATATTTTGATATTTTTGCTTTTTAATATATTTGCAATATAATCTGCGGTTGATTCCCCTTCCGCGTTTGTATTTGTGGCTATTATAACTTCGGTTATTTTATCCTTATCTATTCTTGCTACAAGCTCCTTTATCTTTATATCGCTCGGAGTTACTCCGTCCATCGGAGAAAGAACCCCGCATAGAATATGATATAATCCTTTAAAAGCGCCCGCCTTTTCTATTACTATCATATCCGCGGGTTGCTCCGTTACGCAAAGAATCGAGTTATGTCGCAAAGGATTCGCGCATATAGAACAAATTTCGTTATCGCTTAAAGAAAAACATTCCGAACAAAAGCCTATCTTTTTTTTAACATCCATTATGCTTTCGGAAAAATAGGCAGCCTCGTTATAAGGCATCTTTAATACATGCATAGCAAGGCGTTCTGCCGTTTTAAACCCTATTCCGGGAAGTTTTGAAAAATTTTCGATAAGCCCGGTTAAAGAAGTCGGATAGTATCCCATAATTTTAAGCCTTACATAAATCCGGGCATATTCAAACCGCCGGTTAAGCCCTTCATCTGTTCGGACGCCAAATCGTTTGATTTTTTCAAGGCGTCATTTACCGCGGCGATAACAAGATCCTGCAACATTTCCACCTCTTCCGGATCTACAACCTCTTTTTCTATTACAATATCCATAACCTGTTGTCTTCCGTTCACCTTAACCTTTACCATTCCGCCTCCGGCGCTTGCCTCTACTATTTCGTCCGCAAGTTCCTCTTGCATTTTAAGCATTTTGCTTTGAAGCTTTTGAGCCTCTTTAAGCATATTTCCCATACCTTTCATTATCCTATTCCTCCTATTGTTTATAAAACTTTTAAGCTTTTAATTCTACCGTCAAAAACCTCCATTGCCTCTTGAACAAGAGGATGATTTAAAGCTTTGTTTTCCAGTTCTTTTTTATTCGATTTTTTTACCCCGTTTTTTTTGCCGTTTACTATCTTTCCGTCAATAACCGCCTTTAATGTTTTGCCCGCAACCTCCGAAACCGCTTTTGAAATTACGTCCAAACTCTTTTTTAAATTAAGCCTATCTATTACCACCTTATTTCCGGTCGCTTCTATTGTTATTTTATTTTCGGACAATCGGCTTGGAAAACTTCCTTCAAGGTGAGATGCCATAGCCGGAGATTTTGCTTCGATTAGTTTTAACGCCGCATCCCATAGCGCCTCTTTATCGCTTACATCGATTGCGCCGCCGCTTTTTTCCTCCGGCTCCGGGACTTCAATCGGCTTCGGAGCTTCAATTTTCGGCTTAATCTTTTTCCTCTTTTCGTAATCAAATTTTTCATTATATTCCGCCGGCGTCTCTTTTAAAAGGCTGCCTTCCGGCTCTGCGGTTTTTGCCTTTTTATATTCAAAAGCCTCCTGTTTTAAAGCCTGAGTTTTATCATAAATCAAATCAAGTTTAGAAATAAGCTTATCTACGGACATAACAGGTTTTACATACGCAAGCCTTATTAAAATTGTTTCAATAAGAAGCTTTGAATTATTAGAAAAATTTATTGCCGCTTCCTCTTTTAATAAAAATTCAAATATTCGATTCAACATTCCAAAAGGCTTTTTCTCGACGCTTTTTGTCATTATCTCTATTTCGGAGTCCGGCGCGTCTACAATATCCGGCTTTCCCATACTTATTAAAATAATATCTCTAAAATGGGTTAATATCTCCTTATAAAATATTTTTATATCGGATCCCCTTAAATAAACCTCGTTTAAAATGGATAAAGCCTTTTTTATATCCGAATCTATTAAAGCTTGGGAAAAGGAGAATACTATTTTGCGATCAACCGCCACAAGTATATTCAAAGCGGTTTCGTGTAAAATCTTGCCGGACGAGCCGCTTATTACATGATCTAAAAGACTTAAAGAATCCCGTATGCTTCCCGCTCCTTGACGGGCTATCATGTTAAGCGTCGCTTCACTTATCTCGACCTCTTCCTCTTTTGATATAAAAGCAAGATGTTTTACTATGGAGGGCGTATCGATTCTTCTTAAATCATGTCTTTGACAGCGAGAAAGTATTGTTATTGGAATTTTACGCGGTTCAGTTGTGGCAAAAAAGAATAAAATATGCGCAGGCGGCTCTTCCAACGTCTTTAATAAAGCGTTAAAAGCCGATTTCGACAACATATGAATTTCGTCTATAATATATATCTTGAATTTGCTGTGAGAAGGCATATATTTTGCGTTCTCTATAAGCTCTCTTACGTCGTCCACGCTATTATTCGACGCGCCGTCTATTTCTATAACGTCCGGCGAGTATCCGTTAATAATCTCTTTGCAGGAATCGCACTCGTTGCAAGGAATAGGAGACGGACCTTTCCGGCAATTCATAGCTTTTGCAAGAATTCTCGCTATCGTGGTTTTTCCCGCGCCTCTTGTGCCTGTAAATAATATTGCATGAGCCACCCTGTTCGCTTTAATCGAATTTATCAGAGTCTTTGTAACATGCTCTTGCCTAACAACCTCTTCAAAGGTTTGGGGTCTATATTTTCGCGCTAAAACAAGATAAGACATATATTTTTACACCTCAAAAAAAAGGGTATATAAAAGCATCCGATTAAAAGCGCAAGGAAAAATTAATTTCATATCTTTAAATCGGAATACAACAAAACCGTAAAATAATGGCTTATACTGCCGCCTATCACAAACAAATGCCAAACTCCGTGAAAATAGCGAACCTTTTTATCCAAAGCATAAAAAATTATGCCGATAGTATAAAATAAGCCTCCGAGTAAAAGCCAAAAGAAACCGGTAAAAGATAGGTTGTTAAGCAGCGGCTTAATTACTATCAAAAGCGCCCAGCCCATTAAAAGATAAATTGTTACCGGCAAAACTCTGCCCTGTTTTTTATAAAATAACTCTAAAAAAATTCCTATAACCGCAAGAATCCAAACCCCCGCAAACATTGTCCATCCTATTTTGCCTTTAAGAGTTATAAGGGTAAAAGGAGTATATGTTCCTGCAATTAAAACATATATTGAAATATGATCTAATTTGCGAAAAAGTTTTTTTAAATTTCCAGTAGAACCGTGATAAAGAGTTGAAAAAGTATAAAGCGCCAAAAGAGATATTCCGTATATAATGGAACTTGCTATCTCTCGCGCTCCTGCGTAAACCGAGGCGGTTACAATTAATATTACCGCGCCCGCAAACGATAAAACCGCGCCTGCAAGATGCGTTATACTATTAAAAATTTCCTCTCTGGACATAAAAAAATCTCCTTACAATACAATCATTATATCTTCTATATATTCTGCAAACCTATATATTTATATCTTTATAATTACAATATAAGTTTTTCATTTAAAGCAAAACAAAGTTGAAGCTTTGATAAAAATCAAGTTGCAAAAAAAAAGTCGGGTAATCAAGTAAAAACCTTTAACGAAATTTGACTTCCCCGAAAAAAAGCGGACAAACAATAAAAATACAATCAAGACATACAAAAAGGCGGGGAATAATCAAATCCCAGCCCTTTTTTATTTTGAAGCGTTGTTTTTGCTTGTCATTTCGACGCCCCCCTTTTTCCCCATATCATTTCGGCGAGCAAAGCGAGGAGAAATCCCTTAATTAAATTACAAGCCTTTAATCTTTGTTGTAAGGCGGCGGAAACAATACCGGATTACGCTTTTTCTTTTTTTCGGGCTATTTTTCACTTGTTAGGGCAAAGTGGCATAGAAAACAGCGCAAAAAACTAAAAGAGGCTTACGATTTTGACAAAACCATAAACGCTTTTGGTAAAGACGTAAACGCTATTATCAAATCAATTCAAACTATTATCATAAATGAGGCAATTACAAGTCAACCTATTCCTTATAACGAGACCGTCCTATCTGCTTTGGCAGAGGTTATAATAGGCGGATTAAAAACGGATCCTGAAATATTCTTTTACTTTTGATCAATTAACCCAATCCGTAGATAACATTACTCTTGCCATAGATAAGGAATTTCTCCCCTTCGGATCGAATTTTTGTTTGTCATTTCGACCCAAAGGGGAGAAATCCCTTAATAAGCGCCCCTAACAAATATTTTATAACCATATATAGCCTTACTATAAATTAATTATAAAAAAATGCCATAAAGAATACTTAAAAAAAGGATATGTCCGAAGTTTATTTGCGTAGCGGCTCTTGCAGTCGAGGAAACAATTTTCGGCTGGTTTTGCGTTAAGACAAAGCCGAAAATCCGAGACGGCAAGCAAAAAGCGGAGCAAACAAACTCGGTCATATCCGAATTGATTTAAATCGGCATATGCTTATTACTCAATCCGGCAATCATTTTATTGGAAACTATCTATAAGCGCCACGAACAAATAAAAACTAATTATTTTATAACCATATAAAACCCCCGTCCCTAAAAAAAGCCTTGTTATACAAAACAATTTTTTATAAAATAATCGTCAGCGTTTAAAGGCAAGCTATAAACAGTTTAAACCGGATAAAATCAAAGCGGACAAGTCAAAAATTAAAAACTACGCTGTGGACTTCCCCCAAAAAAGTAGACAATAGCTAATGATAAATAATATAAGTTAAAAGAGAAAGGAGGAAGTCCAAGTCATCCCAAAAAATATATTCAAAATAAAAACTAAAAGCCTGCCTTGCCATAGCAATATAATAAGTATATTCACATTCCTTTTCTTACAATCTCGGAAACCTCTTTTGTCATTTTCAAAACCTTTTTTGCATGCTTTAAGCTCATGTTGCCCGTTCCGCAACTCGGGGTAATAAAAGATTGCGAAAGTATAACTTCCTTTTTAATTCCTATCTTTTCTATTTGAGCGCTCTTATCCTTAAATGAAGCCGCAAGAGAAGAGGAATTTTCTTTTTCTATATCTTCGATATTGGCGGTGGGTATAATTCCCAATGCCAGCATACCGCCCTTTTCAATAAATTTTTTAATATGATTCGGATAAAGTATAAATTTATCAAAAAAGGAGTACGCGTCAAAACTTATAATGTCCGCCGGAGTTTCCAAAGCCAAAGACCAGTCCGAATTTGCGCATATATGTATTCCGGCAAAAGCCTTTTGGGTATGTATGGCGTCTATTACTTCGGTTAAAACTTCCATGCCTTCTTCGCGGGATACGGTTAAAAAAGAGGAAGAACCGAAGCCCGCCAAAGCAGGCTCGTCTAAAAATATAATGGTAGGCGCTCCGAGTTTTGCAAGCGCTCCCGCCTGCCATTTTGCTTTTTTTGCTATAAGTTTTACCGCTATATCTTTTAGCCTGTCGTCGTAAAATATACTTTTATTATTCTGGTCTTTAACTCCTACGCCAAATGTTACGGGACCTGTTATTTGTCCTTTTACAGCGTAAGGCTTGGTCGAGAGTTTTTTTATTTTTTCCATGAATATAAAAAAACCTTTTGCCTCGTTTTCGGTTAATCTAAATCTATCGTTATAGGAAGTTATATCTTTATCTTCGGAGGATAGATAATCTTCGTAAAATTTTAAGATTTCCGGTTCAAAATCAGAATCTTGCGTATTTATAAAGGTTGTTTTATCTTTATTTTGAACCGAGGGCATGCCCGGCAAAAATTGTTCTATCATTCCCTCTTTTTGATACGCCGGAAGCTGCGCCCATAAGGGTATTTCGGGAGTATAATCGAATATTATTTCGGCAGCTTCTTTATGATCTTCTATAGGCAGACTTCCTATTAAAAGAGGCATACAATTCGGTTTGAAATTTTTCATTACTATCTTGTTCCTTTTTTGCAACGCGCAACTTATGTTTATCCGTTTAAATTTTACCGCTTCGCTTTCTATTCTGTTATCTCCAAATTTTTATCGCTCTTTTTTGCAATTAAATATTGGCTTTTATCTTTTTTTGAGCATAAATGACAAGCAAAAAAAACCGTTATTTTAACCAAAGGCGGAAAAGAGTTATATTTAATATTGCGGTTGGTTTTTTATTATTTTAAAATCATTATAACATAATATATTTTATAAAAAAGGAATGTTAAAATTATGAAAAAACGTATTGCAAATATTCCCAAAATAGACAGGCCGCGGGAAAAGCTTCAAAAAAAAGGGGCGCAGGCTTTATCGGATCTTGAGCTTATGGCTATTCTGATAGGCAGCGGAGCCGGAAACTATGATGTGTTAAGCATTTCGAAGCAGGTATTAAAAATACTTGATTCGTCGGAGCATCAAGACTTGCAAAAGGTTAAAGGAATTGGGCTGGCTAAAGCCTCTCTTATTTTAGCGGCGCTGGAATTTACAAGAAGACGCGTTCATCCCAAAGGATTTAAGATTTCCTATTCTTCGGATATATTTTCTATTATAAAACATTATGCGGATAGAAAACAGGAATGCTTTATATGTATATCTTTAAACGGAGCAAACGAGGTTATTACAAGCAGAGTTGTTTCCGTAGGGCTTATTAATATGAATCATATTCATCCGAGAGAGGTTTTTGCGGATCCTCTTATGGATAGGGCATCCGGAATTATAGTGGCTCATAATCATCCTATAGGAGACTTTACGCCGAGCGAAGAGGATATAATGATTACGGCAAAGCTTAAAACAGCCGCAAATACTCTTGGCATAGAGCTCCTTGATCATATAATATTTAACAAAGAGGGTTATTACAGCTTTTTGGAAAGAGGGGATTTTTTCTTAATTTAAATATTTGCCGTAGTTATGCGATAGCCAACCTTCTTTTAGTTTCTTGGGCTTTTTGAGCCTCATTTTTCACTTATACAAGAAAATTCAATAGATTTTCCTTGACAAACAATTTTATAATCTCTATACATATCTCCGAATGAAATGGAAGCGGAATTGAAATTGCAAGAGAGAATAAGGCTGGAAGGTGAGAAATGATAGAAGCTATTACATCCGAAGAGAATCGCGAGTATCCGGTAAAAAAAATATCCGGCTCCGATTTTTCCTTTACTTCTTTGATTAAAAAAAAATCGAAAGTAAACGTAAGCTCCTGCTTACAGTGTTTTACCTGCACCGTAGGTTGTCCTTTTTCCGATTTAATGGATATTATGCCTAATCAAGCAATACGTTCTATTCAGATCGGAGAAAAAAAATCTTTACTTGAAAGCTCTACAATATGGCTTTGCGTCGGTTGTAACTCATGCGCGGCGGAATGTCCTATGGGAATTGATATGCCTTCCGTAATGAGCGCTCTTCGCGAAGTAGCTATTCAAGAAAAGGTAAAAACTATTCCACAAGATATTTATACTTTCCATAAATCGTTTTTAAACTCTGTTAAAAGATATGGACGCGCTTATAAAATAGGCATTATGTTATCTTATAAGCTTAATACGTTAGATCTGTTTAGCGACGGGAAAACCGGTTTGCAAATGCTTATAAAACGAAAATTAAATATCCTACCTTCTAAAGTTAAAAATATTCGCAAATTCAAAAAGTTATTTAGATAATGAATAATATAAAATTAGATGAGTTTTCATATTTTCCAGGATGTTCGCTTGCCAGCGCCGAAAAGCATGCAGGGGAATCGATTAAAAAATTTTGCAAAAATTTTGATATAAATCTTGTAGAATTAGAGGATTGGAACTGTTGCGGGTCATCTTCGGTCCATAGCATAGATACGGAAATGGGATTTAAGCTTTTAAGCCGTAATTTTTCTTTATGCAAACCGGACAGCCTATTATTTGTTCCGTGTCCTTCCTGTTTTTTGAAATTAAGAAAAGCATATTATCATCTGGAGCGGGACGAAAAGCTTCAAAAAGAATATAGAGAAAAATGGGGAAAGAATTATCCGAAAAATCTTTATATTCCTCATGTTTTTGAATTGCTCGAAATAATGGGACAGTTAGACTTATTAAAGAGTAAGACCAAACGTTTAAACGGCCTCAAATGTGTTTCTTATTACGGCTGTATGCTTGCCGCTTCGCGCGAGTTAAGGTATGGCAAAGGCTTTTACGGCATAATGGAGCATATTATATCCTCGCTGGGAGGAGTTAATTTAAATTGGGCTCATCCTTCAAGTTGTTGCGGAAGTTACTTAACGGCAATGCGTCCCGATATTGTGCAAAACAAGGTCGAAAATATAATGCAAGGGGCGATAGACGCGGGAGCGGAATGTATAGTTACCGCATGCGTTATGTGCCAATTGAATTTGGAAGCGCGTTGCGAGCTTGAGACAAGGCTTCCGGTATTTTATCTTTCGGATATTTTATCGTTTACGTTTGAAGAAAAGATGAGCGAATCTCATCTTTCAAGATTTTTTATAAATCCGAAAGAGTTATTAAAGAAGAGAAAAATTTTGTAAATTATTTTACAAATTACGATCAAGTTAAAGTTAGAATATAAATAAGCTTTAACTTATAAATTCACGAAAACGCGATATGTGTTAAAATGAAACCAAGCAATCTTTCTATCATGCTTTCTCCTTTGTCGCGTTTTCGTGATGTTTTTTTATGATATTTTCAATATTTCAAGCATCAGTTCCGTAGTTTTTTTCATATCCTCTACCGATATCGATTCCCTTAAGGTATGAACGTCTTTCATACCTGTTCCCAATACTCCGGTTTTTATGCCTTTTTTAAAAAATATATTAGAGTCCGCCCCGCCTCCGGTGGCTATTAATTTGATTTTTTTACCAAGATTTTTTGCAGCTCTTTCGGCAAGCGTAACGGTTTTGGAGGATGTGTCGCAGTTGACGGAGGCAAAATCTCTTTCGCATACTATTTCAAGATACGGAAGTTTATCGGCGCTATTTTTTTTAAAAAGGCTAACCGTGTTTTTAAATATATCTATTATGTTATCGGTTATTTTTTGCAATTTTGCTTCGCTATGGCTTCTTGCTTCTCCGGTAACTACGACATAAGCGGGAACGATATTGGACGCTTTTCCGCCTTTGATTAAGCCGATATTGCATGTGGTTTTTTCGTCGATTCTACCGAGTTTAAGCTTTGCTATTGCTTTGCTTGCAATTAATACCGCATTTATTCCTTTTTCCGGCTCAATTCCCGCATGCGCGTCTTTGCCGTATATTTTAAATTGAAGAAAGTTAGATCCCGGCGCTTTGACCACTAACGTATAAATATCTTTTGTATCGAGACAATATCCGTATTTTGCAGATATAAGATCATAATTAAGATGTTTTACTCCCAAAAGCCCTATTTCTTCGCATATGGTAAATACAAATTCAATGGGTCCGCAATCAAGCCTATTTTCGACTATAACTTTTAAGGCTTCTATAAGTATTGCTATGGCGCTTTTGTCGTCCGCCCCTAAAACGGTAGTTCCGTCGCTTGTAAAGACGCCGTCTTTTAAAATGGCTTTTACCCCTTTGCCCGGCTTAACCGTATCCATATGAGCGTTAAGCATTATAGGTTCTTTTGATTTATTTCCTTTAAATTTTGCTATAAGATTTCCGACGTTTGAGCCGGCTTTTTTGCCGGCGTCGTCTATTATGGTTTCGCACCCGATGGATTCCATAATTTTTTTTATCTCAAGGCATATGTTTTTTTCATTGCCGGATTCGCTGTCGATTTCGGATAGAAATTTAAAAAGTTCGGATAGACGTCTGGTATTAATCATCTGTTAATCCTTTATATAATATATTTACGCAACCTTCTATTTTGTTTATTTTTTTAGCCGCTCTTGGTTTTTAGGCATTAAAATATTTCAAGCGTTTTGAATATAAATAAAATCAAGCGAAAGAGGATTTTTTTATGGCAATTATTTGAACATAGACATAGGACCGGCTATCATTTCTATAAAAAGATAGATTAATAAACCAAAACCGGATAATAACATAAGGACTATGTAGATTGTATTGATTTTATCTCTGCCCATATCTTTTGGATTATAAAATACCGGCTTCCCGCATTTTTCGCACCATCTTTTATTTTTATTTGTATTTATCACCGCTCCGCATTGGCATTTTATATCTTTAAAAGGCTGGCTCATTATTAATTTTTCCTTTTTTTTATTTAAATCTATCCGTCTAATTTTATATTTTACCGGTTTTAAAGCTTTTTACTATTACTGCGGTTAAAATTTTTGAAAGACGCCGACAGAAGGGGCGACTTTTTTATCCGACGTAATTTTATAATTCTTTTTTTTATGTTTTGTAGAACGAAGGGAGAAATTTTTTAACGGTTGCGCTTTAAAAACAAAACAGGGCGGTATTTTTACCGCCCTGTTTTATTAGATTATTTTTATTGATTTATCAATAAAAGTTTAAAAGTTTCTTTTGTTATCTATCCGAACATGCCCCATCCGAATGAAGCTGTCCAGAGGATGGAAAAAAGAACCAAAACAATTACCCATATATCTTCTTGTTTCATTTTATTCCCCCTTTAATATTTTACGCTTCTTTAATAACTATGTTGGTATCCGTATCGGCGCGTTTAATTCTGTCGTCCGAAAGGGTTGCCATTTCCGCTTTAAAACAGAGAGCCCACATCATAACTATGCCGATTATCCACCATGTTATCTGCCAAGACCATAGAGGCGGGAAACCTGCAAATGAGAACGCGCTATTGCCGAGAATACATGCGGGTCCTATTGCAAATAGATACCATGCCGGAGTCGCAACCTTCATAACTCTACGCCATGCTTTGCCCGCTTCGGTAGGCTCGTCAATATCGTCAAGATAGTTTCTTAACTCCGCCTGACGCTCAGTTGTTTCTTTTTCATCTTTTATGCCGACAGCTTTGCATAATAAAGCCACTACGAGCCCTACAAACGTTCCCCAAAATGCGCAGTGCATAGAGAGCGGATTGGGCCAAATTTTATATGTAAGAAAAACCGCTATCATACCGCTAAGCACGCCGAGAACAGCTCCTTTTGAAGGAAATTTTACGCCCCAGATTACGCCCAACAGCAATACATACATTACAAATCCGAAGGCGGTTGCCAAAGCTCCGAGTATAACAAGAGCGGCGGTTGCGTTAAGAGCGACGTAAAGCGCCAAGATAGTAAGAGCCGTAGCAAGAATTCTGTTAACCCATATTTGCTCGCTATGTCCGGCGTTCTGTTTTTTAATATAACGCCAGTAAACGTCTCTTAATAGAATTGAGCCTCCGGTTCCTATATAAGGAGCAGCCGTAGAATGTATAGCCGCAATTGCGCCTATAAAAACTATTCCGAGAACAAACGGAGGTAAAAATTCTTTCATTAGAAGCGGAACAACCGTTTTATTATTAATCATTTGAAACGCTTCAACTCCGTTTAGTTCAAGAATTTTAGCTCCTAATCCCTGAAAAGCGGTGAAGAAAAAAAGAGCGAAGCCTACTACAAATGTTGACATAAAAGCTTGCTGCCATGCAAGAGGTCTAGGAGACTTAAGTCCGAATGTCCACATTGTAAAAGCCGGAGAAGATTGAATGCCCATTAATGCAAACATGTAGGTTAAAATCATAATCCCCGTCCATGCGGATTCGCCTTGCGCGCCTCCGAGACCGAAGTTGATAACCCGCGGAACTTCTAAGAATTTAGGATCCATAGCTAATACCGCTTGGGAAAAACCGCTCCAGCCGCCAAACTGAGGCTGAATAATAACATAAAAACCGAGCAGAATAATTCCGCCTACAAGAAAAATAAACTGAATTACCCCTACCCATGTGCTTGCTTTAAGACCTCCGGTGCAGACATAAAACCATACGATAAAACTCATAAAAATAGCGCCCCATATGGTGGGAATGCCCGCAATCACCTTAAACAAGGCTGCCGCAGCGGCTAACTGAACCGCCGAATAAAATACCGAATATAATACCGCCGTAA
>JAFDMD010000053.1 GCA_019306185.1 Deltaproteobacteria bacterium
ATTTCTTTTCTTCTTAACTCTTCATAATAATTTATGCTTACAACTTTATTAGAATTGGAAGAAACGTTTTTAGTGTTAGAAACGGAAGAAAAATTAAACTTAAGCTGTTTAGAAGCTTTGTTATTATTGTTGGCTTGTTTTTTCATTATCCTCGCCTTTAATTAGTCCGCATTCATGAAGCGCATGAATAGCTTGATTTTCCAATTCCGGTATTGCTCGTAAAGACAATCTTGTTTTTGGAACCGCTTCTTTAAGATTAGCTTTTTTTATTTTTCCATTTTTATTTTTTCTATCTTCGCTATTTATAGAGAAAAAATCCAAATATCTTCTCGGAGCGACGCCGTCATATAGTAGTATCCTTACTTTTTTTTTATCCGTTTCGTCTTCGGTTAAAGAATCGTTATGCAAAAGAATGCCCAAGCTTTTTTTATACGGCTCAATATAATAATTTTTTTTAATGCCCGCCAAAATAATATGTCTTGCGCAATTATGGCATGGATAGGTAGTGCAAAACAGACTGCCTCCAACCATTTTATTTCCGGTTAATTGACTTCCTATTATTATTGCATGCATCTCGGCATGAATGGAACGGGAATATTCGATAATGTCTTTAAACCTCGATTTTTTTATTATATCCTTAATCTCTTCCCAAGTATTATTATTGCTTTTAACAATTTTTAATCCATTGTCTGTTTTTGCTTCATTAATTTTTTTTTCAATTTTATCAAGTATCTCGTCAAAGGCGTTATTTTTTTGCTTTACATTGCTACAATAACCCAACTCTTTACATCTTTTCGGGTTATCGTCTGTATATCTATATAAATTCCCTCCGAATTTCGGAACGTCATTCCATCCTGTGGCTATTGAAACCCCGTTTTTATCTGTAATGGCGGCTCCCACCTGTCGGGACAAACAAGCCGAATTTCCAGCTGCGGACTTTGCGTTATACATTGCCGTTTCATGGTAATCCGGCGTTATTATATCGCTGTTAAAAATCAGATGAAAATATTTTTCTATCTTGTTATCAATATCTTTTTTATTACAGTTTGAGATTCTAACAAAAAAATCGGCTTCAACAAATGTGTTTCGTACGTCTTGCCCATGAATATTATCCTCGTATTCGTCATCGGCGATTATATTTTTCGCTTCTTCTTTAGATAGGTTTTGATTTGCAAGGGTATCTTCTCTTTCCCGATTAGGCGAAAAAATACTAAATAAATAAAATATTTCTCGATATATGGTTCTTAATAATTTTAGTTCCGCAATATTTTTAAGAGAGTCAATAATATAACATTTGCGTCTCCCTTTTATTTTTTTGAGATTTATTGCTTTTCTATCCTCTCTTATTTTTTTTATAGCCAATTCAACTAATATCGATCTATTATTGTATTTTTCCCTTAAATCATCTCCGCCGCGAATTTTATGAATTAATTCGGAGTATTTTGGGGTTTTACCGCTTTCTAGAATCGGTTCTTTTTCGTAATATTCAAGAATAGAATTGGATAATTTTATAACCTCAACATCGTAATTGTATTCGTTTTTAAGCCTTTTTTCAATCGAATCTATTACTATTTTGCTTAATGAGCCGATAGGAAAGCAAATTCCTATAATAAGTTCTTCCGTAAAGGTTTTTTCAATCTTTTCTTTTGTTGTTTTCCCTTTTTTTTCGGAAATAATACTTTTTTCTTTTTTTACGGTATTTGGCATGTTTTTTATTTTAAATATACTACTGATGAATTAATAGATACATAATTGAGCGCCTCTATTAATTCCCGATTTTGCACTATATATCTCTTTAAAAGTTTTTAATTTATTACCCAACTTTTTTATTTTTGCAACTTAATTTTTATCAAAACTTCAACTTTGTTTTATAGCGCGCCCAAAAGTCAAGACAATCAAAATGGAATATTTGTTATATGCTCGTCAAGCGACTTGTTTTAAAAATTTTAAGCCATAATATAGTTCGTCGGGTCTTATATAATTTAAAGATTGATGAAATCTTTTTTTATTATAAAATTTAAAATAATCGGATAATCCGTTTCTTAATTCTTTTAACTTATATTGTTTATCATTATCTATTGTCTATTTGCTTATATTGTTTATCATTATCTATTGTCTATTTGGGGAAGGAGTCCGCCTTCTATTTATTACTTCTTCTATTCTCCTTTTTGTTTGCTTCGTTTACTTCCTATTTGAATGCATCTCCTCTTTAATGTCCGGTTTTTTTGGAGCGGTATATTGTGGAAAACTTGGATAATTCGGCTAAAAATGTGGATAGAGTTAATATTTTTATATAGCGCTCGTTTTCTGCATTGCGTTTAGATAAAGAAGAGGCTAATAAAAAAACGGATAATATAGTATTTTATACTGCAAAATTTAAAAGGAGAAATTTATGTCTGATATTAACTCACTAATAAAAGGAGAAATTTTAAAAAAATTAAAGGATAAAAAGCTTCCATGCGCCGTGGCTTTTAATATAGCCGCAAATAATAATACGGAAGCCTTTGTTATAGGAAGGGCGGCGGACGAGCTTGATATTAAGCTTTCTAAGTGCCAACTTGGGCTTTTCGGTTATCAGCCGAATGCAAAGCCTATACAACCCGCAAAAGATATTAACCAAAACAACAGGGATAAGATTCTGAAATATGTAAAAGAAGGGCGGATTTCATGCAAAAATTTATGGAAAGCGGCAAAAGAGGCGGATATTACAAAAATGAAAGCGGCAAATACTTGCGAAGCTTTAAATATTAAGATTGTTTCTTGTCAGTTAGAGGCTTTTTAAAAAATGTTTTTGAGCGATTTTTTATTTTGTCTGTTTTATACGTTGTTTAAAAATAAACAAAATTTTTTGTAGCGTAAAATATGCTTATTTGGTTTATGCGGAATAATATTATATGTTCAGATCATTCTTTCTATTTTTTTTATTTTGGAATTAAGATCTTTGGCGGATACCGCTGTTTTTCTTTTTATCTCTTGGGCAAATATAAAAACCTTATACTCTTCTAACATCCAAAAAAAGTTTTCTATTTCTTTACGTTTTTCTTTTGTAGTTAATTCGGTTAATTCGGTTATAAAGGTATTGAGTTTTTTTTTATATTCTAATATCTTTTTCTCTTTTTTTATATAATTATAAAAATTTTCAACTCCGCGTAAAGCTCGAATTTCTATTGTTTTTATATAAGGTAAAAGTTCTTTTATTTTTTTGTTATCGTATAAAGAAAGAAAATTTTTCGGCGCAAGGCTATAAAGTTCTTTTTTTAATTCGCTTAAGAAATTAAGTATTTCATAAGAGTTATATTTTTGTTCAAAATTTAATATTTGTATATTAGCATTATAAAAAGCCTGCGCTATCAAGAGAGCGCAATTAAGTTTTTCCATCCCTTTTGTGATGATATTTTTTTTTAACTCCTGCAGATAATAAAAAAATTCCTCCTTTTTTCTTATGTCTTTATATAAAAGTAGTTTGATAAGGCTTTCGTATATATTTTTTTCAAATTCTTTTTTCCCGCCAAAATAAAATGTTATTTTTTCCATATCCTTATTTTTTAAGATAATATTTTTTTTTAGAAATTTTAAATCTTGCGCAAGATGTATTTCATAAAGAGAGGCTATTCCTTTTTTATGTTTCTTGACGCTTATATTTTTATCTGAATAAAGAATAAGCTTTAATTGTTTTTTTTTACTATCCAAAGCTGTTAAAGCGGGATAAAATGTTCGGCTTGCGCCGTTTTTTTTTGTAAAGAGCGCTTTTTCCGGAATGTTTTTAAAGTTTGACGCGTCTATGGGCTTGTTATTATTTAAAGCCTCCCATTTTTTTTTATGATAAAAAAAATCATCTCCGTTTGCCGCTTTTTTAAAGGTTTTATTTAATGCGGATTTATCTCTTGTCGCGACTATTTCTTTTCCTTTTTCATCTATTACGGATACCCGCATTTTTAAATAGTCCGGCAAATCGTTGTCCGCCCATTCGAAAGCCGGAATATCAATGTTAAAGCGTTTGTAAATAAAATCGGATAAAGCGGCGGGCAAAGGTCTGCCCTCTTGTTGTATTTCGTCGGTTATTATTTTTGCATAAGAGGATGCCGGAACAAGTTCTTTTCTGTATTTTTTAGGAAGTTTTTTTATCAGAGCCTCTATTTTTTCGGTAAAAAGTCCCGGAATAATCCAATCTATCTTATTTATATTCAGGTCGTTAGCTTGATTTGCGGGAATTTGAAGCGTGACTCCGTCATCCTCTTTTTTAATATCAAAATTGTATCTGCATTTTAGGCTTTTTCCGTCTAATTGCAGCCAATCCGGATATTTGGCAATATCTTCGGACAAAGGCTCTTTTTCTTGCAGGTCTTCCTGTTTCATATACAAAAAATTGTCTTTGCCTTTATTTTTTATAAGTTTTTTAAAGCTTTTTATATCGTATATTCCATCGATTCTTTTTGCGTAAAAATTATATATGCTTTCTTCCGGCGCCATTATATCTTTTCGTCTAAGCCTGTTTTCCATTTCTATTATATTATTTTCCAAACTCTTATTATGCCGGAGGAACTCAAAATTATCTTCTATATCTTTTTCTATAAGCGCGCTTCTTATAAATATTTCGGAAGCTTCGGCAGGATTTATTTTTCCGTAAGAAACTTTTTTGCCTTCCGATATAACAAGTCCGTTTAGAATTGTTTTTTTATAAGCTATAACTTCGCCTCTTTTTTTCTCCCAATGCGGAGAATAATAGGAGTATTTGCATTTGTCCGCAAAAATTTCTTCAAGCCATTGCGGGTCGATATTTCCGTTAATTCTTGCAAATACGGCGGATGTTTTGACAAATTCGGCAGATACCACCCATTCTTTTGCCTTATTAAATAAAGCCGATCCTGGAAAAATCATAACTTCTTTATCTTTTGCGGCTTTATATATGTTTTTTTCTTTTTTAACCGCTATATTAGATAAAAAACCGCTTAATAAAGCCTTATGAATCGCTTGGTACTTATCGGAAAATTTTTTATCTTTTTTATTTGTCGTTTTGCAATCTTCCGGTTTTATTTTGATTTTATTTGCTTTTATCATTGTTGTTATCTGGAAATAAATATCTTCCCATTCAAGCATTCTTTTAAAGGAAAGGAAATTTGCCCTGCAAAATTTCGCCTTTGTTTTTTTTATTTGACTTTTAGACCTATCGCTCTCAAAAGCTTCGCTATATCTTTTCCATATGTTTAAATAGGATACAAAATCGGAATCGGCGTCTGTAAATTTTTTATGGGCGGCGTCCGCCTGTTCTGTTTTTTCCAACGGTCTTTCCCTTGGATCTCGTCCGCTTAACGCGGATACTATTATTAAAGCTTCCTCTTCGCTTTGGGTTTGGAAAGATTCTATTAGGATTGCCGCAAGTCTAACGTCTATAGGCATTTTTGCCATTAAAGCGCCTTTTTCGGAAAGCATATATTTTTTGCCCGCCGGTTTTATTGCGCCAAGATCGCTTAAAAGCTTAAATCCGTCTTTTATTCTTTTGGCGTCCGGAGCGTCTATAAAAGGAAATTTATAAATATCTCCGAGTCTTAAAAAAAGCATTTTTAATATAACATCCGCAAGGTTTGATCTTAATATTTCAGGAAGCGTATATAATGGGCGACTATTATAATTCTCTTCGGAATAAAGCCTTATACAGATGCCGTTTTCCACCCTTCCGCATCTGCCTTTTCTTTGCTCTGCGCTGCTTTTTGATATTCGGTCTATAGGCAACGAGGATATTTGAGTAGCCGGATTATATTTTAAAATTCTTGCAAAACCGGTATCTACTACATATTTAATTCCCTCTATGGTAATCGAAGTTTCCGCAATGTTGGTTGCGGCTATTATTTTTCTTTTATCAAAACGTTCAAATACGCCTTTTTGGCTCGCGCCTGCAAGCCTTGCATAAAGGGGCATGATGATATTTGTTGTTGAGTTTCTTTGAAGCCTTGCGCAAGTCTCTTTTATATCCGCTTCCGTCGGCATAAATATAAGAATATCTCCGAATCTGCTTTCCATTTCAATTCTATTTACCGCTTTTACCGCCATGTCCACATAATCGGCGTCCTCCTCTTTTACGGCAGGCATATATCTTGTTTCTACGGGGAAAGTTCTGCCGGACGCTTCTATTACGGGAGCGTTATCAAAGGCTTTTGAAAATTTTTCCGTATCTATTGTGGCGGAGGTTATAATAACCTTTAAATCTTTTCTTTTTTTTAATAAGGTTTTTAAAATTCCAAGAGTAAAATCTATATTTAAGCTTCTTTCATGAGCTTCGTCCACTATTATGGTATCGTATTGATAAAGAAGAGAATCTTTTTGAAGTTCGGCAAGAAGTATGCCGTCGGTCATAATTTTTATATAGCTGTTTTTATCGGTTTTATCCGAAAATCTTATTTTATAACCTACAGCTTTGCTTAGATCGGTTTTTAATTCCAAAGCGATTCTTTTCGCCACATATATTGCGGCTATGCGTCTTGGCTGAGTGCATCCTATAATCCCGTTTATTCCTCTGCCCGCCGCAAGACAAAACTGCGGTATTTGAGTTGTTTTACCGGAGCCTGTTTCGCCCGCAATAATTACAACTCTGTTTTTTAAGATAGAAGATATTATTTCATCCTTTTTAAGGAATATAGGCAGGTTTTTGTTAAAATGCGGTTTCGGAAGATTTGCTTGTCGCCTTTTAATGCGGTTGTACGCAGAATTTTTTAAAATCGGTCTTTTATACTTTCCATTGTTCATTTTATATACTTAAATTACGCTGAATATTTTTCTATTTTGTACGTATTCTACAAAACTTTATCATTTTTTTTAGGTCAGGTTTGAATTATAGATAGATTCCAATAAAATGATTTAAAAAGATTTACCGGACTGAGTAATAAGCGTATGCCGATTTAAATCAATTCGGCTATGTCCGAGTTTGTTTGCTCCGTTTTTTGCTTGTTGTCTCGAATTTTTGGCTTTGTTTTTCTAAAAGCATGAAAACTCAAGCTGCGCTACGCGCAGCTTTCAGACAGTTCACACTTTTTTACGAAAAACCAGCCGAAAATTATTTCCTCGACAACAAGAGCCGCTACGCAAATAAACTTCGGGCATATCCTTTCTTAAGTATTCTTTATGGCATGCTTTTACAATCAATTTATAATAATCAGGCTATATATGCGTTTGCTATCTAAATTTTTATAAAAAATCAAATATATATTAATAAGTTTTATTAATTATAACTTTAGATATATTAAATGCCGCTCCTTTGTTAGCATTTAAAACCTTGTTATTAGCTTTGCCCATTTCCCCCTTTTTTTTCGGATCATTTAAAATAGATAAGGCTTTTTTATAAAAATCTTCGGCGTTAGAAACAATTTTTGTTCCTTCCGATTTTATAAGGGTTTCGTATATTTGTTTAAAATCGCTTGTATAACCCCCCGTTAAAATAGGCTTTGAATATGCCGCCGGTTCAAGAGGATTATGGCCTCCCTTGTTTATCAAGCTTCCGCCGACAAATGTAAGATCGCTTATAGCGTAAAATTCTTTTAATACTCCTATTTTATCGATTATTATTACATCTTTGGCGACCGTAGTCTTTTTCTTTTCGCTTAATAACGAGGCATTAAAATTTTTAAACAGTTTTAACAGTTCATACCCGCGCCGCGGATCTCTCGGAGCTATAATTAACGCCAAATCCTTTATTTTATTTTTTAATTTTAAAAAAGCCTCTTTTATTATTATCTCTTCTCCTTTGTGGGCGCTTCCTACGGTTATAATTTTTTGCTCTTTATTTATTCCAACATCCGCTTTAAGCTCTTCTATGCGCTTTAAATCGAATAAAGGCGGATTAAAATCGAATTTAGTATTACCTGTTATTATAAGCCGTTCGGAAGGATAACCTAATAATTGAAAATCTTTTTTACGCTTTTTATTTTCAACGCATATAACGTCGAAGTTTAAAAAGATAGTTTTAAAAATTTTTTTAAACTTAAAGGCGTTTTTTGAAAGTTTGGCGTTTATAAGAATAATTGGGATTTTTTTTTTTTTTACAATCAATAAAAAATTAGGCCAAATATCAGTTTCATTTATAACTATCAAGGAAGGATTGATTTTTTTTAAAACTCGTTTTACCGAAAAAATAAGATCAAACGGAAAAAAAAAGAGACGGCTCGTCCGTTCTTTTAAAAGATTATTAGCGGTTTCATACCCTGTTTTTGTAGAAACCGAGACTGCTATTTTATGTTTGCCATAAAAATTTTTTAAGCGCTCTATTAAAGGAACAATAGCCGCAAGCTCCCCTACGGAAAGCGCGTGTATCCAGATAGGCTTTTCCTTTTTATTTGTTTTAAAACCGGTTATTCCAAGTTTTTTTAATATGGAATTTCTTCTTTTTGAAAACCCCGAAAAAAAAGGCAAGGCAAGTATAAAAAATACCGTAATCAATAGATTATATAAAATAATAATAGATTTCATTATTATATCTTTACAAAAAAGTTAATTTTCACTACAAAATCGATTTTACGAATAGGATTTATAGGTTAAAAAATATGAACGCGCTTGTCATTCCGACTAAATTGGCGAGGCGGAATTTAATAATAAGAATAAACCTATGCTTATCGGCATAACCTCAATCAATTAACTTTTCGAATATAACATATAATAGAGAAAATGAAAAAAACAAAATTCAAATCAAAAGAAAAGAAAAAAAACCTGCATCGTATTATGCCGCTGCTCAAGATTCATAAAATGCGATTCTTTTTTGCGATTTTATGTATGCTGCTTATAGCCGGAACATCGGCTGCATTGGCCTGGATAGTCAAACCCGTGTTAGACGACGTTTTTATAAAAAAAGATATAGATAAGCTTTACTTAATATCCACAAGCCTTATTACCATCTTTTTTATAAAAGGGGCGGCAGCTTTTATGCATGTATACCTTATGACATATATAGGGCAACATATTGTAAAAGCTTTAAGGGATAAGCTTTATAACGCTATAATGGACCTTCCCATATCTTTTTTTCATAAAGAGACCACAGGCGCTTTAATGTCTCGAATAACTTATGACGTTAATATAGTAAAAGATATGTTGTCCACTGCGGTTACCAATATCGGCAGAGATTTTTTTACCATTGTTTGCCTTACAATATTAATATTGTATCAAGATTGGAAAATGGCTTTAATAGCGATAATAGTTTTACCGATAGCATTTTTTCCGGTTTTTATATTAGGAAGATGGGTTCGCAAAATAAGCTCTATGGTTCAAAACGCTATGGGAAAGCTAAACATATTTTTACATGAAACATTTGCAGGGAATAAAATAATAAAAGCGTTCGGAACAGAGGAGTTTGAAAAAAAACGTTTTATAAAGAAAAGCGACGAGCTTTTAAAAATGGAAATGAAAGCTGTTGTTCCGGATAAAGGCGGATCGGCTATAATAGAATTCTTTACGGGGTTTGGCATTGCCGCGGTAATTTTTTACGGCGGACTTCGCGTTATACAAAATGAAATGACGCCGGGAACATTTTTTTCTTTTATTACCGCGGTAGGGCTGCTTTACGATCCGATAAGAAGAACCGCTCCTTTAAACAGCGTAATTCAGCGCGGGCTTGCGGCTATTGAAAGAATATTTGATATTATAGAAAAAAAATCGGACATTAAGGAAGCGGAGAATCCGGTTTTTATAAAAAATAAAATCAACGACATTATATTTAAGGACATCTCTTTCGGGTATAGCGACAAAGAATTTGTATTGCGCAATATAGAGGTTAAAGTTAAAGCGGGAGAAAAATTGGCTTTGGCGGGAACCAGCGGCGGAGGCAAAACTTCATTTGTAAATTTGATCCCGAGATTTTACGACGCTACGGAAGGAAGCCTTTTGATTGACGGAATTAACGTAAAAGATGTTTCTTTAAAATCGCTTAGAAAAAATATAGCTATAGTAACGCAAGAGCCTATACTTTTTAACGACACCATAAAAAACAACATATCTTACGGCAAAACAAACGCCTCGGATCAAGATATAGAAGACGCGGCAAAAGCCGCTTTTGCTTTTGATTTTATTAAAGAGTTTCCCCAGGGCTTTGACACCAATATAGGCGAGCTCGGAGGCAGGCTTTCCGGCGGAGAAAAACAGCGCATATGTATAGCGAGAGCATTATTAAAAAATGCGCCTATATTAATTTTAGACGAAGCTACATCATCTCTTGATGCAAACGCCGAAATGTTAGTGCAGGAAGCCCTCGAAAATTTAATGAAAGGAAGAACCGCCTTTATAATAGCTCACAGACTTTCCACTATAAGATATGCCGATAGAATTTTAGTTTTTGAAAAAGGGAAAATAATCGAGCAAGGAAATCATGACCAACTTATACGAAAACAGGGAACATATTATAAGCTTTATAAGATGCAAACAAAAGGAAGCGAAAAAAAAATTAAGCTTATAATTACATAATGTTATTATTGACATAGAACTGCCGATAGCTTTACATTTTATAAAATGAACTTAAGGAGATAAAAATATGTATGACGGACTATGGACGGTAGAATTTATTTCGACAATTCAGCGATATGGAAACGGCGTATTGGTATTGAACCAAAATAGGCTTTTTGGAGGAGATGCCGGTTATTATTATTCTGGAAAGTACGACATTAATGATAAAAAAATAGAAGGAGATATACATATAACCAGATATGATAGAAATAGCGTTTCGGTTTTAGGCAGTATAAGCGACTTTGTTTTAAAAATGTCCGGGAATATAATAGATGAAAATAGGTTTGAAGCTATCGGAGAAATAGATAATAACCCGAAAGCTTGCATTCAAATTATCGGAACCAAAAAAGAAGATTTGTAAACATGGAAATCAATACTAATTTAATAAAAAATCAGTGTAAAAAAAACATAGAAAACTACAAATATCTTATAGAACAGGTTGATTATTTATTAAAAAAAGAAATCAAAAAGGATTAAATAAAAATTTATTCTGTTATATCAAGAATTAAAGAAATAGACTCTTTATTAGATAAAGTAAGAAGAAAAAAAATAGCAAAGCCATTTGAACAAATACACGATTTGGTGGGATTTAGAGTTATTTGTCTATTTCTTGACGATTTGGGCAGAATAAAAAACATAATAAAAGACAAGTTGAACATTATTAGTGAAGATAACAAAATCAGCGATACTGAGATAAGCATATTCGGATATATGTCCCTCCATATAAAATGCAGACTAAAACCAAATAAAAACCTGAATAACGAACAGGATAAAATGCCATTTGAAATTCAGGTCAGAACAATAGCGCAAGATGCATGGGCAACTATCTCCCATTATCTTCATTATAAAAAAGACAGCTTAATCCCCGAAGAAATGAAACGTGATTTTTATGCGTTAAGCGGTCTTTTTTATGTTGCAGATACCCATTTTTCTTTATTAAGGCAGAAACAATCAGAACAGATTTCCATTAAGTCACAATAAAAATATTCATAATATCATCTTTTATACAATATCTGCTTTGTGTCTGAATATCTAAAGTTTGCTAAACTAATTTTTCTAAATTTATAAAAAAGCTTATTTTCCCCGAATTAACTTATGACAACGAAAATAAAACTTAATCTCTTAAAAAATATATATATTATATATAACGAATTTATAAAAAAATTCAAAAAAGCATGCAAAATCGACTGTTGTAATTGCTGCACATGCAACGTAACAATTACCTCTTTGGAAGCGTTAGGAGTAATCAATTATTTGCGCGAAAATAAAAAATCGGTTTTGCCGGATTTTTTAAAAAATAAAAAATATTTTAAGCCTAATCTTACGACAAACCAAATAGCGGAATTGTGTATAAAAGGGGAAGATATACCGCAAGAAGATAATAATCCGAATTGGGGCGTCTGCCCTTTTTTATCCGACAAAATATGTTCAATTTATCAAGTTCGCCCTTTTATGTGCAGAGCGCAAATATCGGAACATAACTGTAAAAAAAACGGTTATTCTCTTATAGACCCGCTTATTCTTACGGCAAATAATCTTTTTTTACAATACATAGAGCATATCGACTATAAAGGGTATTTCGGCAATCTTGCAGACATGCTTATTACACTTTCAAAAAAAGATAATCTTGAAAAATATTTAAATGAAAGCCCCGTAATCGCAAACAATACGATTATTCGGAATAGCAAAAGTAAAGTTTTGATGATACCGCCGGAACACAGAATTAAAATAACGCCGGTTTTAAATCGACTGAATCGGGTTATAACAAAACAAAGCGAATTTTGAGCAAAACCGATTGATTCGCTTTATTTTTCGGCTATAGACAAATTTTTTTACATTGCTTCCGGTCATTGCGAGCAGAATGAGGAAGCCTTTTATTATGTCTGTTTTTTGCGATTAAATAGTCAATACTGAAAAAACATATTATATATTGAAATTATTATAATTTTTAGGAGAAATAAGGTAATATATTTGCAAGGAATTAATATTGATTTTAATATTTTCTTGCAAATTTTAAGAGAAAACCCCGTTTCTTAAAAAAGATTTTTAATCCCGAAAAGTAATGATTAAAAGAGGCAAGAGCAAACAAACTCAACAGGTTGAGCGCTTACGCCTTATTAGGTTTTTCAGCGTCGACTAAATATTTTGGATAACGCGGCTTCTTTATAACTATACAATTTTTCATAGACGCAACCCGCAACATTACTAATCAAAATTACGGGGCGAAAAATAGTAGGCGCTTATTCAAACAGGTTAAGCCCCTTGAATGATTTTTTTTTATTTAACTATACCGCTAAAATTTTCAAAGCGATAATAAGGCGGAAAATAAGAATTTGCGTAAGAACGCCTGTTATATGTTGCAAAAAAAAGATAAAAATAGTAATGAATTTTAGATTTTTTAATAAAATCGAAAAACATATAAAAATTCGGATATAACTTAATAATGGACAATCAGAATAATCAAAAAACATTAAGCGACGCGGTTACATGCAAAGGAGTAGGCCTCCATTCCGGCGAAGCTGTTTGTATGAAAATAAAACCGGCTCCGGTTAATTACGGAATAAGGTTTATCAGAAAAGATTTGCCGGATTATCCGGAAATATCCTCTCATTTTAGCATGGTAATAGACACCACTTTAGCTACTGTTCTTGGAAATGGAAAAGGAGCTATTGTTTCTACTATTGAGCATTTAATGGCTTGTTTTTGCGGTTTGGGTATAGATAATGCAATAGTAGAAACCAACCGGTACGAAATTCCTATTATGGACGGAAGCGCGGCGCCTTTTGTAGAGGCTATAACAAAAGTCGGAATTGTAAAACAGGATAAACCGAAATTTTTTTTTATAGTCAATAAACCGATAATACTTAAAAAAAACGAACAATATGCTTCAATTCATCCGAATTCTTCATTTAAGATAACCTGCTCAATCCAATTTGACCATCCGTTAATAAGCAAGCAGTCTTATTCTCTTGAAGTTACGCCGAAAAAATTTATAAATTCAATAGCGCAAGCAAGAACTTTCGGATTTTTTAATGATATTCAATATATGAAAAAAAACGGACTGGCAAAGGGCGGCTCGCTTGACAATGCCGTAGTAATTGATGAAAAGAAAATACTTAATAAAGACGGGCTTCGTTTTAAAGATGAGTTTGTAAGGCATAAAGTATTGGATTGTTTGGGAGATTTTTCTTTAATAGGAATGCCTATTAAAGGGCATATAAAAGTGCATAAATCAGGGCATGCTTTTAACAGACTGTTTTTAAAACAAATTTTTAAAGAAAAACAATCATGGGAAACTAAGTCAGCCCCCGCCTGACGGAAGAAGTATGTTTATGGGATTGCAGACGGAGGCTTTTGGCGGAGAACACCCGAGAGGCGCTCCCGAACCCGTTCTAATATATAACCGGAAATCGCGTGCAGGTCAAATTATAAAGATTATATCAATTAGGAGAAGTGAAATTGAAAAAGCGCCGAAGAATATATCTGTCTTTTTTATTATGTTTAATATTATTTCCATGTATCGCATTATGCGACGATTCTATGTCCGATATTGAAAAAAGCATCAAAAAAGCCCTTGAGTTAAGCAAAAGCTTAGATAATGAGATAAATAATTATCTTGAAATGGAAAATCGTAAAAATAAAGACGCCGCAAATTCGGGAAAAAAGATAAAAAAAACGGAAGCTCATAGAAAAATTTTTTTGAAAAATTCGCAGATATCCCAGCCGGATAAAAAACGGATAATAACAAGCGATATTAATGCAAGCGCTATACTCAATTTAGAGCAGTCCATAGAAAAGGCGTTGGAAGCCAGTTTTAAAATAAAATCGGCTCAAGAAGAAATAAAAGCGGCAGACGCTCTGTTATTTTCTCAAAAAACAAAGTTTTTGCCTTCGGTATCGGGAAGTTATAAATACTCATATAATGACGAAGCGCGGGCGGGAGAAAACTTAAAGGAGCAATCCGGTTTATCCGTTACTATTTCGCAACCCGTGTTTACCGGTTTTTTACTTAAAAATCAGTATAATATGGCCGATTATGCCTTAAAAAATGCAGAGCTTAGTTTAAAGCTTATAAAAGACGAGGTTATTTTAGAGGCAAAAGAGAAATATTTTTCCATATTAAAAGCCGAAAAACTTTATTCCGTGGCAAAAGATACCGTAGAGCAAATAACATCCCATAAAAACGCAGCCGAAAATTTTTATAATGTAGGAATGGTTCCCTTAAACGATTTTTTAAAATCGGAAGTGCGCCTTGCCAATGCCAAACAGCTGCTTATAAGCGCGGACAATAATCTTGAAATCGTAAAACTCGCTTTTAACATACTATTGAGCAGGCAAGCGGATACGCCCGTAATCCTGTCTGATATGGAAGATTACACTCCCTTTGAGCCGAACTTTGATTATTGCTTAAAAGATGCGAGACGGAACAGAGTCGAACTGAAAATTGCCGACATAGGAATAAAAACGGCTTTATCATCGGTAAAGCTTGCGGAAGGGGATTTTTATCCATCCGTATCTGTTAACGGGAATCTTTATAAAACCGGCAAGGATTGGAACATGCGGGAGGTTGCGGGAATAGACCCTAACAGATGGGACATAACCGCCTTGGCGTCTTGGAAACTATTCGATTGGGGTAAAACATATTTTGAAAGAAAAGAAAAAAAACATTATGTTAACATAGCGAAAAATACAAAAAAAGAGTTGGAAGATCAGATATTAATCGAGGTAAAATCATATTTTTTAAAGGTTAAAGAGGCTGAAATCAATATAAAAACCTCCGGCAAAGCCGTAGAACAGGCAAAAGAGAATTTTAGAATAAATAAAGAACAGTATAAAGAGCAAATGGCTATCTCTACGGATGTGCTTGACGCTCAAACTCTTTTAACCGAAACAATGACAAACTATTATAACGCTCTTTACGATTTTAGCATATCAAAATCGCGTTTGGAAAAAGCTATGGGCTTATAGGGTATAAAAAATGACGACCGAAAATTTTAAAGACGCCATCATTAACATGTTTCGCGTCCATAAACGATACGGGGCAAAATATGCGCTCAAAGATATTAATTTTAAAATCAAAAAGAACGAATTCGTTTATATAACAGGTCGTTCCGGAGCGGGTAAAACAACCCTTTTAAAACTTCTATATTTAAAAGAGCAGGTTTCGGAAGGGCATATTTTAATAGACGGTATGAATTTGGCGCGAATGAATCGTAAACAGATAACGGGATTGAGAAGAAAAATAGGCATCATTTTTCAAGATTTTAAGCTTATACCTACAAGTTCCGTCTTTGACAACGTTGCTTTGGTTCTTAGAGCTTCCGGAATTAATAAAAATCTCATTAATAAAAAAGTAAAGTTTTTATTAAGAATTGTAGGTTTGGAAGATAAAAACGCCGCGTATCCGTTAAGCCTTTCAGGCGGAGAACAGCAAAGAGCGGCGGTAGCAAGAGCCGTGGCGGCGAATCCTGCAATTATTATAGCTGACGAGCCTACCGGAAGCCTTGACGAAGATTCCGCGGCGTTAATACTTAAGCTTTTAAACGAATTTAATGCAAGAGGAGCGGCGGTTATTCTTGCCACCCATGATAAAGGGGTAATAGAGAAAGGCGATAAAAACAGACGTTGCATACATCTTGAAAGCGGACAAATAACGCCGGATTAATAAGCAGCCCGTTAAGCATAACAGTAGAAAAACCGTCTTGACAATATTTGATGATTTTATTACTTTTAAAAAAAGATTGTTAAAATTAAAATTCAAAAGGTTTGGTTAAATGAAAATTAAAAAAATAATATATATTTCGATTGTAATAATTTTACTCGTTTATCTTAATCAAAAATATATATATTGTTTCGAAACCAACCAGAAAATTATCTTTCGCTCAAGCGTGGAAATCGGACCTACGGGGCAAAGTTATACTTTGCCCGATAGAAAAGGAAAAGCCGGCGAAACTCTTCAAATGGGTAGTGGCAATGAGATGAGATGGGCCGGATTCGGCAGTTTTGACCCTGTTACTACGCCTTTTGCCATCACAGAACCGTTTTTAAAAACAAAAGATAAATGCCCGTCCGATACTATGTTCCTACCGGTTAGAATGAGCAACGCGGACAAGGGCGAAGAAACGCTTGGTTATTGCATAGTAACCGATAATGGAAAATGGGGAGTGGATGAAAACGGACTCGGAATTATATCCCCTTGGGTGTGGGAAGCCGAAGCGTCTTTTTATTGCGCGGAAAAGCATCAGGCGTATAGTATGCCTTCTACGTTTCTATGGCCTCGCCTATCTCAGGTATTATACCACGAAGAAAAATCCAGCAGATACTTAGAAGACGATAATATAACTCTGGAACAGCCAGACAGCGACATATGGGATCTTTGGTATATCGATGGCGGCATCTGGCGTAAGCGCAAAATAAACAGCAGAATACCTATGGACTATCATTTTTCGATAGAGGAGCAGCACGCTATAGACGACTTTTTTCACTCTGCAAAATTACACCTTTTTTCTTCCAACATGATAGACACATGGC
>JAFDMD010000163.1 GCA_019306185.1 Deltaproteobacteria bacterium
CTTTTTGTCATTTTACCTAATGGGCGTCTGCATTTTCCTGCCGGCATTCCGAGTATATTCATAGCGGTTTTTATAGGAAGCGGATTTTTAAATTTGTACAAAACTTCTCCGTAAGGGGTTTTTGCGGACGCTCCAAAGGTTACAAGATTAAATAAAGGCGCCAAAGCAAAGGCTATTGTTTTTGCTTTATCATTAACCATATCCGCAATCGCTTTGGGGGCTATGTTGGATATTACGGAGATAACTCCCGCCGCCAGTATATCCGGGTTTGTCATCATTTTATATGTATTTGCGTCGTCTCCGGAAAATATTGAAAAGTTTTCGGAACAAAAATATCTGATTTTTTTCATGTTATCAAAATCGCCGGTAGCCTCTTTTACCGCTTTTATGTTGGAAAACTCATCTTTTAATAGCGCTAAATCTTCGGCACAAAGCTTTGTGCCGGTTATATTTAACTCCGTTTATCAGTTTATACCCGCACAAGCTTAACGGACAAAGAATATCCCAAAGCGCTTGCATATTTTCTTAATGTCGTAAGAGACGGAGAATGCCCCCCTGTCGCCAAGGAGGATTCTAATCTTGTTATAGCCGGCGCTTTTGTCCCCATTTTTTCCGCAATATCCGCTTGAGTTAATCCTCTTTCTTTTCTTGCGGATAATAATTGCATAAGCAGGCTAAACTCAACCGATAATTCATCATACTCTTTTTTTACGGCTTTTTGGGATAATGCCTTTTTTTTTAATTCTTCATGAGTCATTTTTTAAGCGCCTCCTTTAACCTCTTTTTCGCTATTTCAAGCTCTTTTTTCGGCATTTTCTGTGTTTTTTTAATAAAAGAATGCAATATTATTATTCTACCGCCTATTTTGGAACAATAAAATATTCGTCCTATCCCTTCCTTGCTTTTTAATCGCAACTCAAAAAGTTTGTCGCCTAAAGCCCGCGTATGAGGCATCCCTAAATTAGGACCAAATTCTTCAATCAACTCTGTTAGACGAAGAAATCTTGCAAGTAATCCTGCAGGGAGGCGTAAAATACTTTTTTCAACCTTTTGGTTATAATATTCAATCTGCTGCTTATTCATAAAATAACCATAAAGATAACATATTTGTTATTCGCTTTCAATCTAATTTTTTATTTATTCTTTTTTAATTCGGAGAAAATTAATTTCCTTTTGGAATGCTAACTAACTATAAAACAGATCGGTTATATAATCGGAATTATTTATACGCTCTATAATATCAACATTAAAAAAGTTTGCTATAGGCTTTAATATTTCGGGTTCTGCGGCATTAACCTTTCTTATAGCCCTTATAACCATATCGACTCCGCTTTTTGTCATTTTACCTAATGGGCGTCTGCATTTTCCTGCCGGCATTCCGAGTATATTCATAGCGGTTTTTATAGGAAGCGGATTTTTAAGGCGCCAAAGCAAAGGCTATTGTTTTTGCTTTATCATTATCTCCTTGATTTATAAAATTAACCATATCCGCAATCGCTTTGGGGGCTATATTGGATATTACGGAGATAACTCCCGCCGCCAGTATATCCGGGTTTGTCATCATTTTATATGTATTTGCGTCGTCTCCGGAAAATATTGAAAAATTTTCGGAACAAAAATATCTGATTTTTTTCATGTTATCAAAATCGCCGGTAGCCTCTTTTACCGCTTTTATGTTGGAAAACTCATCTTTTAATAGCGCTAAATCTTCGGCAAAAAGCTTTGTGCCGGTTCTGCCGGGTATTATATATGGTATTATTTCGGTTTGAGAAAACGCTTTTGCAACCGGAGCTATATACTCTTTGCGTATTTCTAACGAGCTAGGACCGTTATAATAAGGATCGACCAAAAGCGCCGCGTTAGCTCCGGCTTTTATTGCTTGTTCGGTTGATTTAAGAGTTTTAACGGTATTGTTGCTTCCTGTTCCGGCTATAAAAAAGGTTCTGTCTTGTATAAGTTTTCCTACAAAATTAATAAAACTCGCCTGTTCCTTCGCTACTATTGTAGGCGATTCCCCTGTAGTGCCGGAAATAAGTATGCCGGAAATTCCGTTTTTTATTTGAAACTCAATGAGTTTTTCAACTCCCTCATAATCTATGCCGTTCTGTTTGAATGGAGTAATTAACGCGGTATAGCATCCTTGTTTCATAGCATTCTCCTTTTTAATTCTATTTATATTCTTTTTTCCTGTTATTTCGCCCGAAGCGAGAAATTCCTTGATTATTGCCGCTCTTTTAATTCAGGGATTTCTCCTCGCTACGCTCATCGATAAGACAAGCAAAACCTCCCCGCCGACATTACGCGGCGAAAAAACCTATGCAACTTTATATTTACTTCCATACTAAATTAATATAATAGCCGTATCAAGTTATAAATTAAAAAGAGAATATCATAACGAACAATTCCTTTTTTTACAACAAACCGACAAAAACAAAGGTTATGCAAGATTCTCTAAAAAGGAGTAAAGATAATGGAAAAAGCAAAAAATGTAGATGAATATATAGCTATGCAGCGGCAGGCAATAGCCTCTAATCCGGATTGCGGAACCTCCCATTATAATCTTGGCGTCGCTTTAATGGGCAAACAACTTTACAAGGAAGCGGAAACGGAACTTTTAGAAGCCGTAGGATGCAGCCCCACTCTTTCGGAAGCTTATGTCCAACTCGGAGGACTCCGCTTAAAAGAGGGAGATTCGGAAGGATGTTTGGAATATAATAAAAAATCGGTAAGCTGCCGAGCCGGCTTTTCCATAGGATACGGAAATATCGGCTTTATAAATCTTCAACTCGGCAAAACAGACGAAGCAATAGCGTCTTTAAAAAAAGCAATAACATTTAACAAAAATTTTATTCAAGCTTATACTACATTGGCAAACGCATATTTAATGAAAGGGCTTATAGACGAATCTATAAAAGCAAATAAAAAGGCGCTGCAACTTGAGCCGGACTTTGCAATTGCCCATAATAATATAGCCCTTGCATATTTGGAAAAAGGGGATAAACAAAAGGCGCAAGAGCATATAAAAAAGGCTCTGGAACTCGGTTACGAAGTAGAAGCAAAACTTTTGGAAGCTATTAAATAAAACAAGCGATTTTATGGATTATATATTCGATCTTAATAATTCTCAGCTTTATAAAAAATGGGCGGAGGATGCCTCAAATGCAAAGTTACTCGCAAAACATATTGATATTGCATTTAATATGCTTAATCCTACGCCGGAATCCTCCATATTGGATATAGGATGTAAGCTCGGCTATAATCTGGAATTTTTTATTAAAAAGGGATTAAACGCGACGGGCGTAGAAACTTCCCCTTATCTGATAGATTTTGCGCTACAAAGGATAAAAGATAAAGCCGATATACATAAAAGCGAATTTGAAGAGCTTCCTTTTGAAGATAATTCTTTTGATTACTCGACGCTTATAACTACGTTGGAATTCTCAAAAAACCCTATAAAAACCATAGAAGAGGCGTGCAGAGTTACAAAGGATAAAATTTTTATAGGAATATTAAATAAATATGCCGTAAAAAATATCGAAAGAAAAATCAAAGGTATTTTTTCGGATACAATTTATAAAAAAGCCCGTTTTTTTGCAATTTGGGAAATTAATAATATTATAAAATCGTTAATGGGCGATATTCCAATAACATGGAAAACCTCTTATCAGTCTCTGCCTATAATAAAGGAAGTCTCATTGAAAAATGAAAGTTTGGAAAATATTTTGCGTAAAAATCCGTTTGCGGCTTTTGCCGGAATAACCGCGATCTTAAAACCGACTTTTAGAACTACTCCTCTTAAATTAAAAATATTAACAAAACAGATCGCGGGCATTTAAAAGATTATGCGAGAAGCCGAATTTTATAAAAAATTTAATGATAATAAGGTTGAATGTTTTTTATGCTCTCATAAATGTATTATAAAAAACGGACGTAAAGGAATATGCAAAGCGCGCGAAAATAAAAACGGCATTCTTTACTCTTTGACATATGGAAAAGTAGCCGCCTCAAATATAGACCCTATAGAAAAAAAGCCTTTATTTCATTTTTTACCCGGCGGCAGATCTTTTTCCATTGCAACCGCAGGATGCAATTTCCAATGCTCTTTTTGTCAAAACGCAAGCATATCTCAAATTAAGGATTTGGAACAAAACTTTAACGCGCAAACAAAAGAGACAAGCCCTGAAGAAATTGTTAATCTCGCATTAAAAAATCAATGTTCAAGCATATCCTACACATATACCGAACCTACAATATGTTTTGAATTTACCGCTGATATTGCGGCTATGGCAAAAAAAAAGGAATTAAAAATATATTCGTAACAAACGGCTATATGTCTCAAGCTTGTCTTGAAGCCCTTGCCCCATGGCTTGACGGCGCAAATATAGACCTAAAATCTTTTAATCCTTTATTTTATAAAAACATATGCGCCGCAGACATTGAACCGGTAAAAAATTCTTTAAAGTTTATGAAAAAAAATGGAATAATATTAGAGGTTACAACTCTTTTAATTCCTACGATAAACGATTCCGAGCAGGAGATTGAAGCTGTTGCGGGCTTTATAGCCGAAAATCTCGGCAAAAACACCCCCTGGCATATCAGCCGCTTTTATCCTACATACAAAATGCTTAATATTCCGCCGACTTCCGATGCTTTGCTTTACAACGCAAAAAATATCGGAGAAAAAGCAGGCTTGGAATATATTTACATAGGAAATCTTCCCGGAAATAATTCCGAAAATACCGTCTGCCCTAACTGCAAAAAGACCTTAATAAGAAGAAAGGGTTTTAATATGATAAAAAATCTTATTAAAACTGACAAATGCCCGTATTGCGAAAAAATAATTTACGGGCTTTTTTAAGCATACCTTAAACCGATTATTCAAAATAAAACCGCTACCCGACAAAACAATCAATCTTTAAAAACAACCTGGAAATATATCCGGCTACTCTTAATATTTTTTTGCAAATTTCAAGAGGAACATTTTAAGAGGAACAAAGGATAAGATCAGAAGGCGCTAATTAAGGGGGGGGGCTGCGCTTGCAATGATAACGGGAAAATAATTAAGGGATTTCTCCTCGCTTCGCTCGTTCGAAATGACAAACTTTTTATTCCGGACGATTTTTCACCCTGTTAGTCGGACAAATGTTATCTTT
>JAFDMD010000164.1 GCA_019306185.1 Deltaproteobacteria bacterium
GTTTGCGGCGTTGAAAAAAAATTTTAATCCTCGAAATACTCCATGTATTCCTCCGGTTAAATTTTTTTTTTTGCCTTGCAAACGAACAAACCGCTTTGTTAATTGCTCCGCTTTAATATAAATGTTGCCTATTATTAAAGAAGATTAAACATAAAATTTGATATAAGTTATTTTTGTTTGTCATTTCGACGAGCAAAGCGAGGAGAAATCCCTGAATTATTTCCGCCGCCTCACAACAAAAATAAAAAGCCTATCATTCCGAAGCGAAGCGAGGAATCCCCGTATTGTTGTTTTGTTTTTAAATTAAGAGATTTACCCCTTTGGTCGAAATGACAGTAGCCAGCCCTCATGTCATTTCAATTTATAGTAATCAGGCTATATATTCATTCCGGTTTTAAAAAACTCCTCAAAAGAAGGTTAATAAAAATTTTCTTGCTTATCCGTATATAATATGGTTATATAATATCTGCAATTTTATAATTGTTACATTGATATCTATTATTACTACTTGATATAATCTCATTCTCAACTTCATTCTCATATCCGAGTTTACTTTTCTTAAAAAAAATTGCGTTACAGTCATAGCTATAGGTTTATCAGATTGAAAAATTAATTTTAATACGGATTTTTATCCGAGCCGAAACTATTAAGCGAGGTCGTATTAAAATAAAATGATACGGGAAATTACCTTTTTACTTCAAGCGCAAGGTTTTTCGTTTAGATAATCGCGGCGTAAAGCGATTTTTCAATGAATATAAAAATGTAAAATAAACCTGATTATTAACTATATTGAAATATTAAAAAGAGTAATGACGAAAGGATAAGGATATGAAATTTTTTTCTACGGCGGCGTTTCTTATGATTTTTGCAGTTTATTGTCTTCCTGTAAACGCTCAAGATCCTCAACAAGAACAGATAATAAGAGAGCTTGAAAAGATTCAAAGAGAACAGCAAGAAACCATTAAGCAGACGCAACCGCAAAAACCGCGCGAAAAAGAAGATGAAGAAGAAAAAGAGCGAGAAGCCGTAGAACAACCGGCGACGGATCAGAAGATGTTAGAAGAAAAAAAAAGCTGCATTAAGGTTGAAGAAATAATGCTTGTAGGCTCCTCCCTACTTTCGAAAAGCTTTAAAGAAAAACTGACCGCGCCTTATATAAATCATTGCCTTACCTCAAAAAATATAGAACGGCTGCTTGGAAAAATTGTAAAAGCTTATCTTGACAAAGGGTATATAGCGGCGCGTCCTTATTTGAAAAATCAGGATCTAAATTCCGGAAAATTAGAGATTATAGTATTAGAAGGAAAATTAGAAAAAATCATATTAAAAGATAATGATAAGCATAGTATAAATATTAAAGGGGCGTTTCCCGGGTTGGAAGGAAAGCCGTTAAATATAAGAGATATTGAACAAGGGCTTGTCCAACTAAATCGCCTTGAATCAAATAAAGTCACAATGGACGTAGGGTTAGGAACTAGCCCCGGAGACAGCGTCATTACAATTTCAAATAATCCCTCTTTTCCGCTTCACGGATCAATATCATATAACAATCTTGGCTCTCCCAGCATAAGCAGAGAGCAGGCGACAGCGACAATAAGCGCGGATAATCCGTTTCGTATAAACGATTTTTTTAGTTATTCCCACACCGAAAGCATTACCGGAGAAAGAGAAAAATTCTCTTCGGTAGCGGATAGCTTTTTTTACTCCGTTCCGTTCGGGTATTGGCTTTTTACCGGAACCTACAGCCATTCCGAATATACCACAACCATATCGCCGCCCGGCGGGGAGCTTAAAGCTTCCGGCAAGTCGGAGCAGTGGCGAACTCAGCTTGACTGGATTGCCTATAACGGAAGGAAAAATAAATTAACCCTTTCCGCCGCCTTAAATCATAAAGTTTCCAAAAACTATTTGGCGGAACAGCTTTTGGAAGTGGCAAGTCGCGAACTTACTATTTTAGATAGCGATATAAAATGGGAATATAGATTTGGCTCCGGAGCCACTTTTAATTTGGGATTAGGTTATAGCGACGGGATTAAGGCGCTTGACGCATTAGAGGATCCGGATTTTTTGCCGGAAACCTATCCTCATGCTCAAGGAGACAAAATACGTTATACGGCTTCTCTTAATATCCCCATTAATAGAGGCAAGGCAAATTTTACCAGTTTCCTTACAGGCCAGTATGCAATAGAACCCCTTTACGGCTCCGAACATATACTTATAGGCGGCTATTATACCGTGTGGGGTTTCGATCAAAGCAATCTATCCGGAGATAGAGGATATTATGTGCGGAATGAATTTTCTACGGATCTTTTTACGCTTCCCAAAACAGATATACTTGTAAAATCTTTTTTTGGCATAGATTTCGGGCATCTCGATTCTTATCCTAAAGTAGAGTATCTGCCGGACGTATTAGGCGGAACCCTCGCGGGCATGGCGGGAGGCGTTCGTTTGAACGGCAAACATATAAACGGCGAATTAAGCGTGGGAAAAGCTATAAGCTCTCCAACCGGATTAGATAAAGAATCGCCGCGATTAAACGCTTCTATTACCGTAAAATTTTAAAACTTTTGAATACAGAGGCAAACAAATTTTTTTATACAAAGCATTTTAATAAAAGATAATGAGCGGAGGGCAAGGCTATGAAAAAAAAGATTTTTTATTATAGGCAAATATTTTCTATCATGTTTTTGGCATTATTAATTATCGCGAATGCGGCGGCAGCCGATCTGGTAGTATCCCCCGAAAGCGGCGCCACAAAGGTTTATTCGGCTAACAATGGGGTTCCCGTAGTCGATATAAATACCGCAAACCAACAAGGGCTTTCTCATAACATATTTACAGAATACAATGTTGGTCCGGAAGGATTAATATTAAACAACGCCAATAAGGATATAATGGTCCGTCAATCCCAGCTTGCGGGACAAATTATGGCAAACCCGAACTTAAATAAAGAGGCAAAATTTATACTTAACGAAGTAAAAAGTCAACACAGAACCAGTTTAGAAGGCTTTACCGAAGTTTTAGGCGGAAAAGCGGATGTTATTATTTCAAATCCTTTCGGCATAACCGCGAATGGCTGCGGCTTTTTAAATACAAACGCCGTTGTTTTATCTACCGGAAGGCCAAGTTTCGGACCTTTACCGGCTGATTATATACTGGAACCGTTGTGTTGTGATGCTGAAGAACTTATCGCCTTGGCGTATTGGTATATGTACTGGCCATATGACTTTTCCGAAGGGCTGCCCGATAACCAAGATGGAGGCATGTTAAACGGTTTTAAGGTTTCGGAAGGGGATATATTAATAGAGGATAAAGGAATAAATGCAAGCGAAACGCATATTTTGAAGCTGCTTGCCCGTTCCGTAAAAATAGACGGGCAGGTCAACGCAGGCGATTATATATCTATTATCGCGGGAGCAAATGATGTGCTTTACAGTTATAAGACTGGGTGGATGAGCAAATTTCATACTGCTGCTGGCGGGGTGGGCCCAAACGCGGAGAGGTTAGGTTTCCTTAACGAATACGTTGGCGAGACGCCGGTAGCGCCTATGGAACGAGGCGGCAAAGCCCCTGAATACGCCATAGATTCAACCGTTTTAGGCGGATTATATGCAGGCGGTATCAGGATATTATCTACGGAAAACGGAGTTGGAGTCCGCATGCTTGGAAATGCCGCTGCAACTGCGGAAAATTTTGTTATTAGAGGCAACGGAAAAATTGAAATACAAGGCGAGCTTTACAATTCCGTATATGAAAATGAAAATTATCTGCCGCGGCAGGTACAGTACGAGATGGAGGATGACATCGGAGGCATTTATATTTATGCCACGGATGAGTATAGCTACCCGCAGAAGAATCAGTGGGTAGCTCCAGGCATGTGGGG
>JAFDMD010000054.1 GCA_019306185.1 Deltaproteobacteria bacterium
ATGTTGAGGGTGTCCGGAATTTGTTTCGCTATGGAGTCCACTTGATTAAGAGGTATGTCTAAAACTCGTCCTACGTCTCTTATAACCGCTTTTGCTTTTAATCTTCCGAAGGCGCTTATTTGAGCTACATAATCTTCGCCGCCGTATTTATTTACCACATATTTAAATACATTTTCTCTGCCTTCTATGCAAAAATCTATATCTATATCCGGCATGCTTATTCTTGCGGGATTTAAAAAACGTTCGAATATTAAGCCGTATTCAAGGGGATCTAATCCTGTAATTCCCAAAGAATATGCAACAAGGCTTCCGGCGGCGGAGCCCCTGCCTGGTCCTACGGGTATGTTATTCTTTTTTGCATATTTTATAATATCGGCAACTATTAAAAAGTATCCACAAAAACCCATTTTTTTAATAACCGATATTTCATAATCAAGTCTTTTGTCATAAACGGCTATGTCTTTGTTTATGCTTTTTATTTGCGTTTTTCTTTTTTCAAGTCCTTTTTTAACTTTTTTTTCAAATATTTCTTCTATACTTTTATTTTTTTCTTTTGTTTCAAATTGCGGAAAATGGTATTTTTTAAAGCTAAGATCAACTTCGCATCTTTGCGCGATTTTGACGGTGTTTGCCAAAACTTGCGGAGTATCCGTAAAATATTCTTCCATTTCTACCGGAGATTTAAAATAAAGTTGGTCCGTATTGAATTTTAATCTTGCGGTATCGCTTACTTTTTTCCCTGTTTGAATGCATAAAAGGGCGTCGTGCGCCCGAACGTCTTCTTTGGCAAGATAATGGCAGTCGTTTGTAGCGACTATTGGTATTGATAATCTTTTGCTCATCTCGAATAAAGCGGCGTTTATTTTTTCCTGTATTGGTATGCCGTTGTGTTGAACTTCGAGAAAAAAATTATCCTCTTTAAAGGTTTTTAAATAGAATTTTGCAATTTCGTCCGCGGCTTCAATGTCGCCTTGCGCAAGTTTTGAGGGTATTTCTCCTTTAAGGCATGCGGAAAGGGCTATTATGCCTTCGGCATGTTCGCTTAATATTTCTTTGTCTATTCTGGGCTTGTAATAGAAGCCTTTGAGATGAGCGATCGAAGAGAGTTTGCAAAGGTTTTTATACCCTTGATTGTTTTTGGCAAGTAGAATAAGGTGAAACGATTTTTTATCTGCCGGGGTTTTATTCTCCATTTTTCCGGCGGCAATGTAGGCTTCGCATCCTATTACCGGATTTATGCCGGCTTTTTGGGCTTGTTTATAAAAATCCAAAACCCCGAACATAACGCCATGATCTGTTATAGCTACATGTTTCATGTTGAATTCGGAAGCTTTTTTAAGCATTGAATCTATTCGTATAGCTCCGTCTAACAGGCTGTAGTCCGTATGGGTATGGAGATGAACAAATGGGATTTTTTTGTTTTTGTTTTGCATGTTCCCTAATTTTTTATTTTATCTATTTGTTTTGTTACGTTCCGATAGCTTAACCTAACTTGCAAGATTTATTGCATTCCGGATAATTAAGGGATTTCTCCTCTCTACGCTCGTCGAAATGACAAACAAAAATAAAAAGCTTGTTATTTCGAGTTAAGCGAGAAATTCCCATATTCTTTTTTCCGATGAAATTTTATTTAATAACGAGGCTTTTTTGCTTCTAATAATCGGTCCTATAATTAGGGGCTTCTTTTGTTATTATTACGTTATGGACATGGCTTTCTCGCATTCCGGCGGCGCTTATTTTTGTAAATTTTGCTTTTTCTCTTAATTCTTCTATTGTTTTTGCGCCTATGTATCCCATGCCCGCTTTTAATCCGCCTACAAGCTGATATATGTTGTCTGCAAGTTTGCCCCTATACGGAACTCTTCCTACTATGCCTTCCGGAACTAATTTATTTTTTTCCTCTTCTTTTCCGGTTTGATAATATCTGTCTTTGCTTCCGGCGTTCATAGCCTCTATGGAACCCATTCCTCTGTAAACTTTATAGCTTCTGCCCTGATATATTATAAGCTCGCCCGGGCTCTCTTCGGTTCCGGCAAAAAGGCTTCCTATCATAACGGTATGGGCGCCCGCTCCCAAAGCTTTTGTAATGTCTCCGGAATACTTAATGCCGCCGTCCGCATTTAAGGGGATTCCGGTTTTATCGGATATTGCTTTGCAGTTTAAAATAGCCGAAGCCTGCGGAACTCCTACTCCGGCTACAATTCTTGTAGTGCAGATGGAACCTGGTCCTATTCCTATTTTAACGCAGTCTGCTCCGGCTTTAATAAGATCTTCGGCTCCTTTTTCCGAAGCTACGTTTCCGGCTATAACTTCAATGTTTGAAAATGCGCTTTTTAGCTTGATAACAGCTTTTAAAACGTTTTCCGTATGGCCGTGCGAGGTGTCTATAAGCAAAACGTCCGCTCCGGCTTTTACAAGAGCGTCCGCTCTTTCTTCCATACCGGCTCCTACTCCTACGGCGGCTCCCACTCTTAATCTCCCTTTTGAATCTTTGCACGCATTCGGATATTTTTTAACTTTTTCTATATCCTTAAATGTTATCATGCCTGTAAGCTTGCCGTTGTCGTCCACTACAAGCAGTTTTTCTATTCTGTGTTTATGAAGAAGCGCTTTTGAGTTTTCGAGACTGATTCCTTCTTTTATGGTAACAAGGTTTTCCGCCGTCATAACGTCGGACACTTTTTTATCCATAGAAGTTTCGAATCTAAGGTCTCTATTGGTAATTATGCCTACAAGCTTATCTTTTTGGGTTACCGGAACTCCTGATATTTTGTATTTTTTCATAAGTTCCAAAACTTCTGTAATCGGCTTGTCCGGTTCGATTGTAATGGGATCTACTATCATTCCGCTTTCTGATTTTTTAACTTTATCAACTTCCAAAGCCTGATTTTTTACTCCGATGTTTCTATGGATAAATCCGATTCCGCCCATGCGCGCCATAGTAATGGCGGTAGGCGCTTCGGTTACGCTATCCATAGCGGCGCTTACTATCGGGACGTTTAAGGCGATGTTTTTGGTTAGCTTCGTAGCGGTATTAACTTGGTTTGGCAGTATGCCTGAATATTGTGGCATTAAAAGAAGATCGTCAAAAGAATATGATTCTTCGGGCGTTATTTTTGTCATAGTTATTGTTTCCTCTATTTAAATTCCGGCGCATAACTTCGTAGTTTGCTATGCATCCGAATTTTTATCATTTGTTTTTTCTAATTAAAAAAAATTTAATAACGGGCTTTTCTCTATTGAGTCGATGCTGAAAAACCTTTATTTTAAGCATAAACGGTTTTGCCAATATCTATTATTTATCGCTTTAAATTAAGGGATTTCTCCTCGCTTACTCGTCGAAATACCAACGTAAAAATACAAGTCGTTGCAATGACAAGCCTAAAAAAATATTCGGTAAAAATAAGAGTTCCATTTTGTGAAGCAAGGCGAGAAATCTCCGTATTATTTTTATAATTATCCTTTTTTTTATTAAATGTTTTGGTTGAGGCGGCTTTTTTCCTCTTTTTTTTTATTTTGTTATCGGTATGTCGATTGTTTTTATTTGTCCGTCAAAAGATAAAGAAAGTTTAAGCATTGTAGCGGAAGCGGCTTCTTCTTTGTATCCCGGAAAAAATAGTATGCCGTATCCGATTTGGTTCGGCAGTATTGTTTTGTTTTCCAATTTTTTATTTTCCAGATCCTCTTTTATTTTTCCTTTTGTTTTCATGTATCCTTTAACTCCGCCGCTTATTGCTCCGGCAGCCGCTCCTATGGCGGCGCCTTTTCCTACGGCTTCGCCTATGTCTTCGCCGGTGATTATTCCTATTGCAAGCCCCGTAACCGCGCCTGCCGCGCCCATAAGAAGAGCCGGTTTAGCCGTTCCCGCCGCGGTTTCGCCTATATCTACATATTTTTCTATTCTTTCCGCAGTTCTTTTAGGCGCGTTTACTGGCCAAGCCTGATTTTTATTATCTATTACGAAGGTTTGATCCGGAATTATTTTTATATTATTTGCTCCTTGGTTTTCAAATGAAATGCCCACAGGCAGAAGACCGGCTTTTCTTATATTGAATCCGAATGTTTCTTGCGCTTTTTTAATGTCTTCGTAAGATATTGCCGAAATATGAAGTCCGTTTATAACGGACATGTCGGATAAGGCTATGGGCTGAACTCTATCTTTATATGTGCAGGCGGTTATAAGTAAGAGCAAACATAGAAGTATAAATGTTTTTTTTAAGTATAGGTAAGGGTTTGTCATTTTAATATCTCCTTTTTATATGTTTATATCTATCCGAAAAGAACGAAGTTTTTTTTTTTATTATCCGCAATTTAGTTGAAAAGGCTTTTTTTGCTTCTTTTACGGATGGATTCTAACTCAAAATAAAGGTTTGTTCAATACTGAAAAGTCGTTTTTTAAGATTTGCTTTATATCTTTATTTATACTTAATATTCCTGCGCCGCATTTTCAAAGCGGGTGCAGCTTGATAAAAATGTAAGGGGAACTACTCCGATAGGTCCGTTTCTCTGTTTTCTTATTAGTATTTCGGCTTTGCCTATGTTTGGATTGTCTTCCGATTTATTATATACTTCGTCTCTATATATAAAAGTAACAACATCGGCGTCCTGCTCTAATGCGCCGGATTCTCTTAAATCGGATAATACGGGTCTTTTATCCTGTCTTTCTTCCAACTTTCTATTGAGCTGGGAAAGGGCTACAACCGGAATGTCAAGCTCTTTTGCCAGTATTTTTAAAGATCTGGATATATCGGATATTTCGAGGTCTCTTCTTTCAATATCGCTTCTTGTTTTCATAAGCTGTACGTAATCTATTACTACCATTCCAAGATCTTTTTCCATTTTAAGGCGTCTTGCTTTTGTTCTTATTTCCATAGCCGATGTTCTGGGCGAATCGTCTATGTATATGGGGGCTTCGCTTAAAACGCCGGCGGCGTCGGTAATTTTTGAAAAGTCCTCTTTGCTTAAAAAGCCGCTTCTTATTTTAGAGGAATCTATTCTTGCTTCGGAGCATAACAGACGCATTGCAAGCTGTTCTTTTGACATTTCCAAAGAGAATATGGCTACAGGAATGTTGTTATTAACAGCGGCGTTTCTTGCTATGTTCATTCCTAAAGCGGTTTTTCCCATGCTTGGTCTTCCTGCTATGATTATAAAATCGGATTTTTGCAATCCTGCGGTCATTTCGTCGAATTTGGAAAATCCGGTTTCCACTCCGGTTACAAGAGCTTTATTTAATTGTCTTTCTTCTATTACGTCTATAGCGTCTTGCACTATATTTGATATGCGGAAAAAACCGGGGCTTGTTTTGTTTTCCGAAATTTCAAATATTGCATTTTCGGCAAAGTCTATTACATCGCTTACGTTGCCGTCGTCTTGGTAGCAAAGCTTTGTTATATGCGCGGCTTTTTCTATTAGTCTGCGTAAAGTAGCCTTTTCTCGAACTATTTTTGCATAATGTTTGGAATTTGAGGGTAAAGGCACCGTATCGGTGAGTTTTGCTAAAAAAAAGGCTCCGCCCGCTTTTTCAAATTCCCCTTTTTCTCTTAGTTTATTGGATAAGGTAATAAGATCGACCGGCTCGTCTTCGTTAAAAAGTTCGGTTATTGCCGAAAATATTATTCCATGAGCGGATTTATAAAAATCTTCGGGGGTTAAAACTTCAAGTATGTCAAGCAGGTTTTCGTTGTCTATTAGTATCGCGCCGAGTAAAGATTCTTCGGCTTCCTGATTTTGAGGAGGAATTTTTAATGATAAAAGTTTATTTGCCTCTGTTTTGTTCACTCTTGCGCCTATAAAAGGTTAAATGCTCGGGGAAGCAAGTTTATTGCGGAAGTAATCGATTTGACCTCGTATAGTTGGATCATGGCGAATTCCTTTTTCTATTTCGTTTATAGCATGAAGTACCGTCGCATGATACCTGTTAAAACTATTTCCTATTGCCGCAAGGGGCTGATCCGTATATTTTCTTGCAAGATACATAGCTACTTGTCTTGGGCGAACTATTGGTTGTTTGCGAGACTTTGAGGTTATATCTTCCGGAAGTATTCCGTAATGTTTGCAAACCTCTTTTTTAATATAGTCTAATGTTATTACTTTATACTGTCCTACTATATTGTCTATAACCTCTTTGGCAAGCGGTATATCTATATTCAATCCGAGAAGCGAGGCTTTGGTTATAACTCCGAGAAGCCCGCTTTCAAGCTGTCTTACGTTTCCGGTAAGCTCGCCCGCAAGATATTCTATAACCTGTTTGGGTATTTTATCGTAATTATGAATTTCAGTCTTTTTTTTCAATATTTTCAAACGGGTTTTAAAGTCCGGCTTCGAGATGTTGGATATTATTCCGCAGGTAAGGCGAGAACTTAATCCGTCGTCAAGTTTAGGTATTTCGGCGGGAAGATATTGACTTGTAAAGATGATTTTTTTGTCGGAATCAAAAAGGGAGTCCAATACAAGGCTTAATTCTTGCTGAGATCTTTTTTTGCCGCTGAAAAAATCTATATCTTCTATTAAAAGAACATCGCAATGTTTTCTGTATTTATCTTTAAATTTATCCAAACAATTGGTTTGAATTGCGGTTACCATTTCGTTGGTAAAATCTTCCGCTGTTAAGTAACAAACTTGTTTATTGCTAAAACTGGTTAAAATATGTCGCCCTATTGCCTGCGAAAGATGACTTTTACCCATTCCGGTTTTGGATAAAAGCAAAAGGGAGTTTTGCGAGTTATTCTCTTTAGAGGCGAGCGAAAGAGAAGCGGAATAGGCGAAGTCGTTATTATTTCCTACTATAAAGTTGTCAAAAGTAAAATTTTTTCTTAAAGGACGTCCTCCGTAAAGCCTTAAATAAATATCAGGCAGCTGTTTCTGATTTAATACGGTTTTTTTCGGAGCTTTTGTGTCATTAGATTGTTTGATTTTAAAAGTAATGGTTGTAGGATAGCCCGTCAATTTTTCCCACTCTTTAATTATAAGGGCTTCGAATCTTTGTTTGACTGTTTTTTTTGTAAAGGAATTAGGGCATGAAAGGATAAGTTTCCCGTTGTTATATTCTACGAACCGAATTGGTTCCAGCCACATTTTAAAAATATGGGCGGGAGCTTTCTTTTTAATCGAATTCTTTATTTTATTCCAAATATTATTCATATGAAAATATATTTATTCCAAAATTAGTATTTAATGCGGTTTAAAGCGATTGTCTCTGTATTTTAAAGGTTTTTAAATTTAAAATAGAATTTAACGTTCTGTTTTTCAAAAGACGTCAGTTTTTTATAAAATCGGCTCTTATATGTCAAACCCGATAGATTTTGATTTGTGCTAAATATGTTGCTCTTATAGACAGGCAGAATAACTAATTGTAATTACAACATAATAATTATAAAAAGAGCTTTATCTCTTACATAATAAGGATTTGGGTAATATATCCGATATTGTTAAAAATTTTAGACGCATTTGAAGTTATCAACAGGATATTAACAATTGGCGTTCTTCGAAATGCTTCCAAATTCTCTTAAAATCGTCTTTTTTTCTCTCCCTTTCTATTTTTGGTAATATTTTATTTTTTAAGTTGGTTAGCCCCGTTTTATTTTTTTCCTATTATAGCTTGTTTACGTTGTGAGAAAAAAAGTATGTACTATACGCTATATAAGAGAGAAATTTTCTATTTGTTTTAATAATAATAGGTTTTGTAATATAAGATATTGATAATAGAAAGCGCTATTGTATGGCAATATAAAAAAGAGGTTAAATCTATTTTTTAATTGCAGCTTTAATATTAATGTTTTAGAGATGTTTTTTTTAATCAATGAATAATAAACGAAATTTTTATAACTGTAATGAATAGGCTATAAACAGATAATAAGGTAAACTCTTTTTTTGCTATGAGAAACGGACTTTCCGATTACGACAAACGCTTGTAATATCAAGAAGCAAGAGGAGGGAAAATTGAATAATGACAACCTTTAGTATGGCAAAATAGTTTTTATGACGGAGTTTTTCAATATATTATTTGAGCCGGATAATCAATTTATCAGACTCTCCCTTTATGCCGGGGCGCTTGCTTCCATTGCTTTCGGGATTATAGGAACTTATGTTGCCGCCCGCAAGATCGCTTATCTCGCAGGCGCTATATCTCATTCCGTTTTATGCGGGATAGGAGCGAGTCTTTTTTTACAGTATAAATTTAATATGCTATGGCTTACCCCTTTTTACGGAGCGGTTATATCTGCGGTTATATCTGCGGTTATAGTAGGTTTTGTAAGTATTTATGCAAAAGATAAAGAGGAAGCGGTTATATCTGCGGTTTGGGTTATAGGCATGGCGGGCGGGCTTATTTTTATAGATTTAACTCCCGGATATTTTGATATAACAAGCTATCTTTTCGGCGATATACTCCTTATTTCCGAGCAGGATATTTTTTTAATAGCCGGAATAGACGTTTTGACGCTTTTTATTTCTTTTTTATTTTATAATAAACTGCTTGCCGTTACTTTTGACGAAGAGTTTGCCAAATTAAGAGGCGTAAATACAAAAATATTTTATATATTGCTGTTATCGCTTACCGCTCTTACTATTATCCTTATGATTAGAATAGTGGGAATTTTGATGGTTATAGCTTTGTTAACGCTGCCGGCTTGTTGCGCGAGAGAATTCGGCAAAAAAATTTCGCATATTATGCCTCTTGCCGTATTATTTTGCGCCGCATTTATTTTTATCGGCATTTGGGTAAGCTATGTATATAATTTATCAACGGGACCCGTTATTATTATAATTGCCGGCGTTGTATATTCTGCTTTGGCATTGCGGAGCGAGATTTTTAAAAAAAGGTCATAAAAAATATTTTACGGCGTTTTCAAAGATTGTCAGCCCGATTTTTTTGTATTGGTTTAATATGTTCGATTTTTGAGATAACATCCGATTTGTAAGCGTCCAGTTAGGGTGGCGCATAAAATCGGAGTAGCTTTCCGGATGTGGCATAAGTCCGAATATCCTGCCTGTAGCGTCGCATATTCCGGCTATATCGTAAAGGGAACCGTTCGGGTTATAAAGAGGATTGCCGTTTGCGGGTTTAAAAAAAGAATCCGCATATCTGATAACGACTCTATTATTATTTATAAGCTTTTTTATTATATCGTCCGGAGCAAAAAATTTCCCCTCGGAATGTCTTGCCGGAAGTTCTATTTTCGATATTTGATTTGTAAAAACGCAATTGGAATTTTTATTAACCTTTAACCGTACCCATTTATCGATAAATGTCCCGCATTCGTTTGTAATAAGCGCTGCGGAGCGTTTATTTTGCTTGACATTCTCTTTTTTTCTCTCCGAAAAAAAACAGTCGTTTTTATTATGATTATCTTCAAAATATCCGGGCAAAAGACCTAAATTGATCAAAGTTTGAAATCCGTTGCAAATCCCTAATATAAGTTTTTTGTCCTCTATAAAGCGCCAAAGAGAATCTTTTAGTTCGGTTTTAAGCTTTAACGCCTCCAATACTCCCGCGCCATGTTCGTCTCCCCAAGAAAAACCTCCGGGAAGGGATAGTATCTGATAATTTTTCAACAGCTTTTTTCTTTTAATAATGGAATTTATATGTACTTTATCTGCGGAGGCTCCGGCAAGCTTAAAAGCGTAAGCGGTTTCTTCGTCGCAGTTTAAACCGTACCCCGCGAGTACTATAGCTTTTATTTTTTTCATATACTTAATCTTGTTACGTTTATAAATTAAAATAAAAATCGGCAAAGCGTTTTATTGAAAATTTTTAGTCAAGCGCTTAATCGGATAAGCGCTTATACAATTTTTTTCGCCGATTTAGCCTCTGTTTTTTTGCTTTTATTTTATTTTTTTATAATTTAATTAAAAATAATTATATGTCAAAGTTGTTGACATAATTTTTATTCGATTTATTTTATCTCCGAAACATATATAATTATAAGGCAGGTTAATATAATGGATTATTATAAAATACTCAATATAGATAAAACGGCGACCGAAGCCGAAATAAAAAAAGCTTATAGAAAGCTTGCTATGAAGTATCATCCGGATCATACAAAAGGGAATAAAGAGGCGGAAGATAAATTTAAGCGGGTAAGCGAAGCTTATGCGGTATTAAGCAATAAAGAAAAACGAAAACAGTATGACACCTTCGGCTCCTCGGATTTTCATAAAAAGTATTCTCAAGAAGATATATTTAAAGGAGCCGATCTGTCCGATATTTTAAAAGAATTCGGTTTTAACTTCGGAAACAGATTTGCAGGCGGTCCCGGAAGAGGCGCAAAATTTTCTTTCGGAGGAGGCGCTCCTCATTTCGGCGGGTATGCGGGCGCAAGAAGACGTCCGTTAAAAGGAGAGGATCTGATTTATGAAATTCCGCTTACTATAAAAGAGGTCGCGACAGGGTGCGAAAAGATTATATCTTTGCCGAATAATGAAGGAAAACAGAAAAAAATATCTTTAAAAATACCGAAAGGCATGATCGAAGGCAAAAAAATCAGGCTTGCAGGCAAAGGAAAACCAGGGAGTTTCGGCGGCGGAGCAGGAGATCTTTATATTCGCTCTGCTTTGGTTAAAAATTCCGAATATGCCGTAAACGGTTATGATATGACATTTGATAAAGAGATTAAGCTTACGGAGGCTTTACTCGGAGCCAAAATATCGGTTCCTACGTTGGCCCCCAAAGATGTAACGTTAAAAATCCCCGCGGGAATAAAACATAAAACAAAGTTAAGACTCGCAGGGTTGGGTCTGCCAAATACAAACGGTAACAAAAGAGGCGATTTGTATGTTCGGGTTATTATTAATACTCCTAAATCGCTTACTGACGAGCAAAAAACCTTAATTCAAAGTTTGGCGGATACGGGGCTTTAACAATCATGCGAAAAGGCTTTTTTGCGGTAAAATCAATTAACCGATTGACAAATAGATACTTTAGAAGTATTTGCTTCTCAATTCGGATGATGTTATTCGAAAATATTTTAAGATTAATTAAAAAGCGTTAAATATTTATTATGTCGCAACTTATTTTATATCTTTCAAAGGATGAAATTCAGAAGATAGTAGCCGATATGGCTAAAAGAATTTCGGATGATTATAAAGGTAAAAATCCTGTTTTCGTAGGTATTTTAAAAGGTTCTTTTATCTTTCTATCGGATATTGTCCGATATTTGACGATTCCGGCGGAGCTTGATTTTATCAGAACTTCCAGCTACGGCAATAAAAGCGTATCGTCCGGCGAAGTAAAGCTTACCAAAGATATTGAAGTCGATATAAAAAACAGAGACGTAATTATTGTTGAAGATGTAGCCGATACCGGAGTTACTCTTTCTTATCTTATTGATTATATGAATTCTAAAAATCCGAATTCAATTAAAACATGCGCTTTGCTTGATAAAAGAGGGTACCGTAAAATCGGGATAGAACTTGATTATTACGGACATTATGTATCAGAGGGTTTTTTGGTCGGATACGGGCTTGATTATGCGGAAAAATACAGATGTCTTCCTGATATATATGATCTTAAATTATAAATTATAATTTGTGAGATTTATGATTGTAACATGCGAGGAATGTCAAACAAGATTTAATGTTGACGAAAGTCTTATAGACGCAGAAGGTTCAAAAGCTCAATGTTCTGTTTGCGGAGCTATCTTTACAATAAGGCAGGAACCAGTCGAAGATAATTTTGACGATATTGAGGCTGATCTGTTATTATCGTACGAAGAATTTACAGACGATAAAAAAGATAAGAAAATAGGTTACGGAACAATCGCCGTTATTCTTATATTGGCGCTTTTGGGAGCCGCCGTTGTTTTGGAATTATCGGGGGTCAATATTCCGTTTTTAAAAGGGGTTTCATTTAGCGGGAAAGCTGTTGACAAAGAGGAAAATATATCAAACAAACGCCAGAAAGCTAAAGTAGATAACGAGTCTTATGTAAGCATATTGGATATGAAGGCGGATATTGTAGATAACGAAAAACTCGGAAAGCTTTTTGTTATTACCGGCAAAGCAAAGAATAATTCTACCGATTCTATAACTTCCATACTGGTAACCGCCAATCTTTATGCCGCAGATAATACCATATTAAAAACAAAGGATGTTTTTTGCGGAAATATGATTTCACAAAAAGGGCTTCAAACATACGGCGTTAGTCAAATAAACGAAGCTTTAAATAATCCGCAAAATAAAACGGAAATCAAACCGGACGAACTTATTGAGTTTATGGCGGTCTTTTTCGATTTTCCCGAAAATCCGGACAAATTCGATATAGTTGTAAAAAAGATGAGACAAGCAGCGCAGGCAACCAATTAATTTCTTATGGCGATGTAGCTCAGGTGGTTAGAGCATACGGCTCATATCCGTAGTGTCCGGGGTTCAATTCCCTGCATCGCCACCAAATTTATTTAACGCTTATGAATAAAATTAATATTGCATTATTATCCGGCGGCGATTCGCCGGAACGGGAAGTATCTTTAAACAGCGGCAAGCAAGTTTTTGCCGCTTTGGATAAGACAAAATATAACGTAATCAATTACGATCCGGCTTTTGATTTGGATAAACTAATAAAAGTCGCCGCGGACATTGATTTTGCCTTGATAATAATGCATGGCGAGTTAGGGGAAGACGGCAGCGTACAGGGCTTGCTTGATCTTCTTAAAATTCCTTATCAGGGCTCCGGCATTTTAGGAAGCGCTTTGGCTATGAATAAAATAGTTTCCAAGCGGCTTTACGAACATGATAGCATTTTAGTTCCTCCGTATATTCTTTTAAACTCTTCTCAAAAAAGTTCTTCCGAACAATGTATTGAAAAATTCGGACTTCCGTTAATTATCAAACCTGTTTCCTGCGGTTCAAGCGTAGGCATATCGGTAGTTAAAAATAAAGAGGATTTTGATAAAGGGCTTAAAAGCGCTTTTAATTTTGATAATGAAATAATTATCGAAAAATATATCGACGGCGTCGAACTTACCTGCGGAGTTATCGGCAATACAAAGCTTGAAACATTTCCTATCATACAAATAATTCCGGATAAAAAATATGCCTTTTTCGATTATGAAGCAAAATATGTTCCGGGCGCTACAAATGAAATATGCCCCGCCCCTATCGATGAAAATATTGCTATGCAGACGGCGGAATTGGCAAAAAAGGCTCATAGAATTTTAAACTGCCGCGGATACAGCAGAACCGATATGATATTAAAAGATAACCTGTTGTTTGTTTTAGAAACAAATACTATTCCCGGAATGACGCCTACAAGCCTTTTGCCTATTTCTGCAAAAGCCGCGGGCATCGAGTTCGGCGAACTTTTAGATAAACTTATAGAATTAGGACGCGAAACAAGATAGATAGTTAATGTGGCTCCCATAGAAAAAAAAAGGATTTTTGATACGGGAACTATTTAAAAAATATAGGGATTAAAAAATATAAGGAGTAAAAATGATGAAAATATTTATGCGGGTTTTATTATTATCCATTGTTCTGTTTTCCTTCAACTGTTGGGCTGGCAGCGAGATTAACAACTCAAATCATACGGCAAGATATTTCAGAGATATGTCTTCATCCATAGATCCGGACGTAATATATAATCCGGCGGGCATGGCTTTTGAAGAGAGAAATTCTATTGCCGTCGGAATTCAGACGATTTTTAAAGATTATTGCTCCGGCAACCCCGCCGGATGCGCAGAGGGCGTTTCATTAGTTCCGGATTTGTCGGTTCATTACAGATACAGCGACAACCTATCTTTTACCGGAGCATACTATATTGTAGCGGGCGGCGGAGAACTGGATTTTGAGGAAGGGAACGCCCTAACTCAAGCAATAGGCGCGAATTTTACTGCGCCGTCAGTCGGCGGAGGCGCAATAACGCAGCAAAATATAATTGTTGAAGCGGTATATCATGCTTTAAAAGCCGGCATAGTATATAAGGCGAGCGACAACATAGGCATTGCCGCCGGAATTATGCAGGTATTCGGCACAAAATCAATAGAGGCTACGATAGGGCATACAAATACCTTTATCTCGCCGCAACTTATAAACTTAAATATGGACCAAGATGCGTCAGGGATGACAGGGTTTGCATCTATACATTACAAACCGAACAAATTATGGGATTTTGCGGCAAACTTTACGGGACCGGTTAGATTGGACTGGAGTTCCGACATAGAGACCAATTCCCCAGCAATAGAGACTATGATAAGAAAAGATGACGTTCGGGAAGATTTGCCTGCGGTTTTTGTTCTCGGCGCAAAAAGAAACTTCTTTACGGATAACGGAAACTTTGAATTAAAAACCAACCTTACATACTATTTGCAAAGCGATTTCGGAGTAATATGGGACGATATCTTTGCGGTTGGCAGCGTTGACAATAGACAAGAAAGCTTTGGCGACGGCTATGAAGCGTCTCTCGGCGGAACATGGGAGCCTGTAAACAGTAAATTGAAATATTATGCCGGTTATCTGTATAGCAACCCGAGAGCCGATATAGACACCACATCCAAATTCAAACCTTCTTTGGTTTCCAGTACGTTAGGACTTGGTTTGGATTATAAATTAAACGATAACGTAACTTTGAACTTCGGAGGCGCCGCAACCTTTTATAATACTGAAACAACTTCAGGCGGAGACGAACTTAGCAGAAGAACATATGCGCTTGGAACCGGATTACAATATCATTTTTAATTATTAAAAAACGCTCCTTCCCTTTATAAAAGGGAAGGAGCATAAATATCCCCGATTTAATTTTCAAAATATCCGCCGTAATCCTCTTTCTTATATTGATAATAAATTTGTTTTGTGTCAATTATACTTTCGTTAGTTCATAATTTTATACACAAATACAAC
>JAFDMD010000055.1 GCA_019306185.1 Deltaproteobacteria bacterium
TAGTTTTAGTTACCAATGCTGGGATTTAAATACGATAAATCAAAACATATTTAGTCAATACTGAAAAAGTATAATACATATTATAATTATTATAAATTCTAAGACAAATAAGGTAATATGTTTTCAAGGGATTAATACTGATTTTAATATTTTTTTGCAAATATTAAGATAAAATCCCCATTATTAAAAAAAGGTTTTTAATCACAACAAGAATGGTTAGATTTGTATAAAGGTTCAAAGGATAAGAGTAAAAGGCAATAATTAAGGGATTTCTCCTCGCTTTGCTCGTCGAAATCCCTTAATAAAAAGCGATAAATAATAGATATTGGCAAAACCGTTTACGCTTAAAATGCAGGTTTTTCATTATCGACTATTTACTGTATAGTTTTTGAGGATTTTAGTTGCCAATACCGGGATTTAAAGCCTTTTCGGCGTAGCGGTTAAGGGATGTCCGCAAAAACTTCGTAATGAAGCGCTTTTTCTTCAAACTCCAATAAAAATTTTTCATCTTCAGGATAATATTTTGCTTTTTCAAAATTTTTTCCCGCAAAATTTTTTATGACTTCAAGGCTTTCCCAAAATGTGATTAAGGTAAAATGCCCTGTATTTCCAACGATGTTTCTTAAAAATAGTAACTTTATAAAACCTTCCGTTTTTTTGTAATCCTGCGTCGCCCTATTTTTCATAAAGATAGTATAATCTTCATAGTCTTCAATTTTTGTTCGTCCATGCCAAACTCTTGCAATCATTATAATGCTCCTTTCTTTTTTTAATCGTTTAAGCCGCTATTGAAGCCCTACGTTCCAATTCCAAAGCCCCGCTCTTTTTTTCATATTAACGCCTTCTGGAGCGGCATCTTTTAAATGAACAAAAAAATCGTATCCGGCTTTTTCAAGAGTCGTTTTTTTATCGCTTAGATCGAGCTTCCAATCCGGATATACTTTATAATCATAGCCGGATTTTTTTATAAATCCGCCTTCCCCTTTTGGGCTTGTAAAAAGGGTATTCTCCTCAATATCGTTCGGAATAACTCTTGAAACAGACAATGGAAAAAGCCCGTTTGTTACAATTCCCAAAGGAAGCGGACTTTTGTTCGGCATATTAAGATAATCGTCTTTTGATAGTTCCGGGCTTATAACAACCTTTTTTACTCCCAAATCTCGCGCAAATATAACGGCGTCAATATTTGCAATGTTGCAAAAAACGCCGGCTATAATATTTAATTGTTTTGGATTTTTAAATAAAGATATTTGCCATAAAGAATTAATAATAAAATTACGGCATCCTTTTTTTACGGCGGCGTTTATATTTTTTTTTATATCCTCTTCGTTTGCCCGCCATATTATGCAAGGCAGATTCCAATATATAAAGGAGGCTTTTTTATCCGAAATGCCGGTTAAATTTTTATAAGTTAAGTTCGTCGCGGTATCCGGAAGAATTGTATTCGGGATGTTTTCGTAAATATATAAATTTTTAACCGGCGTTTTTCTTTTATAAACATAAGAAAGTTTATTTCTTTTAAAATAAGGTTCCGCAATTTTAACGCTCGGTTCTTTAAGCTGTAATCGAAGTTTTTCTATTTTATCTTCCAGCTCTGTTTCCATTCTATCTATAAGAAATACGGAAAAACCGTTTAGATTGTATAATTCTTTTTCCGGCGGTATGTAAAAACGTCCTCTTTTCGGAATATTTCTTTTTATTTTTAATACTCTATGCCCTTTTTGATCTTCGTATCCTATACGCAAAATATCCCGCTTTAAAAGCGCTTCTTCGGAGTTGAAAAAAAACTTTCCGCTCTGTTTTTTTATTTTTCCTATAAGCATGCCAGACGCTGTATCTCCTTCTAAATCGGTTGGGTTAAACTTGCGTTGCGGCAAAAAATTATAATGGGTTCTTTGCCTTCCCAAAGCATGGGTTAAAAGATTAAAAGCCTCTTTTTTCGCTAAATTATCCGTTCCGTAATCTCTTAATAATTTATAGCCTTTAACCGTATTATAAACATAATGAGGTCCTTTTTTTCTTCCTTCTATCTTCCAAGCGCTAATATTTTTTATGGGAAGCAAAACTTTTGTTAAAAAATCCAGACATAAATCTTTGCAGGAGAAAAACCGTTCTTTTTCTTCTTCATAATTATAAAAGCGTCTGCAAGGCTGAACGCACATTCCGCGAAGCCCGCTTTTGCCTCCCAAAAAACTGCTCCAGTAACATCTGCCGGAAACTCCGTAGCATAATGCGCCGTGAATAAAAATTTCCAAATCAACGCCGGAAGGAGCCGCATTTGCAATAGATTTTATTTCGTCTACGTCAAATTCTCTCGGCAAAACAACCGTTTTAATTCCCAAATTTTTTACGGTTTTTAACGCTTCCGCAAAAGAAACGTTTGCAAGCGTGGATAAATGAATTTCCCCTAAAAACCCCGCCTGCTTTGCAAGCCGTATAAAACCCGCGTCCTGAATAATTAACGCGTCCGGTTTTATATGTTTTTTAAGGGCTTGAATTATTTTGCCTGCATACTCTGTTTCCGATTCTTTTAATAAAGAATTTATTGCAATAAATATTTTTTTTTCTTTTTCGCGAGCAAAATTCGCCAAAGAAGCGAGCTCTTCGAGCGTAAAATTGTCGGCTTTCATTCTTGCGGAAAATTCTTTAAGTCCGCAGTAAATTCCGTCCGCATCCGCAGCCAACGCCGCAAAAAAGGACGCCTTGCATCCGGCGGGCGCTAGAATTATAGGTTTTTTGTTCGTCATGTTTATATATTTATTTTCCGCTTTTTTATATCCGCTAAAGCGAAAATTGCCTTTTCTATTTTATTAATCAAAGTTATTAAACTATTATACATAAAAACGCGGTATGCGTTTTTATGTATAGCGATACCCTATCATATCAGACGCTCGAATTACAGTTAAAATAACCGAGAAAACAAAATTTACCCGAAAATTTTTTTAATTACGTAATTTACCCTTTGCAAAACTATTTTTTTGCAATATAGAGGTTTTTTTAACAAAACCGTTTTATCGTAACTTACAATAAAAAATAAAGATTTCAAAGGAAAATTAAAATGAAAATAGCGGTTACAGGCAAAGGCGGAGTAGGCAAAACCACCTTATCCGCTCTTATGATAAGAATATTAAATGCAGAAGGAAAAAAAGTTTTGGCAATAGACGCGGATCCGGACGCAAATCTTGCCTCTGCAATAGGAATTGAAAACGCGGATAAAATAACTCCGATAGCTAAAATGAAAGAGCTTATTTTTGAAAGAACAGGCGCAAAAGCCGGAACAATAGGCGGTTTTTTTAGTTTAAACCCTAAAGTCGACGACCTGCCGGATTCCTTATCCGTTAAATTGGGCAATATAAAGCTTATGAAACTCGGAGGCGTAAAAAAAGGAGGCTCCGGCTGTATTTGTCCTGAAAGCACATTATTAAAAGCCCTTGTAATGCATGTTGTTCTTTTAAGAAACGAATTTGTATTAATGGACATGGAGGCGGGAATAGAGCATTTGGGCAGAGCTACCGCAACCGGAGTGGATAGACTTATAATAGTTGTGGAGCCCGGGCAAAGAAGCATAGAAACCGCTTTAAATATAACAAAACTTGCATCCGAAATATCTCTTAAAAATATTGCAATAGTGGGAAACAAAATAAGAAATCAAAAAGATGAAGAGTTTTTAAAAAACCGGCTTGCAGGTTTTAAATTTTTAGGGTTTATCCCTTACGATAATCAATTAATAGAGGCTGATTTAAATTCAACGGCATCTTACGACACGAATTCGGAAGCAAAAATAAAAGCAAAAGAAATAGTAGATAATTTATTATGATAATTACCGAAATATTAATTGAAAACTCCAAAAAATACGGCGATAAAACCGCTCTTGTAGAGCTTGAGCCCGCAATAGATAATCGTCGCGAAATTACATGGAAACAATTTAATAAACAATCAAATAAAACGGCAAACGCTCTTGATTCAATAGGGATAAAAAAATCGGATAAGGTCATACAACTTATGACAAACTCTATGGAATGGCTTCCGATATATTTTGGAATATTAAAATCAGGCGCGTTGGCGGTTCCCGTAAATTTTAGATTTTTTGCGGAAAAAATAAAAAAATGCGCGCAAATATCCGAAGCAAAAGCGATTTTTTTCGGGGAAGAATTTATAGAGCGAATAGAATTTATAAAAGAGGCTTTGGATAAAACAATTAAAACGTACATATTTACCGGAAATAAAAATCTTTGCCCTTCCTTTGCGGTTTCTTACGAAAAATTTATTACAGGCGCTACGGACGAGGAGCCGAAACAAAAAACGGATATAAACGATGACGCGTCAATATACTTTACTTCCGGCACTACGGGCTTGCCCAAAGCGGTTCTATTAACTCATAAAAATTTAGAATCCGCCTGTATTACGGAGAAACGCCATCATTATCAAACCCATGAAGATAACTTTTTATGTATTCCGCCGCTTTATCATACCGGCGCAAAAATGCACTGGTTCGGCAATTTTATAGCCGGCGCGAAATCGGTTTTATTAAAAGGAGTAAAACCAGAATGGATACTTAAAGCTCTATCGGAAGAAAAAATAACAATAATATGGCTGCTTGTTCCGTGGGCGCACGATATATTAATAGCTTTGGAAAACAAAACGCTTAACCTTAAAGATTACGACGTAAAATCGCTTCGTCTTATGCACATAGGCGCCCAACCTGTACCTCCGGCTCTTATAAAAAAATGGATGCAATATTTCCCTAACAGACAATACGATACGGATTACGGACTTACGGAATCTACGGGTCCCGGATGCGTTCATCTCGGCATAGAAAACATAAATAAAGTGGGAGCTATAGGACTTGCAGGATATAAATGGAAGGCAAAAATAGTTGACGACAATAATCAAGAAACGGCGGCAAATCAAGTGGGCGAATTGCTTATAAAAGGTCCCGGAGTAATGAGAGAATATTATAAAAATCCGGAAGAAACTAAAAAAGCCTTAAAAAACGGATGGCTCTATACCGGAGATTTGGCAAAAATAGACAAGGACGGTTTTATATGGCTTGTCGATAGAAAAAAAGACCTTGTTATAACAGGAGGCGAAAATATATATCCGGTAGAAATAGAAAATTTTTTAATGACAAACAATAAGATAAAAGACGCGGCAATAATAGGGATACATGACGACAGGCTCGGAGAAATAGCCGCCGCAATAATAGAGGCAAAACCTAATGTTAAGATTGACAAACGGGAAATAATAAATTTTTGCGAAAAACTTCCGAGATACAAACGCCCCAGAAAAATATTTTTCGATAAAATTCCAAGAAACCCTACGGGTAAAATAGAAAAGCCGGAATTAAGAGAAAAATATGCAAAATATTCAACTGTTATAAAATTTAAATAGTAGATAAAGAAAGTTTTATAAAAACAAATCGGTTCGGTTGATTACCCGATAATTCAATTTGTCGGTATTCGAGTTTGTTTGCTCCGTTTTTTGCTTGCCGTTTCGGATTTTCGGCTTGCTTTGTCTTAATGCAAAACCAGCCGAAAATTGTTTCATAGACGGCAAGAGCCGCTACGCAAATAAAACTACCGCTTTTGATAGTAACGAGTATTGCCTCTCGCTATAGATTACAGTCTTTTAATAAAGGGATTTCTCCCTTCGGTTCAAAATGACAGGGGAAATTTAACATAAGTTATTTTTGTTTGTCATTTCGACGAGCAAAGCGAGGAGAAATCCCTTAATAAAAAGCGAAAAAATAATAACAGGTTGATTTTTTATCTGTTTTTACAGAATATTTCCTTGCCTATCGCCTTGCCCGAATTTTTTCAGATAAACGAATAGAAAGTATCAAATATGAATAAAGAAAAAACATTATCAAATATCTTGCTTCTTATAACCGCATCCATTTGGGGTTTTGGCTTTGTCGCTCAAAGATACGGTATGGATTATATAGGACCTTTTTATTTTACCGGCATTAGATTTTTACTCGGAGCGGTTATTTTAATTCCGGTTCTAACGTTAAATTTAAAAAAAAATAATAATTATAAATCATTAGATTATAAATTTTTGTTTAAAGGCGGACTTTGCGCCGGTTTGATAATGTTTTCGGGAATGGCTTTGCAGCAGGCAGGGCTTGTTTATACTACCGCGTCAAACGGAGGTTTTATAACGGGTCTTTATATAGTGATTGTTCCTATAATAAGTCTATTTTTAAAGCAAAAGCCGAAAATTTTTGTTTGGATAGGGATATTAATAGCGGCTCCGGGGCTATATCTTTTAAGCATTAATAAGGGCTTTACTATGCAACGGGGAGATTTTTTAATATTTTTATCCATCTTTTTTTGGGCTGCGCATATTCATGTAATAAGCTATTTTTCCGCTCGAACAATGCCTATTTTTCTTGCTTTTTTACAATTTTTATTCTGCGCGTTTGCGGGAACAGTCTGCGGACTTTTATTTGAAAATATATCTTTAAAAATAATATCGGACGCTATTATCCCGATTTTTTATGCGGGGGTTATAGGAGTAGGAGTGGGTTTCACCTTACAGGTTCAGGCTCAAAAAAAAGCGGACCCAAATCATGCCGCTCTTATTTTAAGTATGGAAGCGGTATTTGCCGCTGCAGGGGGTATAATATTGTTAAACGAAACAATGCCCGCAAAAAAAATATTCGGATGTATTTTTATTTTGGCGGGGATAATTGTATCGCAGCTTGATTTTAATAAAAAAAATATCTAAAATGCGTAGATTATTATGCCTATTAGAATAAAAGTTTCCGATATTTGACAGGTCATTATATCAAATATCAACAAACTTTTCGCTTGATCAATTCAAAAAAACTATTGGAATTAGTTATTATGTTTGTTATAATCAGACATTATTTTATAATAAAAATTAAAGTTTGAGGAGAATAAAAATGGATAAAAAATATCGCGTAATTCCCAATGAAAACGGATGGACAATTCAAGGCTCTCCAACAAACGAAAAATACAAAACCAAAAAAAATGCCGTATTAGTTGCAAAAAAAATTGCATTCAAAAAAAATAAACCCCTTATAATTCATTCAAAAGACGGAAGAGTTACTCAAGTATCATATCAAAAAAATAGAATCCGTTCGTCTCATATTAAAAAAAGACTCAACCCTAAATTGGTTCGTAATACCATTGCGGAAGTTGATTATGAAAGAGCCGAGAATTTATGAATAATAATGTTTTTATAAACTGCCCTTTTGACGATATTTATATACCTTTTTTGGATTCAATTCTTTTTTCCATATATTTTTGCAACTTTAAACCGAGATGCGCGCTTGAAATAGAAGACGGAACTCAAAACCGCCTTGAAAAAATTTATAATATTATCGAAGATTGCGATTTGGGTATTCATGATATATCACGCACCGAGCTAAACGCTCACAATCTTCCACGTTTTAATATGCCATTTGAATTCGGTATTTTTTTAGGCGCCAAGAGATACGGCAGTAAAAGACAAAAAATAAAATCCTGTTTAATATTAGATACTAAAAAGTTTAGATACCAAGAATTTATATCCGATATTGCAGGACACGATATTAAAGCTCATAATAATAACCCCCGCCAAATAATAAAAAATATCAGAAATTGGTTAAACTCTTTAAATACCGGTTCAAAACTTCCCGGAGCTACGGCAATCATAAATAAATACGAAGAATTTCTAAAGAAAAAACCGCAAATTTTTAAAAAATTTCACTTAGCCCTGGATGATGTTGAATATGCGGATAATATTCAAATAATCGAAGAGTGGATAAATCAAAATCCTATATAAAAATAAAAATGGATAAAATAATGGATTTAAAGATAGATGTTGGCGACATTATCGCAGGAATAGCTCTATTGCTCGCAGTATATGCAAATTGGCGAAATTTCACATTGCTTGAAAGCCAGAAAAAACTTAACCAAATTCGCATTGAAAATGAAAAAAAAGCCGATTTAAAAGCATCTTTTATCAAACATGGAAAGAACGGCTATAAGTTAGAAATCTGTAACAAAGGAAATTCTGTCGCAAGAAACGTCAGATTAGAATTTCCAGAAGGGTATGGTGGTATTTTCATGCAGAATGAGATAGATAGTAAGTTTCCTTTAGAAAGTTTAGAAAAATTTGAATCAGTAAAGCTAATAGCGGTTTTTACTCAGGAAACCAAGCCAAACCATACGGTTAAATTTATTTGGAATGATGAGGCGAAAAAGGACAATGAAAAAATTGTGTATCCAACGCGTTAAACATGTAACAAAGCTTTTACAACAGAGGCGTTAAAATGAAAAAATATCATAATATCAAAGGATTAAACTTTAAAGATAATTTTCTTATAATAAGAATTGACGGGCAGCTTAAACAATATCCTTTAAAAAAAATATCGTCTATACTGGAAAAAGCGTCAATAAAAGAACGAAATATTTTTGAAATATCCCCTTCGGGCTACGGAATACATTGGCCTTTACTTGACGAAGATATTTCAATGGACGGCTTGCTTGGAATTAAGCATACGCCTTAATCTTATTAATCGCAAAAAAAATGATTATAATATATGGCGCAGACCAAAGGCGAGTTAAAAGGAGATAATCAAGGGCTTTTTCGCTTTGCTTGACAAGACGGAATTTTTTTTGTCTGTTATTTTAACATAAGTTATTTTTGCTTGTCATTTCGACGAGCGCAGCGAGGAGAAATCTCTTAATAAAAAGGGATAAATAACAGGTTGATTTTTTATATCTTTTATTAAACTTTAACTTATTAATACTTCAAATAGCGCTAAACCGGTTTAAGCTTAACAGGCAGGCTTTTCGACTTCGAATAGTTTAATATAATTATGAATAAAAAAAGATTAGACGCTCTACTTGTAGAAAAAGGATTTGCCGATAACATAAAACAGGCAACGGGCATTATTATGTCCGGAAAAATTCTTATAAACAATAAACCGGCGGATAAGGCAGGAGAAGCCTTTGCCGCCGATTCGACGATTAAAATAAAAGGCAAACAGATTCCTTATGTAAGCAGAGGCGGCATAAAGCTTGCCGAAGCCATAAACAAATTCAATCTGAATGTAAAAAACTTTAACTGCATAGATATAGGAGCTTCTACGGGCGGCTTTACCGATTGTCTTCTTCAAAACGGAGCAAAACATATATTTGCCGTAGATGTCGGATACGGGCAGCTTGCTTGGAAATTAAGAAATGATGCTCGCGTAACTGTTTTGGAACGAACAAATATAAAACATTTGGATGAAAAAAGCCTTCCTTATCTGTTGGATTTGGCGGTTATAGACGTATCTTTTATATCTCTTAAACAGGTAATTCCGCAAACTCTTAATTTTTTAAAAAAGAACGCAAAAATCATCGCTCTTATAAAGCCTCAGTTTGAAGCGCCGAGAGATAAAGTTGAAAAAGGCGGAGTTATAAAAAAAAGGACGATTCATAATCTTGTTATACAAAACCTTAAAAAATTTTTTACTAACATAGGGTTAAACTGCATTTTGGTTATTGCCTCTCCTATTCTCGGACCTAAAGGAAATAAAGAATTTTTTATATATCTTAAAAAAACAGAGAAAAAAATATTGAATAGATAAACAAGGCGTTTTATAAACGTAAACTTGTTTACATGAAAAAAACTATGGGGATATAATTAAAATACAAAAAAAATTATTATCAAAATAATAAAGAGATTTCTTGATCAGCTTGATAATACAGGCTTATTATTTATTTTGCCTTGCTTTTTTGCTTGTAATGGCGACGAGCGCGTTAATAAAAAATAGAATAATTATTCTAACTGTGATTTATATGATTAATTGATAAACCAAAGGCTTTATAATTTTATATATAAGACAAATATATAAATTAACTTGATATAGCATTAATCCCCCATGCTTTTGGAAATTATAGGGGACAATAGAAACAAAAGGAGCTTATAAAAAATTATGACAAAAAAATTAAAAACAATAGACGGCAATACCGCCGCTGTTCATGTAGCTTACGCTATGAGCGAAGTGGCGGCAATATATCCGATAACCCCGTCCACTCCGATGGGCGAAACCGCGGACGAATGGGCGGCTAAAGGAAGAAAAAATATATTCGGAGAAACCCTTAAAGTTCGGCAGCTACAATCCGAAGCCGGAGCCGCCGGAGCGGTTCACGGCTCTCTTGCCGCCGGCGCTCTTACCACAACCTTTACCGCTTCTCAGGGTCTTTTACTTATGATTCCTAACATGTATAAAATTTCGGGCGAACTTTTACCCGGAGTTTTTCATGTAACAGCGCGCGCGCTGGCGGCTCATGCGCTTTCCATCTTCGGAGATCATTCGGACGTTATGGGAGTAAGACAAACCGGTTTTGCTTTGTTAAACTCCTGCTCGGTTCAAGAGGCGATGGATATGGCGCTTGTAGCGCATCTTGCGTCAATAGAAAGTTCGGTTCCGTTTCTTCATTTTTTCGACGGATTTAGAACCTCGCATGAAATTCAGAAAATCGAATTAATCGATTATGACGCTATGGCTTCCGTAACGGACTTTGACGCTATAGAAATGTTCAGACAAAACGCAATGAATCCGGAAAAGCCTCATATAAGAGGCACGGCTCAAAATCCGGATATATATTTTCAGGGCAGAGAAGCCGCCAATCAATATTATTTGGAAATTCCGAATATTGTATCCGCATGTATGAAAAAATTGGAAAGCATTACCGGACGGCGTTATAACCTGTTTGATTACGTAGGCGATTCTAATGCGGAAAGAGTAATTATCGCTATGGGATCCGCATGCGAAACAATAGAAGAGGTTGTAAAACATCTTGCCGATAAAGGCGAAAAAGTAGGGCTTTTAAAAGTCAGATTATACCGCCCGTTTTCAATACCGGATTTTTTACGCGCGCTTCCGGCAAGCGTTAATAGAATAACCGTTTTAGATAGAACAAAAGAGCCCGGAGCAATAGGAGATCCGCTTTATATCGATATATATTCTTCCTTTATGAAAGAGAACGTTATGCCGGAAATAATCGGCGGACGTTACGGACTCGGCTCAAAAGAGTTTACTCCGGCTATGGTAAAAAGCGTTTTTGATAATATGAATTCCGCAGGCCCTAAAAATAATTTTACCGTAGGAATAAACGACGACGTTACAAATACCTCATTGGAAGTTGAAAAGAATACGGAAGACACCGCCCCGAAAGGAACCGTTCAATGTAAATTCTGGGGACTCGGCTCGGACGGAACCGTAGGCGCAAACAAAACCGCAATAAAAATAATCGGCGATAACACCGATATGTATGCTCAAGGCTACTTCGCTTACGATTCTAAAAAATCCGGCGGCATTACCGTATCTCACCTTCGCTTTGGAAAAGAGCCTATACAATCTACATACCTTGTAAACTCTTCCGACTTTATCGCCTGTCATAAAAGCTCTTATGTCCGGTTATACGATCTGCTTGAAGGAATAAAAGAGGGCGGAACATTTTTAATAAATTCGCCTTGGACCGCAAAAGATATGACGCAAGAGTTTCCCGCTTATATGAAAAAAAGAATAGCCGACAAAAAAATAAAAGTATTTACCGTAGATGCGGTTAAAATAGCTTCGGAAATAGGGCTTGGCAACAGAATTAATATGATAATGCAAACCGCATTTTTTAGACTTGCAAATGTATTGCCGTTTAAAGAGGCTATAAACCTTTTAAAAGAAGAGATTAAAAATGTTTACGGCAATAAAGGGGATAAAGTCGTAAACATGAATATAGAGGCGGTTGACAAAACCTTATCTAAGATAAAGGAGATTAAGATACCGGCTTCTTGGAAAAATTTAACTGTTAAAGAGGATAGTTCCTGCTGTTGCGGAGAGCATAAAGACGGCTCCTGTTGTTGCGAAGAGAATGAATTTGTAACCGAAGTTATGCAACCTATACTTGCACAAAAAGGGGACTCGCTGCCTGTAAGCTCCTTTTTGCCGGACGGAATTTTTCCTACCGCCACATCCAAGTATGAAAAACGAGGCGTAGCAATCAACGTTCCGGAATGGAATCCGGATAACTGCATTCAATGCAATCAGTGCGCTTTTGTTTGCCCGCATGCCGCAATTATTCCGATACTTGCGGAAAAAGAGGAGGCGGAAGAAGCTCCCGCTTCTTTTGCGACAATACCCGCAATAGGCAAAGAGGTAAAAGGTTTAGATTACCTTTACAGAATACAGGTTAACGCTCTCGATTGTCAGGGCTGCGGAAACTGCGCCGATATATGTCCGGGCAAAAAGAAAAATAAGGCTTTGACTATGAAGCCTATTGAAACTCAAACCGAATTGCAAATACCCAACTATGATTTTTCCGTTACAATACCTCTTAAGGATAATATCTTTAAAAAGAGCACGGTTAAGGGAAGCCAGTTTAAACAGCCTCTTATGGAGTTTTCCGGCGCATGCGCGGGATGCGGAGAAACCCCTTACGTAAAACTATTAACACAGCTTTTCGGGGAAAGAATGATTATAGCCAACGCTACCGGATGCAGCTCAATATGGGGGGCTTCCGCTCCTTCCACTCCTTACTGCGTAAATGAAGAAGGGCAGGGGCCCGCATGGGGCAACTCTCTTTTTGAAGATGCAGCGGAGTTCGGATACGGAATGGGGCTTGCGGTAAACGCAAGGCGGGAACAACTTGCGCATCTTATAACCGAAGCTTTAAAATTAGATATTTCGGCAAAACTTAAAGAAGCTTTTGAAGGTTGGCTATCCGGCAAGGATAACGCCGAGGAATCCAAAAAACAAGGAGATATGATAAAATATCTTATTCTTGCCGAGCCCGAAAACGATTTGCTTGGCAAAATATATTCTATGGAAGACCTTTTTGTTAAAAAATCAATCTGGGCGTTCGGAGGAGACGGTTGGGCTTATGATATAGGTTTCGGAGGATTAGATCATGTAATCGCTTCCGGAGACGATATAAATATTCTGGTAATGGATACCGAAGTATATTCAAATACCGGCGGACAATCTTCAAAAGCTACTCCTACCGGATCCGTGGCGAAATTTGCGGCATCCGGCAAAAAAACAGGCAAAAAGGATCTCGGCAGAATTGCTATGACTTACGGTTATGTTTATGTCGCCTCCATTTCTATGGGAGCAAGCAAACAGCAGACCTTAAAAGCCTTTATGGAAGCGGAGGCGTACCCCGGACCTTCCATGGTATTATGTTACGCTCCTTGTATAAATCAGGGCATTAAAAAAGGCATGGGAAAATCTCAGGAAGAGGCGAAACTTGCGGTAGATTCCGGTTATTGGCCTCTTTACAGATATAATCCGCTTCTTGCCGATAAAGGAGAAAATCCGTTTATATTAGAATCAAAAGAGCCGGACGGAACAATAAACGAATTTTTAAGCGGAGAAAACAGATACGAAATATTGAAAAAAACTTTTCCGCAAGAATCCAAAAAACTTAGAAAACAATTGGGCAAAGAAATAGAAGCTAACTATGCTCTTTTAAAGAAAATGGCGGACAAATAAGATAATCGTCTAATATAAAAAGGGGCTTTTGTTTAACCGCAAAAGCCCCTTTTTTATCTTAATATGTATTCATTAGCTTTGCCTACTTCTTAGGTAAATGCCATTATTAAAGATATTTCAATACAAAAAAGAATGATTATAAAATTAATTAGTCGGCGTTGAAAAAGTATAGTAAGTATTGTAATTAGTCGATACTGAAAAACTTGATAAAAGGTATAAAAAATTAACCTGTTATTTATCGCTTTTTATTAAGGGATTTCTCCTCGCTTTGCTCGTCGAAATGACAGGCAAAGATGACGTTTGTCCAAATGACAAGAGAAAAAAATGTTCGTCCGGAATAAAAAGTTTGTCATTTCGAACGAAGCAAGAAACTCTTTAATTATTTCCCCGTTGTTTCTTCGCTGCGCGTTGTTTTTGTTTGTCATTTCGACGAGTGAAACGAGGAGAAATCCCTTAATTAGCGCCTCTGTTCTTATCCCTTGTTTCTTTGTACAAATCTTTTTGCGATTATTTTTTTTTAATAATGAGGATTTTTTCTTAAAATTTGCAAAAAAATATTAAAATCAATACTAATTCCTTGCAAATATCTTACATTGTTTTTTATAAAATTTAAAATAATTTCAATATATAATATGCTTTTCAGCGTCGACTAATTATAAAAAAGGATGATTGAATTTTGTCGGATAACAAAGTAATTTGTTTGTTTGCAAGGCGAAAATTTTTTTTAACCGCAGGAATATATATAATATTTCGAGGATTAAAAAAAAATTTCAACGCCGCAAACGGGCAAAATACTTTGTTATCCGACAAAATTTTACTTGATAATAAAAAAAAATCTGCTATATATATTTTTTTTATGGTGGGTGTAGCTCAGGCGGTAGAGCGCCAGGTTGTGGCCTTGGTTGTCGAGGGTTCAAATCCCTTCACTCACCCCATTTCCTTTTATTGCTGCTATTATGCGCCCGTAGCTCAGCTGGATAGAGCGTCGGACTTCGAATCCGCAGGCCGCAGGTTCGAATCCTGCCGGGCGCGCCAGTTAAAATAAGGTTTTATACCCTACCTATAATAGTTTTGAAAAAATATAACTCTTTCAAAAAAGTAAACTGGAATTATGAATGATTTTTTTATAATAATTTTTTTAGTTTCTTTAGGGTCTGTTGACAATTCATAAAGGTAGCCAAAGGAAAGCGCAAGCCAAAGCGAGCATAGCTTCGAAATTACGTTTCAATTTGTCATATCTTGTCGCTATAGCTCGAAAAT
>JAFDMD010000056.1 GCA_019306185.1 Deltaproteobacteria bacterium
TGCGCTTATTAGGCTATCGGCTCCGCTGCCGAAAGCTATGCCGTCGCCGGCGCTGCCCGATGTAATATTAATATCTCCTGCGGTATTGTTAAATATATTATTGCCGTCGCCGAAATATATGCCGTACTCATCTTCCGCGTCAATAGTTATTATTCCGCTATTGGTTAGGTTGTCATCGCCGCTTCCAAAGGTTATGCCGTTGTCGCCCGATGTAATATTAATATCGCCTGTTACGGTATTGGTTAAGATGTTGTTGCCGTCTCCGAAGTCTATGCCGTCCTCATCTTCCGCGTCAATAGTTATTATTCCGCTATTGGTTAAGATGTCGTTGCCCTCGCCGAGAACTATGCCTTGAGCTTCGGCGTTAATGTTAAGGACTCCCGAGTTTGTTAGGTTGTCATCGCCTGTGCCGGAAAGTATGCCATAAGATCCGGATCCCGTAGTAGTTATATTTAAAGAATTCCCGGTATTTTCAAAAAGGTTATCGCCGTTGCCGAGATATATGCTATGACCCGCCGAAGTAATACTAACATAATGATCGCCGGAGTTTCTAAAGATATCGTTGCCGCTTCCCATTTCTATTCCTTCGGCAACCGAGGTGTAAATAGTTAAGCTTCCTTGGTTGTCAACAAGGTTATTCCCGTTACCCAAATATATGCCTTCTTGCCTTGTACTAATATCAATATGAGCGCCTGACGAATTTATTACCTCATTATTGCCGGCGTCGCCTAAATATATGCCGTAAAGACTGTCATAACGAGCGCGCCCCGTAATAGTAGCGCTGCCTTGATTAAGAAACCGTTTATTACCGACGCTACCGCCATGTTTTATGCCGTAAAGCGTTAGTAGCGGGTTACCGGTTACAATAGCTTCTATTCTCATATGAATATTAATTGTGCCGAGATTGGTATATGTCCCTGTATCGCTTATTGTTATAGCTCCGGTAGTATGATGACTGTTGCTTCGATTGAGCTGAAGATTTTCCGTATTGGTTTGGTCCGCCGCAAGAGCCGGAGAAACAATAAATACTAAACCGAATAAGATATAAAAAATTATTTTTTTCATTTTTTACCCTTTTTTATATTGAAATCGTAAATTAATTTTCAAGCTCTTTGCATAGCCTATTTTTTTCATTATTTTTAATAAGCATCGTTTAAAATCGCCTATTTATTAAAACAAGTAGTTATACATTTGAGTTGAGCGCAGGTTGAATTTTAGTTTCAAAAAAAGAGTAGAAGAATGTAGTTAAGTTGTAACGTCGGTTCAAAAATAAACTAATCTGTGTTAACGCTTTCACATTATAAATGTCAAGTTTTTTCGGTTGTTTTTAAAAAAAAAATTCATTAAAATGCATATATAAAATTTACCGATAGCGGCGAATAGTTCCATATTCCGGGTTTGGGCAAAATATATTGGCAATCTACCTTAAGCCAGCTTACGTCATGCTTTATTTCCCTTAATCTTCCATCTTCCGGAGGAAGCGCATGCTCTGTAAAAGCGTAAGAAGCGCAAAAAATATATATGCGGCTTTTTTCATGCTTGGCTATAGAATAATTTTTTTTAAATCTTCCGAAAGTAATCGAGTTTGCAGCGGCTATCTCTTCCGCTTTTTTATCCGTAAGCTTTATTAAGACCGCTTTGGCGATTCTTTTTTCGGTAAGTTTTAAAACCGCTCGGGATTCGGAGCTAGATACGTAAACTCCGCTTATATAAGGAAGCCTGCGAAGATATTGAGCGGCTATTATGGCGGCGGTTCTTCTGCCGCCTGCCGCCTGATGCATTCCGTAATATTCAAAAAATTTTCTTTGGACAATCTCCGCATATTTATCCCCTTTTTCATAAATATCCTGCGAAATATATCTAAGAGATTTTGCTAACTCTTCCGCCGCATTGACCACAGGCCAATCTATTCTTACATGAAAATGAGAGATATAATATCTGTTTTTCGATTTTATACTTTTATTACGTTGTATAAGAGTCGCATAATCTACGGTTAAAAGGTCGGTTAAAAAATCAAATGCTTTGGGAGCTTCCAAATATTTTTGAGTTCTATCGAAATTATCCAAAAGGCAATGTCCGCCGGAATTTATAAGATTTTTTTTGGTGGTTTTATTCATATCAAAAAATTTCAAATATTTCTTAAAAGAGGACGGGATAAAATCTTCGGTAAAAACAACCAAAAAGGAATTATGCTCCTTATATTCTATACTCGGTATTCGAACTCTCGGTTTTAGCTCCTTATATTGAACAAAAGGAAATTCGGTTTTTTGTTTTAAAAAATTATTATAAGAATCGACAAGTCCGTATTGTAAAAGTTTTTGCTCCAACTCGTCTCTTAATAATTCGTAATAGGATCTTCTTAATCTGTTTTGTAGGCTGAGCTCTTCCCTTTCTTTTTTGCAACGCATTTTGAAAACTCCGAATTTTATTTGGAAATTTTAATTATCTTCTTTAAGATTTATTCTATATTAATAAATTATGTCAATACAGTTTTTGTTTTTTTAAAAAACTGTATTGACAAAGCGTTTTGTTAGGGTTAAATAAGCCGAATTCAATTTTTGGGGCTCATAGCTCAGTTTGGCAGAGCCACCGGCTCATAACCGGTAGGTCCCTGGTTCGATTCCAGGTGAGCCCATCTTTATTATTCGCAACTATTTTCAATCATTTCTTTTTTAAGCCATTTATCAATCAAATGCTTTGTTATTGTCGTATCTGTTCCTGTTTCTTTTGCCAAACTTTCAATTAATGATATAAGTTTCAAACATTTTTTTTCTTTTCCTATTAAAGCGTAAATTTTTACGCTTCTTTTAAGAAAAAAAACAGCCTCTTTTTTTTTGCCTATAGCGCTTTTCACTTTGGCTATTTTTTCAAGATCTTCCGCCATACCTTTATAAAATCCGTTTGCCTTATCAATAGCAAGCGCCGTATCAAGAGATTGTAAAGCCGAATTATACTCCTTTTTTTTTATCATTATCTCCGCAAGCAAAAAGTTGGCGGCGGCATATTCGGAAGCGCTTTCTTCCGCTTGTTGCAAGGCGATATTAAGCATTTGTTCCGCTTTGTTATACTGTTTCTCCTTTATCATAACAGCGGCTTTTATATTGAGCAAAGGGGTAAATATTATACTATTATCTTCCGATATTTTATCCGCGGATTTAATAATTTTTAAAGCTTCCGGTTTTTTGCCGTTTTCTATGAGTAAAGAGGCGGTATTGGACAATACCTGCAACATTCCTTGATAATCTTTTATATCCGAATATGTTTGATACGCCTCTTTTAAAAAAGCCTCGGCTTTATTAAAATTTCCGACGGCTCTGTAGCTATTGCCCATATTGTTTAAACTCATCGCGACTCCCGCCGCGGCATCTTCGCCGGAAAAAAGTTCGTTTGCTTTTATAAAGCTATTAAGGCTTCTATAATAGCATCCTCTGTTATACCAAGCGGAGCCTTTTTTTATCTCTTTCATTCCCGCGGAAGCGGCATCTTGGGATTCTTTTTGTTGAAAAGGGAAACAGGATATAAAAAAAATAGAAAAAAAGAGCGGTATCCAATATTTTTTTAACATAATATAACAGCCTTTCGGTAAGCCTTTTGCATAACTTTTTGTTTTATCCGCTTTTAAGGGTTTTGTTGCGCAGCCGACTTTAATTAAAATATAAACTTATAAAATATTTATAACCATAATAATATCGGTTTAATTATCATATATTTTAAGTTATGTAAAAAATATTTAACCGGTTTTTTTTTATTGAAAAAAATGACTTAAAAGAGGATAATAAAAAATATTGGCGCTTCGTTCGGCTATTAAAGATATTAAAACGTAAAATAGAAGGATTATCCAAAATAATTAGAGCGTTTTTTACTCCGCTTAACAATGATAGAAAACAATTCTTTTTAATTGTTATTTTAACGGGTATTTTTATTAAAAATAAATATAGACAGGGAAAACATGAAGAAAAAACTTTATAAAATTATAACCGATTCATTTAATCAAGCCTATGAAAAAGGGGCTTTTTCCTATGCGCATTCCGTAGAAATCGAGATAGAAGAGCCGAAAAATGCGGAACATGGAGATTTTTCTACTAATGCGGCTATGAAAAGCGCATCCTTATATAAAATGCCGCCAAAAAAAATAGCTGAAATTTTTTCGGATAATATAAATGACCCTGATGGAATAATAGAGAAAATAGAGATAGCCGGCGCCGGATTTATCAATTTTTTTATTTCAAAAAAATCTTGGTATCCTATATTAAAACAGATACATAAAAAAGGAGCGCTTTACGGATCTTCCGATATCGGAAAAGGAAAAAAGGTTCTGATAGAGTTTGTAAGCGCAAATCCTACGGGACCTTTGCATATAGGACACGGTAGAGGAGCCGCTGTAGGAGACGTTTTTGCCGAAATTTTTTCTTTTTGCGGTTATAAGGTAAGCAGAGAATATTATTTAAATGATGCGGGCAGGCAGATAAAAACTCTCGGCAAATCTGTTTTTTTAAGATATACACAGCTGTTCGGCAAAAAAACGGATTTACCGCAAGATTGCTATAAAGGCGAATATATAATAGATATTGCAAATAAAATAAAAAATTTAAAAAATGATAAATTTTTAAAAACCGAAGAAGATAAGGCTATAAAATTTTGCGCCGAATTTGCTGCGGATACCATTTTAAAAGGAATAAAACGGGATTTAAGCGAATTCGGAGTGAAATTCGACAATTGGTTTTCGGAGCGCTCTCTGTATGAATCCGGCAAAATAGATAAAGCTATAGAGAATTTTAAAGAACAAAAGCATATATACGAAAAAGACGGAGCGTTATGGTTTAAAAGCTCTTTATTCGGAGACGAAAAGGATAGAGTGGTGGCAAAACAAAATAAGGAGACCACATATTTTGCTTCGGATATTGCGTATCATAAGGATAAATTTGAGAGAGGTTTTGATAAGGTTATAGAAGTATGGGGAGCGGATCATCATGGGTATATTCCCAGATTAAAAGCCGCAATACAGGCTTTAGGCTATAACGAAAAAAATTTTCGGGTTATTTTGGTTCAACTTGTCAACCTTTTAAGAGACGGCGTTCCTATAGCAATGTCAACGAGGGCGGGAGAATTTATCCCCTTAAAAGATATTATAAAGGAGGCGGGAAAGGAGGCGGTAAGATTTATTTTTTTAACAAGACATCATGAAAGCCCTTTGGATTTTGATCTGGAACTTGCAAAAAAAAGAAGCTCGGACAACCCTTTATATTACGTTCAGTATGTCAGCGCCAGAATATCGAGCATTATTTCCAAAGAACAGGATAATAAAGACGGCGGGTTTGCAAATAAATATGATATTTCGACTCTTATGCTTTTAAAGGAGCCGGAAGAAATATCCATTATAAAACATCTTTCTTTGTTTCAAGAAACGGTAATACTTGCGGCAAAATTTGCGGAACCTCATAGAATTGTATATTATTTAATCGAACTTGCTTCTTTATTCCATAATTATTACAATAAACATAAAATATTAACAGATGACGCCTTACTTAAAAAAGCAAGAATATACCTTGCTCGAGCAATAAAAATTGTAATAGAATCAGGTTTAAACCTTTTAGGCGTCGAAGCTTTGGAGCGTATGTAATAAAAATGAAACCGGAAAAAACAAACGTCTATAAAACGCCGATTAAAAAATTGGGTTTATATATACTTATATCCGTATGGATGTTTTTACTCGGAGTTTTTGTAGGCAGGGGAATGGTTACGGTTAAATTCGGAGAAGAGCCGAACGCCGAGCAGGCAAAAGAGATATATTCTACGGAAGTTAATCTGGCAAAAGGGGATCCCAAAACAGATAGCATAACCGAAAAAGAAAATTTAGAGTATTATGAAGCTTTGCGCGGTTCCGATTATAACCGTTTTTCGGATAAGCAGATTATCATCCAAGCAAAAGCTTTACAAGACGCCGTTCAAACTTCCGATACAAATAAAACCGAGAAAGCGAAAGCGCCAAAAAAGAAAGATAAAAAAATTGATAAAAAGCCGAAGGAGCAAAAAAATATTTTTCTTGTTCAAGCAGCCTCTTTTTTAAGCAAGCAGGATGCGGAAAAATTTATAAGAGTGTTGAAAAGAATAGGATACGAAGCTTATATATCTTCGACAACTAAAAAAGGCAAAGTTTGGCATAGAGTAAGAATAGGTCCGTTTAAAAACGAAACGGACGCCGACAAAGTATTAAAAGCGCTGGAAAAAGAAAGAATCAATCCTATTATCTTAACAATAACAAAAGGTTGAAAAATGGAAACCGAAAAAATCGGAAAAGAAGAGGTTTTAAAAGTAGCTCGTCTCGCCCGCCTTGATCTTAGCGAAGAGGCTATTAAAGAAATAGCGCCCCAGTTAGGCGATATTTTAAAATATATGGAAACTTTGGAAAATATAGATACCAAAGGAGTAGAGCCTACCTTTCATACTATAGCAAAAAAGGATATTGCCCGAGAAGATATTAAGGGCGCGCATCTATCTAAAGATAAAACTTTGGCAAACGCTCCGGAAAAAGATGAAGAGACTCAAAGTTTTATTGTGCCGAAAGTTATTTGATATTTAAATTTTGTTCTTTTCTGGTAATCGTAAAAAAAAATAAATGTACGTACAGTTTGAATGTCCGCTTGAGAGAAACAAAACAATAACGATTTCGGACAATATCCTTATAATGATTTGCCCGGCTTTGCGCGGCAATATCCAACCTGCAATAGTAATTTATAGGATTAAAAAAATTTTCGGAGCGTAAAGCCGACAAAATTTAAACAGAAAAAAAAGGAGAATATAAATGTCCGTACAGCCGGAAGGCGAACATATAAAAAAAGCGATAAAATGGTTATCCGATCAAAGAGAGGAAAATAAAAATAAATCCGAAGAAGCAATATTGGAAGAGGCGTCGGTTAGATTTAATTTATCTCCGAACGATACGGAATATATAAAAAAATTTGTAATTGTTTGATATTGATTTTTTTAAAAATTCACCTTTCCATACCGAAATAGTCGCATGGAAAAAAACAGAAGAAAGAATCCGAAATGCCGAAAGTAAAAAAACTTACCGAAATACTCGCTAATAAAATTGCGGCGGGCGAGGTAGTCGAAAGACCGGCTTCCGCGGTGAAAGAGCTTTGCGAAAATTCCATAGATGCAAAAAGCGGCAGAATAATAGTTGAAATAGAAAACGGGGGCAAAAATCTTATACGGGTTTCGGACGACGGCATCGGCATGAGCGCCGAAGATGCAAAGCTTGCCGTTGAAAGATATGCTACAAGTAAAATATATAACGAAGATGACCTTTTTTTTATAAAAACGCTCGGCTTTAGAGGCGAAGCTTTGCCTAGCATAGCCTCGGTTTCTAAATTTACCTTAATTACCAGAGAACAGGATAAGCCGTTCGGATTTAAAATAAGCATTGAAGGCGGAGTAATAAAAGACGCCTGCGAAACAGGAGCGCCTATCGGAACAACAATAGAGGCGAAAGACCTTTTTTTCAACATACCCGCAAGAAAAAAATTTTTAAAAACGACAGATACGGAAACAGGGCATATAGCAGATACAATTACCTCCTTTGCCCTCGGCTATTACGACAAATCCTTTTTGTTTATACATAACAAAAAAGAGATAAAAAATTTTCCGTCCTCGACTACCCAAATAGAAAGAGTAAAAGACATATTAAAAATTACAAATTCGGAGGATCTTTACCAAATAAAAACCGACTCGCCGGACGCGTCTGTAACAGGATGGGCGGCATCGCCGGATTATTACAAAACAGGTTCAAAAGGAATATATCTATTTGTAAACGGCCGTTTTATAAAAAATAGAAAAATAAATTACGCTATTTTTCAGGGTTATAGGGGAAGACTTATGAAAGGAAATTTTCCTATAGCGGTAATATTTATAAAGGTTCCGTTTCAACAGGTTGACGTAAATGTTCATCCGGCAAAACAGGAGGTGAAGTTTTTACGCGAAAAACAGGTTATGTCCGCCGTCTCCGAGGCGGTTAATGCGGCGTTAAAAGAGGGGGAAAAAATATTAATATCAAAATATCAAAACATTAACGCCAATCAAAACCCTACCATAGACGCTCCGTCATTTGAAAAAAAAACGACTCAAAAATATCAGCGCGAAAAACAATCCTTTTTATATTCCGCAAACGATTATACTTCCGAAGATATAGATTATGTAAAGCGTCAAAACGAATTGAGCGAGCCTCGAGCTTATTACGGAAAAACAGCGCAAAAAAACATCATTCCGAATGCCGAAAAACATCCCGATATAAAAATAATAGGACAGTTTTTAAAAACATACATAATATGCGAAAAAGTCGATGAAATAATACTCATAGATCAGCATGCCGCTCATGAGCGGATATTATTTGAAAAATTAAAAAATAAAGAGAAAACTTCTGCAACCGCTTCTCAACGTCTGCTTATACCCGAAATATTGGAAACCGGACTTGCGGAAGCCGAAACGATAAAAAGTTTAATGCCGGATATGTTAAAAATAGGGCTGGAAATAGAGCCTTTCGGAAAAAATACATTTGCCGTAAAAGCAATCCCCGCATTTTTATCGGAAAAACAGACAGCGCCGATTATTTTAGATATTGCCGAACAATTAATCGAAAAAGGGAGCGGGAAACAGATAGAAAACGTATTGGATTCAACCCTTATATTAATTGCCTGTCATGGAGCGATAAAGGCAAATAAAGAGTTATCCGAAACAGAGATGAAAGCCATAATTTTTGAACTTTTTAAATGCGAAAGCCCGCTTAAGTGTCCGCATGGAAGACCGACATTAATCAAAATGACTAAAAAAGAGGTAGAAAAACTTTTTAAAAGAATAAATTAGGAGAATTAAATAATGGAATTCGAATCTGTTATAGGGCTTGAAGTTCATGCTCAATTGAAAACCAAAACTAAAATTTTCTGCTCATGTTCCGCAAAATTCGGAGCTTTGCCAAATACAAACGTATGCCCCGTATGCTTGGGAATGCCGGGAAGCCTACCGACAGTAAATAAAAAAGTAATAGAGTTTGCAATACTTGCGGCTTTAGCGGTAAATTGCAAAATATCTTCAAAAAGTATATTCGCGAGAAAAAATTATTTTTATCCGGATCTTCCTAAAGGATACCAAATATCTCAATATGAAGCGCCTATAGCCGAGCATGGACGCATAGTAATCGCAGACGGAGACATCTCAAAACAAATCGGAATAACAAGAATACACATGGAAGAGGATGCCGGAAAATTAATACATTCTCCGGACGGTTCCCATTCCAAAGTGGATTTGAACCGAACGGGCGTTCCTTTAATAGAAATAGTAAGCGAGCCGGACATAAGATCCGCCGAAGAAGCCGGAGCCTATCTGCGCAAACTTCGCTCCATACTACGCTACCTTGATATATGCGACGGCAACATGGAAGAAGGAAGCTTTAGATGCGACGCCAACATTTCGATAAGACCCAAAGGGGTTGAAAGACTTGGAACCAGAACAGAGCTTAAAAATTTAAACTCCTTCAGACATGTTGAAAACGCAATAAATTATGAAATAGAACGACAAATCGACATTATATCCGAAGGAAACAAGATAATTCAGGAAACAAGATTATGGGATAGCGATAAAAAAATTACGACTTCGATGAGAGGAAAAGAGGACGCTCACGATTACAGATATTTTCCGGATCCCGATCTTCTTCCTATAATCGCAGACTACGCATGGATAGAAAAATTAAAAGAAAAACTTCCGGAGCTTGGCGACGATAAAAAAGCAAGATTTATATCCGAATATAAACTTAGCGAATATGACGCCGTTTTTTTAACCAATGAAAAGGAGATTGCAGACTATTTTGAAGAATGCGCAAAACTTACAAACAGCCCGAAACAGTGCGTAAACTGGATAATGGGAGAATTAACCGCCTTATTAAAAGCAAACAAAATAGGAATAACCAATTCGCCTATTTCTTATAAACAGCTTGCGGAATTAATAAATTTAATAACAAAAAAGGTAATTTCATCTAAAATAGCAAAGCAGGTATTTGCCGAGGTTGCCGAAACAGGTAAAAATCCAAAAGAGATAGTTGAAAAAAAAGGACTTGTTCAAGTATCGGACGAACCCGTAATAACCGCAATGGCAAAAGAGGTTATTGCCGAAAATCCAAAAGAGGCAAGCGATTATAAGGCTGGAAAAAAGAAACTGCTCGGTTTTTTTGTCGGGCAAGTTATGAAAAAAAGCAAAGGAAAAGCTTCGCCGCAAACGGCAAATAAAATATTGGCTTCCATGCTTGAAAAGTAAAGCCATAGCCAAAAAATTTTCGATTAAATTATAAATATTTGCAGTATAACAAAGCGCACAATCGGAGACGCTATCCGACAAAATTTAAAAGGAGAAAATAAGCATGAGCAATAAACAAATAACCGTAACCGACATAATGGATAAAAAAAAAACAAAAATACCTATAACAATGCTAACCGCTTACGATTATCCTACCGCCTTACTTGTAGATAAAGCCGGAATAGACATTATACTTGTAGGCGATTCTCTTGCTATGGTGGTTCTTGGCTATCAAGACACGGTATCTATAAGCATAGAGGAGATGCTCCATCATATAAAAGCGGTTACAAGAGTCGCTAAAAACTCTTTTGTAATAGGAGATATGCCTTTTGGATCCTACAATATATCCGTAAAAGATGCGGTTGCAAACGCTGTTAGATTTATGAAGGAAGGCAGAGTGTCCGGCGTAAAACTTGAAGGCGGTCAAGAAATGGCGCTCACAATAGAGGCTATAGTAAAAGCCGGAATTCCGGTTCAGGGGCATATAGGGCTTACTCCCCAGACAATAGCGGCTTTGGGAGGCTTTAAGGTGCAAGGTAAAAGCGCCGAAGCGGCAAAAAAACTTATTCAAGACGCAAAAGCGCTTGAAAACGCCGGCTGTTTTTCCATAGTGCTTGAAGCCATACCGGCTGAAATTTCCAAAAAAATAACCGAAAGCATATCTATTCCGACCATAGGCATAGGAGCAGGCGCGGATTGCGACGGGCAAGTTCTGGTTCTACACGATATGATAGGGCTATTCGATCGTTTTACTCCGAAATTTGTAAAACGATACGCCTCAATTTCCAAAACAATATCCGATGCAATAAAAGAATATAAAAAGGATGTTGAAAATAAAAAATTTCCGCAGGCGCAACATTCCTTTTCCATATCTGACGAGGAGTTGAAAAAATTATAAAATGATACCTTTAATAAAAGGCGTAAGAGACATATTTCCTCCGGATTCCGAACTGTGGGGGCATATAAAAAAAGAGGCGGAGAATCTTTTTAGGGATTTCGGCTTTTCCGAAATATTAATTCCGATTATGGAAAAAACGGAACTGTTTAAAAGAGGCATAGGCGAACAAACCGATATAGTTGAAAAAGAGATGTACACATTTGCGGATAGAAACGGAGAATCCGCAACCTTAAGGCCCGAAGCTACGGCTTCGATAGCTCGGTCATACATATCCCACAAAATGTATGCGGACGACCCCATTAGAAAATTTTATACCATAGGGCCTATGTTTAGGCGGGAAAGACCCCAAAAAGGAAGATACAGACAGTTTTATCAAATAGACGCCGAAATATTCGGACAAAGCTCGCCGTATGCGGACGCGCAGCTTATAATAATGTTAAAAACCTTAATGGACAGGCTTAAAGTTAAAGATACTACCCTGCATATAAATTCTTTGGGATGCGTTAAATGCAGACCGGCTTTTAATGATTCCTTTAAAAATTTTCTTATAAAAATATCCGATAATCTATGCCGAAACTGCCAAACAAGAGCTAATACAAACCCTTTAAGAACGTTAGACTGCAAAAATAAATCCTGTTCTGACTTTACTAAAAAAGCGCCTAAAATATCCGATTTTTTATGCGAAGAATGCAAAGAGCATTTTGCAACCGTATGCGAAGCCTTAAAAGATACAAATATAGATTTTCAAATAAATAACAGACTTGTCCGCGGGTTAGATTATTATACAAAAACCGCTTTTGAAATCCAAACGGACGCTCTCGGAGCGCAAAATGCGATAGCCGGAGGCGGAAGATACGACGGACTTGTAAAATTGCTTGGCGGACCCGATATGCCCGCCGTAGGATTTGCAATAGGCTTTGACAGACTTGCAGAGATAATTGCTCTGAATAATGTAAGCTATACCCAAAAACCGGAAATATTTATTGCGGCTTTGGGCAAACAATGTATAAAAGAGGCTTTCTTGTGGATGTCCGCTTTAAATGCCGTAGGAATAAAAACCGAAACCGAATTTTCCGAAAAAAGCCTTAAAAGCCTTATGAGAAGAGCGGGGAAAATAGGGGCGTTAAACGTTATAATAATAGGCGAACGGGAATTAGAAAAAAAAGAGGCATTATTTAGAGACATGAATACAAAAAAGCAGATAGAAATAAAATTAGATAATCCGGTTAAAAATATAATCGAAATATTAAGCAAAAAAGCCGTATAATTGACTGCGATTAAGAATAGAAAACTATTTAACAAAAAAATAATAATAAACGGGCAACGTTCAAATTTGTTTACTCCGCTTCTTGCTTGTCTTTTGTTTTTTTCAACTAAGTTTTGCCGCTAACGCAAAACTTGTTAAAAAATATTTCCCATCCGGCAAAAGCCGCTACCAAAAAAATTTTGAACGCATTGGGAGGGAATATAAAAATAGTAAATCTCCATTATTAAAAAAGTTTAACAAAAAAAAATAACGATACAATTTTGCCGTATAACAAAATAGTTTGTTTGAGTTCAAGGCAGATAAAAATTTTAACCGCAGGAATACTAATCTATTTAGAGGATTAAAATTTTTATCCGACGCCGAAATCGGACAAAATAGAAAGTTATACGGAAAAGTTTAAACAGAGGAAAAAAATGACGACAACCGAATTAAAAAGAACGCATCATTGCAATCAGCTTAACGCGTCCGATTTAGATGAAAAAGCGATCCTTATGGGTTGGGTCCAAACAAGAAGAGATCATGGCGGAGTTATATTTGTAGATTTAAGAGATAGGGAGGGAGTTACTCAGGTAGTATTTAATCCCGAATTTTTTCCGAAAGTTCATCAACAGGCGCATATAATAAGAAACGAATTTGTTATAGGGATAAAGGGAAAAGTTTTAAAAAGACCGGAAGGAATGATAAATAAAAAGCTTGCCACCGGCGAAATAGAAGTAATGGCGGAAAGCCTTGAAATATATAACGAGGCGTCAACGCCTCCGTTTTTAATAGAAGAGGATACAGATGCTTCCGAAAATATAAGACTCAGATACAGATTTTTTGATTTAAGACGCCCCGATATGCAGCAAAATATAATAACAAGGCATAAAACCGGCGCGGTCATCCGAAATTTTTTAAATAAAAACAAATATTTGGATATAGAAACCCCGTTTCTTACAAAAAGCGCTCCGGAAGGAGCAAGAGACTATCTGGTTCCTTCGAGAGTCAATACCGGACGGTTTTACGCTTTGCCGCAGTCTCCCCAGCTTTTTAAGCAGGTTTTAATGGTTGCGGGCTTTGATAAATATTATCAGATAGTAAAATGTTTCAGGGACGAAGATTTAAGAGCCGACCGTCAGCCGGAATTTACCCAAATAGATATAGAAGCCTCTTTTGTGGATAAAGAAGATATAATGGAACTTTCCGAAAAAATGATGAAAAAAATATTTGAAGAAGTATTAAATATTAAACTTCGGACGCCATTTAAAAGACTTAATTACGACGAAGCTATTTTACGCTATGGATTAGACAAACCGGATACAAGATTCGGGCTTGAATTAACGGATATTTCCGACATAATGGAGCAATCCGGCTGTAAAGTATTTGCGAACGCGGTAAAAAAAGGGGGAATAGTAAAAGCCGTAAACGTAAAAAACGCTTCCTTTTCCAGAAAAGATATAGAAGGCTTTACCGAGTTTGTAGGGGTTTATAATGCAAAAGGGCTTGCGTGGATAAAAATAAAAGAAGGCGAAAAATGGCAATCTCCCATAGCAAAATTTTTTACGGAGCAAGAAATAAAAAAGCTTTCCGACAAATTAGATATGCAGGAACAGGATATAATATTTTTTGTGGCGGATAAGCCGAAAGTGGTAAATGAAGCATTGGGAAATCTTAGAAATCACCTTGCCGAAAAATTAGATTTAATAGATAAAAACATATACGATTTTTTATGGGTTACAGACTTTCCGATGTTTGAATACGATGAAACCGAAAAAAGTTATAAAGCGCTACACCACCCTTTTACCTCTCCTGTAAAAAAGGATTACGACAAGCTTAAAACCGATTCTTTAAGCGTAAAATCGGAAGCCTACGATCTGATTTTAAACGGCTCCGAAATAGGAGGCGGAAGCATTCGTATCCATAGAAAAGAGATACAAAAAAAAGTGTTTGAAGTATTGGGAATCAAAGAAGAGGAATACAAAGAAAAGTTCGATTTTCTGCTTAAAGCTTTGGAAGCCGGCGCGCCTCCTCACGGAGGAATAGCTTTCGGTTTTGACAGGCTTATTATGATGCTTTGCGGCACAACCTCCATAAGAGATGTTATAGCGTTTCCTAAAACTCAAAAAGCGGCTTGTCTTCTTACCAACGCGCCTGCCGACGCTTCTAAAAAGCAGCTTGAAGAGCTTTTTATAAAAGTAAAGCCTCATTTAAAATAATAAAATAATTATAATTTTGGCGGATAAAAAATCCCTAACCTATACTATTACTGCAGTTAAAATTTTTATATGTTCAATTTTGTTTGCAAGGCAAAAAAATGTTTTGACCGCAGCAAACGGGCAAACTGTGAAGTTAGACGGCAAAATTTATCTATTAAGGCTTGACTTTTACACATTAGGCTATTATATAAGCCTCCGTCCGAATTAATATGCTTTTATTTATTCCCCAGTAGCTCAGTTGGCAGAGCGAGTGGCTGTTAACCACTAGGTCCGCGGTTCGAGTCCGTGCTGGGGAGCCAATTTAAAAAAGGGCGGGTTTTATTAAAAACCCGTCCTTTTTTGTTTTAAACTCAAAAAAACAACCGTCAATTTCAAAAGTTCGTTTGCCAAAACAAAGTTATAAAAACATAAACTTTTTGAAAGTAGCAAATAATTAACCATACGGGCAAATAACCCGACTTAACAGGAGTTGAAAATGATTATAAGAAAAGAAACTGTCGCGGATATTGATGCAATTACCCAAGTTACAAGAGCCGCTTTTAAGACCCTTGAAATCAACGATAATACGGAACAGTTCATAATAAAGGCGTTGCGTCAATCCGGCGCTCTTGCCATTTCACTTGTAGCCGAAATTGATCAACAGATTGTAGGACATATAGCGTTTTCCCCCGTAAAAATTTCGGACGGAGCATCCGGCTGGTACGGATTAGGTCCGGTTTCCGTATTACCGAAGCTTCATAGACAAGAGATTGGAAAAGCGCTTATTAAAAAAGGATTATCTTTACTGCAAGACGCGAACGCTCAAGGCTGCGCGCTTGTAGGGTATCCGGACTACTATAAGCGATTCGGCTTTAAAAACTATGAAAAATTAATTTACGAGGGGATTCCACCGGAGGTTTTCCTTATACTGCCTTTTACCGAAAATATTCCGCAAGGAATCGTTAAGTTTGACGAAGGGTTTGCGGCAAAAGAATAAAAATGGCTTTTATCTATTTTAAAGATTCTGCTTCCGCCTCTTAAAATTCAAAATAAAATAGTGAAAAAACTTGACGATCGGTTTGAAAAGGTAAAGATTTTTAAATAGGTATTATAGCGCTCCCAAAAGTCAAGACAATGAAAATGGAATATTTGTTGTATGCTCATCAAGCGACTTGTTTTAAAGATTTTACGCCATAATATATTTCATCGGGTCTAATATAATTTAAAGATTGATGAAATCTTTTTTTATTATAAAATTTAAAATAATCGGATA
>JAFDMD010000057.1 GCA_019306185.1 Deltaproteobacteria bacterium
TCGGCTCAAAAAGATTTAATATTAACTCCCGCGGAATATGAAATAACAGATAACAAAAATCAGGTTTTTTATACGGACGGCAACCTATTAATAAAAAGAATTAAAGGATATATCCTTTATCTTGATCCTCCGTATAATGCGAGACAATACGGGGCGAATTATCATATATTAAATACCATTGCAAAATATCATAGCTTTATTCCAAAAGGAAAAACAGGGTTGCCGAATTATAAAAAGTCTAAATATTGTAGTAAAAACCTTGTTAAAAAAGAATTTGAAGAATTAATAAAAAATGCAAATTTCAAATATATATTTTTAAGCTATAACAACGAGGGACTTATGTCCGGCAAATATATAAAAAATATAATGAGCAAATATGGCAAATTCAGCAGTGCATCCGTAAATTATCAACGCTTTAAAGCGGATAAAGATAAAAATAGAAAACATATCGCAAATAATACAAAAGAGTATCTTTACATATTGGAAAAAATATAACCCTTCCCGCTTTATCCATTAAAAAAGGCAAAAAAATAATAAAGCGATTTCCCGCTTTGCTTGATAAACTACCCGCATTTTTTTCTATTATCTAATCAAATTGGCGCTAATAAAGGGATTTCTCCTCGCTTCGCTTGTCGAAATGACAAACAAAAACAACGCGCTGCGAAGAAACAACGTGGAAATAATTAAGGAATTTCTTGCTTTGCTCGAAATGACAAACTTTTTATTCCGGACGAACATTTTTTTACCCTGTTCTTTGGACAAACGTTATCTCTGCCTGTCATTTCGACGAGTAAAACGAGGAGAAATCCCTTAATAAAAAGCTATAAATAATAGATATTGGCAAAACAGTTTAAGTTTAAAATGCAGATTTTTCAGCGCCGCCTAATCAAACAAGACAAATAAAATCTTATAATAATAAACATAAAAATGATTGAATTTTTTTATAACAAAGCGTAAAGAGAAAAAGATTTATTACAAATAAAGGGTATAAAAAATTTCAACAAAATATTTTTAATTAAAACAGGCTTACAATGATAAATATCACATTGCCGGACGGCGGTATAAAAAAATTTGAAAACGCTCCCAAAGGCTCGGACATAGCTAAAAGCATTTCCGAAGGTTTATTTAGAAACTGCGTTGCGGTTGAAATAAACGGCGAAATAAAGGATATTAATTATAAAATAGAAAAAGATTCCACGGTAAGATTAATAACTAGAAAAGATAAAGAGGCCCTTGAAATAATGAGGCACAGCGCCGCTCATGTTATGGCGCAGGCGGTTTTAAACCTTTATAAAGAGGCAAAGCTTACCATAGGTCCGGTAATAGAAAACGGCTTTTATTACGACATTGACATGGAGCCTTTATCCGAAGAGGATTTTGTAAAAATAGAATCCGAGATGAAAAAAATAATAAAGGCAAAGCTTCCGTTTGTCCGAAAAAAAATCGGCAAAAAAGAGGCGTTGGAATTTTATAAAAAAGAACCATATAAAATCGAGTTGATATCCGATCTTGAAGACGGAACTATAACATTTTACTCGCAGGGGAATTTTACCGACCTGTGCAGAGGTCCGCATGTTCCGCATACCGGCTTTATAGAAGCGGTAAAACTTACCAAAGTATCCGGCGCTTATTGGAGAGCGGATCAAAAAAAAGCGCAGCTGCAAAGAATATACGGAACCGCATTTTTTTCCAAAAAAGAGCTTAAAGCTTATATAAATTTTCTTGAAGAGGCAAAAAAAAGAAACCATCGAAAAATAGGAGCGGCGTTAGACCTTTTTAGCTTTCATGACGAAGCCCGCGGAATGCCCTTTTTTCATGCAAAAGGCATGGAAATTTGGAATACCCTTTTGGATTACTGGAGAAGCGAGCATAAAAAAGCCGGATATATAGAGACAAAAACCCCTATTATATTAAGTCGCAAGCTTTGGGAAAAAAGCGGGCATTGGGAAAACTACAGAGAAAATATGTATGCAACCCAAATAGATAAAGAGGATTATGCAATAAAGCCTATGAACTGCCCGGGAGGAATGCTTCTTTACGGGTTAAAACCCCGTTCATATAGAGACCTTCCTATAAGAGCGGCGGAAATAGGGCTTGTTCACAGACACGAATTAAGCGGAGTATTATCCGGTTTATTTAGGGTAAGGGCATTTCATCAGGATGATGCTCACATATTTATGACAAAAGCCCAAATACAGGATGAAATTTTAAAAGTGTTGCGGTTTGCGGAAAAAATATACTCGACATTCGGTTTAGGCTTTCATCTCGAACTTTCCACAAGACCCGAAAAATCAATAGGAACCGACGAACAATGGGAAACCGCTACAAACGGATTGGCGGCAGCTTTAAAAATATATAACAAAGAATATAAAATTAACGAAAAAGACGGCGCATTTTACGGACCCAAAATAGACATGCACATAGAAGACGCTTTGGGCAGAACATGGCAATGCGGAACAATACAGCTTGATATGTCTTTGCCCGAAAGATTCGATCTTAATTATATAGATAACAACAACGAAAAAGTAAGACCGATAATGATACATAGAGTGATTTACGGCTCTGTGGAAAGATTCTTCGGAATACTTGTAGAGCATTTTGCCGGCAAATTTCCTCTTTGGCTTGCTCCGGTTCAAATCATAATTCTTCCTATAAACGACGAAATAATTCCTTATGCCGAAAAAATCAAAGAAGAATTTGAAAGCAAAAACTTTAAAGTAGAAATAGACAAACGGACAGAAAGCCTTAATAAAAAAGTAAGAGACGCCCAAATAAATAAAATTCCTCTTATAGCGACCATAGGAGCAAAAGAAAAAGAGGCGGACACATTATCTATTCGAACTCTTGACGGCAAGGTGAAATACGGAGTAAACAAACAGGAGTTTATCGATAAAGTAATCGATAATATTTCCGCAAAAAATTTGAAACTTGAAACTTTTTAAAGTTATTGATAAAAATTTGAAACTTTTTTGCTTAATTCTATTCGGTTTTTTATAAAAATCAAATAATGAATACATTTAACAGTAAAAACAAGCGGTTATAAAGAAGCAACTGGTAATTTTGTTGAATAACAAAGCTATTTGTTCGATTGTAAAATAATTTTGTTTTAACCGCGGGAATATATATAATATTTCGAGAATTAAAAAAAATGCAACGCCGCGAACAAGCAAACGGCAAAGTTATCCCTCGAAATTTAAACGGAGGCTGAAACTATAGATGACTACTAACAAAAATTATATTATTATCAACGGCAATAAACTCTCTTTTGAACAAGGAGAAACAATTCTTAACGTAGCAAGAAAAAATAGCATCGAAATACCTACCCTTTGCAAATTAAAAGGAGCGTCCCCTACCGGAACATGTAGAATCTGCGTAGTCGAGGCAAAAGGGGCAAAAGAGCTTATAACGGCATGCTCTACCCCCGCGGAAAACGGCATGGACATTATGACCGAATCTTCTAATGTAGTATCTTCGAGAAAAGAAACTTTAAACATCCTTTTGGCTTCAGGAAATCATAATTGCGCTATATCAGGCGCAAAAGATTGGACCCGGTTCCAATTAAAAGTTTGTAAAGAAGAGGATAATAACGAAGAATTATGTCCTTCTTGGGGAGAATGTAAACTTCAGGATTTATGCTTTAGATATCAGGCTACGGGAGGGCAATATCAACAGGATAGAACAAAATATCCCGCGGAACTTGCAAACCCCTTTATAATAAGAGATTTTTCCCGATGCATACTATGCGGAAGATGCGTTCAGGCTTGCAATGAAATACAGGTAAACGAAGCTATAAATTTCGGATATAAAGGAGCAGATACAAAAATAGTAGCCGCAGACGACAAACCTTTAAAAGATTCCGCCTGCGTATTTTGCGGAGAATGCGTTCAAGCCTGCCCCGTAGGCGCGCTTGTAGAAAAGGAGGCGCGTTATACCGCAAGACCTTGGAAAACCGAAAAAGTAAAAACCACATGCACATACTGCGGCGTAGGATGTCAAATATTTTTGCACATACGAGATAATAAAATAATAAAAGTAACCGGAAATGCGGAAGCCGCGCCTAACTACGGCAGTTTATGCGTAAAAGGAAGATTCGGTTTTGATTTTGTCAATTCTTCCGAAAGACTTGTTTCCCCTTTAATAAGAAAAGAAGGAGAACTAAAAGAAGCGACATGGGCGGAAGCCTTAAACCTTATAGGTAATAAACTCTCTAAAATAAAAGCCGATTACGGCGGAGATAGTATAGGAGTTTTAACCTCCGCAAGAATTACAAACGAAGAAAACTACATTGCAAACAAATTTACTCGGGCGGTTTTAAATACCAACAATATAGATCATTGCGCTCGTCTCTGACATTCCTCCACGGTAGCCGGTCTGGCTGCGGCATTCGGAAGCGGAGCAATGACAAATACCATCGCCGACATTCAAAAGGCGGACGTCATACTTGTAACAGGCTCAAACACTACCGAGAATCATCCGGTAATATCCTCCTTTATTAAGCGAGCCGTAAAATTTAAAAATAAAAAACTTATAGTAATAGACCCACGAAAAATTAAACTTGCGGAATTTGCGGACATATGGATAAGACCCTCGTTAGGAACCGACGTAGCTTGGATAAACGGTTTAATGCATGTCATTATAAAAGAAGAGCTTTACGATAAAAAATTTGTAGAGGAAAGAACAGTAGGGTTTGACCAGATAAAAAAAATAACCGAAAAATTTACTCCGGAATATGTTGAAAAAATAACCGGAATTTCCGCGGATAAAATTATAGAAACAGCCCGTCTTTATGCGGGAGCAAAAGCGGGATCAATACTGTACTGTATGGGCATTACCCAACACACCACAGGAACCGATAACGTAAAATCTTTGGCAAATCTTGCAATGCTATGCGGCAATCTTGGCATAGAAGGCGGGGGCGTAAATCCTTTAAGAGGACAAAACAACGTTCAGGGCGCATGCGACATGGGAGGTTTGCCGGACGTTTATTCCGGTTATCAAAAAGTAATCCTTCCGGAAATGCGCAAAAAAATGGAAGCCGCTTGGAATGTTCCTGTTCTACCGAATAAACCCGGATTAAAAGCCACCGAAATGATACCGAAAGCGCATACCGGAGAGTTAAAAGCCTTATATGTAATAGGAGAAAATCCGCTTGTGTCGGACCCTGATTTAAACCATGCAAAAAAATGTATTGAAAACCTTGATTTTTTGGTTGTTCAAGATATATTTTTAACCGAAACCGCAAAGTTTGCGGACGTAGTGTTGCCCTCAAAATGTTTTGCGGAAAAGGAAGGGACGTTTAGCAATACGGAAAGAAGAATACAAAGAGTCCGAAAAGCGATTGAAGCGCCCGGACAGGCAAAAGAGGATTGGCAAATAATATCCGAAATAGCCGGCAAAATGAATTACTCCATGCGTTACGAAAATGCCGAAGAAATAATGAATGAAATAGCCGCCGTTACCCCATCTTACGGGGGCGTAACATATGATAGATTAGAAAAAGAGGGAGGCGTCCATTGGCCATGTCCCAATGCGGAGCATCCCGGAACCCCAATTTTACATGTAGGAGCGTTTCCAATAGGAAAAGGGGTATTTAACGCAATAGATTATATCGAACCTGCGGAAAAAACGGACGAAGAATATCCGGTATATCTAACTACCGGACGCGTAATATATCATTATCATACCGGCACAATGACAATGAAAAGCAAAGGGCTCAACGAAAGAGCGCCGGAATGCTTTGTAGAAATAACAAATGAGGACGCCGAAAAATACAAGTTAATAGAAGGCGAAAAGGTTAACATAGCCTCAAGACGCGGCGAGATTAACGCTATTATAAAAATATCCGAAAAAGCGGTATCCGGCACCGTATTTATACCGTTTCACTTTGCAAACGCCGCGGCAAATACCCTTACAAACGGGGCTTTGGATCCTATATCCAAAATACCGGAATTTAAAGTATGCGCCGTAAAACTTTCGCCGGTTGAAGCGGGTTAAGGATTTTTGTTGACTTTATTTGTGAGATTCCCCTCTGATAACTGATAAGGGGAATCTCTTTATCTCCAATAATTTATTCTATCTATCAAACAATTCAAATTTCCGGTTGCCTCAATGGTTGAAACTGGATTTACAATTTAACCTCTTTATTTTTTATTAGTTCCTATGGAAAAAATCTTTTTTTTGTTTTGACTTTCATAATAGATAAAAAAAGGAAATCGGATTTTTATATGGGGAAAATTTTCTTATTTTATGGGTTCAATACAAATAATACTATAAAATTTTTCTGTTTATTCATACCGCACTACAGGGCGTAAATCATGATAACAAAGATTAAACTAAATGATGTGGCAAGTTATAAAAACCCTGCGCTATTAGAAACTGACAAAAAGGTTAATCTTATTTATGGTCTTAACGGAGCGGGAAAAAGTATTTTTTCCAACTACCTGTATCTGTATAAAAAAAACCATGCCGATTTTTTAAATTGTACAACAGAAGGTCTGAACGAAGAAGAAATTATAGTATATAATCAGCAATTCATTAAAGATTGTTTCTACGAATCCGATAGCATTCAAGGCGTTTTCACATTATCAAAAGAGAATAAGGAAGCGGAAGAAAAAATAAAAAACGCCAACAATAAAATAGAAAAACTTAATGAAGAAACATCGGACGAAAATAAAAAAATAAATGATATTGAAACAAATTTTTTAGAAACAAAAAAAAATACTGAGAAAAAAGTATGGAAAATCAAAAAAGATTTCGCAGACGACGATAAGGTTTTGGAATTCTGCCTTGATAGTTTAAAATCGAAAAAAAAAAAAATTATTAAATCACCTTGTGGGTGTTAATAAACCTTTAAAGGAACCGGACAAATCCACCGACGAATTAAAAAAGGAGGTTGAGGCATTAAAGGGTGAAAATGCTAAAGAATATTCGCATATTCCGGATATAAATTTTAATGGTCATCATAATATAGAAACAAATCCATTGTTTCAAAAAGAGATAATCGGCAATGAAAACAGCGCTGTATCAGGGCTTATAAAAAAATTTAATAATTCCGACTGGGTAAAAAGTGGTTTGGAGTTTTTAAAGGGTGAAAATGATAATAACGGCAAGTTATGTCCATTCTGCCAACAGACGATTGGTGAAGGTATTGTCAATAACATTAAAGATTACTTTGATAAAAGTTATGAAAAAGATTTTAATGAATTAAAACAAATGTTAACTGATTATAAAAATCTGATAACCTCATTGCCACAAAAAGACGATTATAATGCATGTTATTTTATTAAGGAGAATCCGACTGATTTTGATAATAAATATGATGCTGTAATTAAAATTCTGAAGGACAATAAGCAAAAAATTCAAAATAAACAAGCAACGCCAAGCCAAAACGTAACTCTTGTAAATTCAGCCGAAACCATTAAAAATTTCAACCTATATATTAAGGGTATTAATAATAAAATAGAGGAACACAATAAAAAAATACAAAATAAAAACGAGGCGTTAGATCAAATTAAGATGACTTTTTGGGATATTATGCGATGGAAGTATGACCAAACGCTTTCTATATATATTCAAAAAAAAAAGGATACTGAGAAAAATAAAGCTGAAATAAACAAAAAAATAGAAGCCATCGCACAATCCATAGAAATGCAAAATGAAATCATCAAAAAGCAACAAGAAAATACAGTTAATATTGAAAAGGCAATTAACTATATAAATAATAATCTGAAGGATTTCGGATTAGACGGTTTTAGTATAAAAAAACATTTTAACAATCTTTATAAAATAGTTAGAGGCGACAAGGACTCGGATATTTTTCAAACTCTAAGCGAGGGCGAAAAGATGATTATAAGTTTTCTATATTTCATTGAATTATGCCGAGGCAAAAAAAGCGCTGACGATGTCGGGCGAAAAAAAATAATTGTGATTGACGATCCGATTTCCAGTCTTTCACATATATTTATTTTCAATATCGGGCGACTAATCAAAACAGAGTTTTTATCATCAGATACTTCCTATGAACAGATATTTGTGCTTACTCATAGTTTATATTTTGTCTATGAATTGATAGATAGAAATTATAAATCCCGCAAAGAAAATCAAAAGTTGTTTAGAATAACTAAAACTCGTAATGGCAGCCAAATTTTAAATATGAAGTATGAAGAAATTCAAAATGATTATCATTCCTATTGGCAAATAGTAAAAGACGACAATCAATCGCTTGCTTTAATAGCTAATTGCATGAGAAATATTATTGAATACTTTTTTAATTTTATTGAAAAAACAAATTTGAATAATGTTTTTCAAAAGGAAGAATTACAAAAAGATAAGTATCAAGCTTTTTATAGATACATAAATAGAGAATCGCATTCGGATGGTCAGAATATTTTTGATATTAAAGAATTTAATTATGATGATTTCAAAGAAGCTTTTGAGTTGGTATTCCAAGAAACCGGATACAAGGAACATTATGATAAAATGATAAAATAATAAAAAGCAGAAAACTCCGATTCTTAAAAAAGATTTTTAATCCCGAAAAGTAATAATTAAAAGCGGCAATAGCAGAGTTTATTTGCGTAGCGGCTCTTGTTGTCGAGGAAATAATTTTCGGCTGGTTTTTCGTAAAAAAGCGGAGCAAACAAACTCGAACATAGCCGAATTGATTTAAATTGGCATACGCTTATTACTCAGTCCGGCAAATCTTTTGAAATCATTTTATTGGAATCTATCTATAACTTATTTTATTAAAAAATTTAATTTCGAGGGCGCTTAAATGTTTAAAACGTTTTTATTCGGGTTGAGTAGAAAAAAGCTGTTTTTCCGCTTGCCTTTCCCTGTTGATTATATTTAGAGCACAATATATAAAAAGAGGTAAATTTAATTTTTATATGCGGAATATATAGAGTTAAAGGGTAGAAGATAATGAATTATACGAATCAAATCAAAAAATTAATCTCCGAATGGGGCGCGGATTTATTAGGAGTTGCAGACGTAAAAGCTTTAACGGAGCTTAAAACCATTCCCGCTAATCTTCTTGAGCCTTTTACAAAGGCAATTTCAATTGCCGTAAAATTGCCTGTTTCGGTTTTTGAAACTATCTACGATCAACCAACCCCAATTTACTCTTCGGTATATCAAACCGCAAATCGTCTTTTAGACGAAATTGCCTTTAAAACCTCAAACGCGCTTGAAAAGGACGGATATTATAGCCTTCCGATTCCGGCTTCGCAAATTTTAGATCGGGAAAATTGGCATGCCGCAATCAGTCATAAAGCGGTTGCGCGCGTAGCCGGACTTGGATGGCAAGGTAAAAACCTTTTGTTAATAACGCCTCAATTCGGCTCGAGAGTCCGTCTTGTTACAGTGTTAACCAACGCTCCGCTTGAAGCGGACGCTCCGATAAAAAACCGTTGCGCCAAGTGTACGCTTTGCAGAGACGCATGCCCTGCGGGAGCTATAAAAGGGACGCTTACCGAAGATTATTATGAAAGCAGAGACCAAGCCCTGTTTTTTGATAAATGCGTAGAGCATCTTACAAATGACTTTGCAGAATTACCGAATATCGCGCCGCTTATATGCGGAATTTGTATAAAAGTTTGTCCGTTCGGCAGAAAACCGAAAATAAAAAAAAGTAAAACAATATAACAAAATATTATTCGTTATCTTTCCCAGTTAGTTTTTTTATCAATTTGCAAAACGGCTTTTATCTTTTTATTGTTTCGGAAAAAAGATTTATTATAATTATGCCGATAATTATAAACCCAATCCCTACTATAGCGGGCAAATCCGGAATCTCCTTATACAAAAACATACCCGCCAAAGTAACCAATACAATTCCCAAACCGGACCAAAGCGCATAAGTTACTCCTACCGGAATAGTTCTTAAAATCAGCGTAAAAAAATAAAACGCCGCCGCATATCCTATTATCACAATTAAACTCGGAAAAAATTTTGTAAATTCTTCGGACGCCTTTAACGCGCTTGTAGCTATTACTTCCGCAATAACAGCTATTACAAGATAAAAATACGCCATTGTATATCCTTTTTAAGTTAGAAACAATTCAATCAAAGCCTATAGTCCCTTTTGATTAAGCAAAAAATTTCGTATAATAAGCCCTGTAATAATACTGCAAATCAACTATTTTCCGGCAACAATAGCAATCTCCGCCGAATTTTCGGCAAAAACTCCGCCCGCAACGTCCGCATATAATTCTTTAACTATAAAACCGCTTTGCTCAAACTCCTTTTTTAAGGAAGATTCGTCGAAATACTGAAGCCAATTATATATTTCTCGTTTTCCGGTTTCTTCGATTATACTATATTTATCAAGTATTACCCGCTCCTTATTATATTTAAACGTATTAACAAAACAGTAATAATCTTTATCCGACCAAAAACCATTTAATTGGTTAAGTTCATAATAAGAAGTTTCTTTTCTTGCGTCAAAGCTATTAAGAGAATATATGTCAAGCGCTACCAAACCGTTAGGCTTAAGGAGCGAACGAAATTTCGATAAAATTGTTTTTCGCTGCTCATAGCTTAAAGCGCAATAATCGCACATAATCATTATAATAAGATCAAATTTATCCTTTGTATTGAAATCAAGATAATTTGCCTTAATATAATTAATTGCAAGCCCTTTTTTTCGCGCCGTTTTTTTTGCATACCGCAAAGAATTTCCCGAAAAATCAATACCGGTAACAACCGCGCCTTGCTCCGCCAAACCGGTTGTATATAATCCGGGTCCGCATCCGAAATCGGCGATTTCTACGCCTTTGCCGACTTTAAAGCGGGAAATAATCCATTGTAACGAAGATTTAATAAACTTTCCGTTTCGAGACGACATATCGATAGATTCATTTAAGTGATATTTAAGCATCTGTTTCGAGGTATGCGCGTCTGTCCATAGAGTATCCGCCGTATAGAATTGAAAAGGCTCGGGGCGAAAATTCGGAATTCAAGCTATCATATTGCGCTATCTTTGCAAGCATAGATTTATTACCTTAATTATGCGTCCCGCTTTCCATTATGCTTTTTATTAAAAAAAATTAATCATAAGAAATAATGATTAAATTCGGGCAAAAAATTAAAGTATAAAGGCAAAAGGCAATAATTAAGGGATTTCTCCCTTCGGTCGAAATGACAGGCAAAAATTATTTCCTGTTATTGAGATATCTTTATTTTTGTTTGTCATTTCGACGAGTAAAGCGAGGAGAAATCCCTTAATAAAAAGCGATAAATAATAGATATTGCAAAACCGTTGGCGCTTAAAATGCAGGTTGCGGAATCGAACAAAGTAGGGACAGAACATTGTTCTGTCCCTACGAAATATTAACGGCTTACCTTAAATCCGAGACGAGAAGCAAAAAGCGGAGCAAACAAACTCGGACATAGACGAATTGATTTAAAGCGGCATACCCTTATTACTCAGTCAGGCAATCATTTTATTGGAATCTATCTATAAATTCAGATAAGCAAAAAGATAACGGGATAGCCAAGACGTCTCGCTATACCTTTCGGTTTTACTATTAAGGGTTTCTTAAACTGCTTCTAAAGGTCAAAGTCGTTAAAACATTGTCTCCGGTCGCTTCCCGCTTTTCTAAAGTAAAAGTTGTTAAAACCGAGCGTATGTCGCTGATATTCGTTGTAGGCTCGTTGTTATATCCGTAAAACTTAAAGGTAAGGTTTATTATATTTTCTAAAAGCGTTTGCGAACTTTGACTTGAAGTTTTTTCATAAAGTATCTGTTTTAAGGTCTTTGTGGAAGGATCAAAAGAATAGGTTACTATCTCGGGATTAGCCGCCTTTTCTCTTTCTATTATGCCGTTTAAATTTTTATCGAAGGTAATTCTTATTTTTGAAGCCGAAGCCTCTTCAAATCCTGCATTTGCAGTATATAACGGATCAAATCCCGCCATTTTTATATCCGAGCTTATCATTTTGGCAATCGCTTGAGCGTCATTTAACCGCCATAGACGCGTATCCTCTGTTGTATAGGTTTTATTAAAAACCGAAAAGAAGCCGAAAATAGATAATATTAAAATCGAAAATACCCCAATGGCGATAACCGTTTCGATAAGAGTAAAACCGGATTTGCTAAAAAATATTTTAAAGAAGATTTTCAAAATCAAATTATATTCTTTTTTTTTAATATTGCTTTAGCTTTAAGAAAATTTTTACAAACCCTCTTTTGTAATTCCATAAGCTCTATTGCTCGCTTGTTCAATTCGGACATTTTTTCTGCTTGTTGTTTCTTCTCCTCTATAATGGAATAAGAATTATCGGCAAGTATATTCAATTCTTCGTCGCTGAATGCAAGTATTCTTTCCTCCTTAAAAATATATTCGGTCTCCGACATTCTTAACATTTTTGCAAAAATGTTATGCGTTTTTCCTAATTTCTCACGCATATTTTTAGGAAATTCATCGGAATAGATTATATGTTTTTTACTATCTTGAAATACTACGCTTTTATTATGTATTCGCCGTCCGAGACCAATAAGTTCTTCAAAATTAAGACCTGCGTATTTGGCAAGTTGCACCCTGATTTTTTCGGAAACTATTTTTTTCCCCGTAAAAAAATCGCTTACATATGTCGATTGAATATTTAAAAACTCGGCTATCTCTTTTTGAATGCCCCGCCTTCTGAGTTGCATATAAGGCACAAAGGCAAGTCTAAAATATTCTCCGATTCTTTTTTCTCTTTTTTTCTTTCTTCTTTTTTTCATTTTCTTTATATACTTAAAAGTTAGATAATTTTCTGCTATCCAATAAAGCGAAACAACGCTTTATTATTCCGATAATCGCTATTTTTTTCGCCATTTATAACTTAATCAAAAAAAGAATAAAGCTTCAAGGCTTACCGGCTTATTTGCGCCGTTTTTTTTATCCGTTACGATGATCGTAATTTTTTTGGCAAAAGGGGAGTTGTCGATTATTTTCCATTTAAGATTATAAACGCCGCCCGAAGTTCCGTCCGGCTTGATAGGATTATTCGGCTCCTCATAATTTCCCTGTTTAAGAGCGTTAATACTACAATTTTTAAAATATTCCATTTTAGATTCCGCAATGCCCGCCGCCAAATTCATTCTATAATTTAAAGCGTTATTGTTAACCGAGGCGATAAGCATTGCGGTTATGCTTATTATGCTCGCCATAAACACAAATATGCCGATCAAAAGCTCTAACAGGGTAAATCCCTTTGAATTATTCCCATTTAACATTTATTCTTCCGGTTCTGGACATTGATATTGTTTTGTTTTTATCATTCTTATTTGTCAAAAAAACGCTTCTTGACGCTACGGTTCCGGTAGGAGTAAAGCGTAACCTGTTGTTTAAACAATTAGAGGATAAATATATTCCCGCGGGAAGCGGTCTGTTGATAACGGTTTTCTCGTCCGCATCCTGATTCCAGTCCCCCGAATTTTTTCCGTTATCAATAAAAACCTTATAACTATCTTTATAAAAATTTATTACGGCATAACTATTTTTATTAATGGCGAAAAGCCTCGCCGCCTGAAGATCCGCCTGCATCTCCCTTGTAGCCGAGTTTAATTTAAAACCTGCGCTTAAGCGGGTAAAATAAGGCGCGGCTATTGCAGACAATATACTTATAACAGCCATTGTTATTATAAGTTCGTAAAGCGTAAACCCGGCGTTTTTTTTCATTACAAAATTTCTCCTTGCGCGCTTGTCAAACTAACAAGATGAAAAGAAATAAGAAAAACCGTTTAGTATAATTAATCTTTTTTATTTATCAAAATTAAAACTCAACTTTAGGAGCGGTTTGAGCGCCCGGAGCGGATTTAAAATACGGTTTTTCGGAAAAATTAAATATGCGAGCCATAAGCGCGCGCGGAAACTGTTTTATATATATGTTATAACCTTTTGCGGTTTCGTTAAACCGCCTTCTTTCTACGGCAATACGATTTTCGGTTCCTTCAAGCTGGTCTTGCAAAGCCAAAAAATTTTGGTTTGCTTTAAGATCCGGGTAGTTTTCCGATATCGCCATCAACCGCTGCAAAGCGCCTCCCAAACTGTTTTGGGCTTCCTGAAATTTTTGAAACATAGCAGGGTCGTTTAAAACTTTTTCGGATATATTAAAAGTTCCTCCTACTTTTGATCTTGCTTGCGCTATATTTTCAAAGGTTTTATTTTCATGAACCGCATACCCTTTTACCGTTTCCACCAAATTCGGTATTAAATCGAATCTGCGCTGATATACATTTTCCACCTGACTCCATTGCGCTTTTACATTCTCTTCAAGCATAACCATATTATTATATGAGCTTTTAATAAAAGATGTAAATATTAAAAATAGAAGTATTAAACCTCCCATTATATATAAAACGGTTTTTTTATTTTTTGTCATTTTATTTCCTTCCCCTTATGTTTTTGTTACAAAATCCCTCTTGTCGATTTTATCGGGCAAAATAGCAAGCTCTTTAATATTTCATTTTATGGTCTGTTGACAATTCATAAAGGTAGCCAAAGGAAAGCGCAAGCCAAAGCGAGCATAGCTTCGAAATTACGTTTCAATTTATCATATCTTGTCGCTATAGCTCGGAAATATTTC
>JAFDMD010000058.1 GCA_019306185.1 Deltaproteobacteria bacterium
GAAAGCTCTTCCGGTTTTTTATAAAGAGGATAAGATTTTTTAAAAGCCGGATTTTCCAAAGCTATTAGGATGGAGCTGATTAATAAACTTCTTTCGCTTTCCCGAATTTTATAATAATGAAGTTTCTCATTTAGTTTTTTGGTAAAATCCAAAAGCAAATTATAGTCTTGTCTAAATTTTGCGGGGCTTTTTAAATATCCGTTAAGATAATCTTCAACGCTTAAAAAGCTATTACCAAAAATAGAAATTGCTTTTTTTTCATTTTTTAGATGTAAAAAATGAGAAATTTTTAAAGTTTCTTTGGTTTCGCCGCTAACTCCAAGCGTTAAAACGTCAAAGCTTTTTGATAGGTAAGAGGCGTATAATAACGCGCCGTCAACCGCAAATTCCGAGTATTTATTATTGTTTTTGCTTTGATGTTTAAGAATATCGGCTTTGCATTCAATAACAATTAAAAAATCAGGGTTGTTTTTATAGGTAATGATAAAATCGGGGCGCCCTTTGCCGGCCCCTTTTTTTGAAGCGGATTGTAAGAGCTTATCAATTTTCGGATTATCTGATCGTTGTTCTTCAATAAAGATTTGATCCGAAAATTTTAAAAAATGTTCTCTTACAATTATCTCGGTTTTTCTTTCGTTTAACATGCTTTTTCCCGATTAAAATCAATTTTTAAAATCAAACAAAAAAACCAAAAAATCAAGCGGGTTATTCTTAAGTCTTTGTAGCGAAAGATTTTTGATATAAAAAAAGTTGCTCCCTTTTTATATCTTAATGTAAAAATTTCGTTATGCCTAACGAACGCCGTTATACTCTTCAGGTTTTCCCTTGAAATCCAAGTATTGTTTTGCCGTTTTCGACTATAACGGGTATTCTTTTTACCCCTCCTGTAAGGGTAAGCATAAAATTAAGTTTTTCGACGTCGGATGAGACGTCGAAAAACTTATATTTTTTCCCTGCGAATTCAAAAGCTTCACGAGCCGATTTTGTAAAAGGTCAGGAAACTTTTCCGTAAATAATTATTTTACTCGTCGCTTGTGTCTTTGTCATCCGTATTCTTTTCCCGCATATTTTTTTCGTCTGCAATAGCGGCTTTAAGGCTTAATCTTATTTTTCCGTTTCTATCGGCAGCCAATACTTTCACCTTTATTTTTTCGCCTTCTTTTACTATATCGGTTACCTTTTTAACATGATGGTCCGCAAGCTGAGATATATGCACAAGTCCGTCCGTATTAGGAAGTATTCTTACAAACGCGCCGAAGTCGGTTATTTTTACCACTTCGCCTTCGTATATCTTCCCCTCTTCCGCGGTCTGGGTATGAAATAGCACAAGTTTTTTTGCGGCTTCCGCTTCCTCCGCGGAGGAAGCGGCTATTTTTATCAAACCGGTATCCTCTATTTCAATTTTGGTTCCGGTTTCGTCTTGTATCGATTTTATTACTTTGCCTCCGGGTCCTATTACCACTCTGATTTTATCCGGATGTATTTTTACGGTAGTGATAGACGGAGCGTAAGTGGAAACCTCTTTTCTCGGTTTATCTAATGTTTCGAGCATTTTGTTTAAAATGAAAATTCTGCCTTCTCTTGCCTGCTCAAGCGCCTCTTTTAGAATTGTTTCCGATATTTCGCTTATTTTTATATCCATCTGAATGGCGGTTATGCCTTCGCTTGTTCCCGCCACTTTAAAATCCATATCTCCGCTATGATCTTCGTCCCCCATAATATCGGATAATATTACGGTTTTGCCCTCTCCGCTTATAAGTCCCATTGCAATTCCCGCCACAGGAGCCTTTATGGGAACCCCTCCGTCCATTAAAGCAAGAGAACCTGCGCATACTGTTCCCATAGAAGATGATCCGTTTGATTCTAAAACCTCGCCTACTAATCTTATGATGTAGTCGAATTCTTCCTTATCCGGCATTACCTTTGCCAAAGCCGCTCTCGCAAGTCTGCCGTGTCCTATGTCGCGTCTGCTGGGGCCGCCGGCTCTTTTAACTTCTCCTACCGAAAAAGGCGGAAAATTATAATGAAGCATAAATTTTCTTACTTCGTCTCCGTTTAAGGTTTCTATTCGCTGTCCGTCCTGTCCGGATCCTAATGTCATTATCCCTAATACTTGGGTTTCGCCTCTCGTAAAAAGGGCGCTGCCATGCGGTCTCGGCAAGATTCCGGTTTCGCACGAAATGGGACGTATTTCATCGAATTTTCTTTTATCTATTCGTATTCCTTCTTTTAATATTAAATCTCTTGATATTTTTTTCTTTATATTGCTAAAAGACTCGGATACTTCCTTTTTGCGATCCGTATATTCTTCGCCTAAAGAAAGGTGAATTTTCTCTTTTAATGCGGATAACGCTTTATTTCTATTGATCTTGCCTTCCGTAAGCAATGTTTGGCGGATATCCTGATAATAGTTTTCTTCTATATCTTTTATAATTTTCTCATCTTCCGAAGGCGGCGTAAATATTCTCTTTTCCATGCCTACGGCATCTTGAAGCTCTTTTTGAATTTTTATTATAGGCTGCATCGCCTCATGCCCGAACAGTATGGCTTTTAGAACTTCCTCTTCGCTTGATAGCATAGCGTTGCCTTCAACCATTACTATTCCGGTTTCCGAACCTGCCAATACTATTTCCATATCGCTTGCCGCTATTTGCTCGATTGTAGGATTTATTACAAATTCATTGTTTATTTTACAGATTCTGATGCCGGCTATAGGACCTGCAAAAGGAATATCGGATATTGTAAGAGCGGCGGACGCCCCTATCATAGCGAGTATGTCCGGCTCGTTTTCTTTATCCATAGATAAAACAGTCGCTATTACTTGGGTTTCATAATTGTATTTTTTCAAAAACAGGGGACGTAAAGGACGATCTATAAGACGCGCCGTAAGAGTCTCCTTTTCGCTTGGTCTGCCTATTTCGCGTCTAAAATAATTACCCGGTATTCTTCCCGCAGAATATATTTTTTCCTGATATTCTACCGAAAGCGGTAAAAAGTTTACCTCTTGCGGTTCGCCTGCTGATGTCGCGCACGCCAAAACGGCAGTATCTCCATAAGTTACCAAAGCGGATCCCGAAGACTGTTTTGCAAGTTTTCCTGTTTTTATACTTAAAGTTTTGCCGCCTATTTCGGCTTTTACCACATATTCCATTTTTCTCCTTTTTGTCGAACATTCCTTATTAAAGATATTCGATTAAAAAAACCGTATCTTTAATATTCGAGGCATTGCCTCAATAGTAACAACTTATTTTTTATATATTATTTTCTTATTCCTACGGCTTCAATTAATTTTCTATATCTGTTTATATCCTTATTCTTCACATAATTTAAAAGCCTTCTTCGTCTTCCTACCATCATCAGAAGCCCCCGTCTTGAATGGTGATCTTTTTTATGAGTCTTAAGATGCTCCGTAAGATAGGTTATTCTATTTGTAAGAAGAGCCACTTGAACTTCCGGAGAGCCTGTATCCGTATCGTGAAGACGGAACTGGCTGATTACTCCGGATTTATCTGTTGCAGTTAACGCCACTTTTTTACCTCCTTGATTTTTCAATTAAATACATAATAATATTTATAATCTTTTTTATCCGTCAAGCCGAGTATCGCTATAAGCCGATTTTGCGGATTGACAATTTTCAATATATTTTTATCCGACATATCAATATTATCGGATATCGGTATATCCTCTACGGTAATTTTTTTCCCGTAAGATATCTTTTCGCAAAGCTTTAAATCTGCTTTAAACTGCGGCGTATTTTTTAAAGCCTCGCTATTAGTTATTATATGCTTTTCTATATCGCCCTTTTCCAATTGCGCAAAACTTGCGGCTTCCGATATATCAAAACCGCTGCAATATGTTCTTCTTAATCGACTAAGGCACCCCCCGCATCCTAACGCTTCGCCTATATCCGAAGCGAGCCTTCTTATATATGTTCCGGCGGAACAACTTGTTTCTATTTTTATATAAGGGATATTTATATCCGTTATGTTAATATATTCAATATAAATCTTTCTTTTTGCTTTTACTATAAACTTTCCGGCTCTTGCAAGTTTATATAATGGAATTCCATTATGTTTTAAAGCGGAATACGCCGGCGGAACTTGCTCGATATAGCCCGTAAAATCATCCGCAACCTTTCTTATTTTTGCTTCCGATATGTTTTGCGGGCGCTTTTTTTCTATTATTTTTCCCGTTATATCATAAGTATCGGTTTGAACGCCGAGATATATTTCCGCCTCGTATCTTTTTTTGCCTGATATTAAAAATCGACATAATTTAGTGGCGTTTCCAAAACAACATATTAATATTCCCGTAGCAAACGGATCAAGCGTTCCGGCATGTCCGGCTTTTTTAACCTTTAAAAGTTTTTTTATTCGTCCTAAAAAAAACGCCGAGCTGATATTTGCGGGCTTATCGGCTATTATTACGCCGCCTTCTGTTTTTAAACTCATTTAAGCAGTTTTGAAAGTTTTATTTTTAATTCCGCAAGTTCGCTGTTTATTAAAAAACCGGCGGCGCTTGGATGGCCTCCGCCGTCAAAGTTTATAGCTATGGCAGACACGTCTATATCGCCGTTTGATCTTAAACTTACGCTATATTCATATTGATTATCTTCTGTTTCGTCTTCTATTGAATATTCTTTTATTAAGGCCGCTATTTTAACATTTTTTATATTTACCGCATAATCTAACAAGCCCATTGCGTCTTCATGGGTCGCTCCTGTTTTGCGAATCATATCCGAAGTAAGAGACATTATCGCAATCTGCCCGTCTTCAAAAAGCTCTACCGTATCTAATGCGACGCCGATTAGTTTTATGCGGTTTATAGAATAATTGCCGTAAGCGGCGCGCGCTATTAAAAAGGGATTAACCTCGAATTTCATAAGGTCTGCGCATATTTCATAAGTTTGCTTGCTTGTATTGGAATATCGAAAAGAGCCTGTATCGGTTAAAATGCCAAGATATATGGCTTCCGCCATCTCTTTATTTAAAGGAACCTGCATTTCGGAAATAAGTCTGTAAACCATTTCGGTTGTAGAAGCCGCCTTCGGGTCGATATATTGAAAGTTTCCATATCCGGTATTTGTTTTATGATGATCTATATTTATTACCGCTCCTATTTCCAATATTTTTTCCGCCGCATTTCCCGCCATGTTCATTCGGCTGCAATCCAAAAATATTGCCGTGTCGTAATTTTCGATGTCTGTTATTTTTTTTTTTATCAACAATGAAGAGGGCAGAATTGTATAATATTTATTATTAATTTTACTTTTGTTGTATAGCGTAACATATTTATTATGTCGTTTTAAAGCAAGCCCTAACGCTACGGTTGATCCTATAGCGTCTCCGTCCGGCTTTGCGTGAGACGTAATAAGTATGTTTTGAGCTTTTTTTAAGTGGGAAATAAGATTATGTATCATTATTTTTATCGGTTTCCGATTTAATATCTTTTAATATTTTTTCTATATGTCCGCTATATTCAAAAGTCTCGTCGTAATAGAAGCGAAGTTCCGGCATGTATCTTGTTTCAAGATGTTTTGCCAAATTATGCTTGATAAAACCGGAAGCTTTTTTAAAAGCTTTTATAGCGTCATTTTTCTTTACATTTGCAGGCGTAACAAAATATATTTTAGCAATTTTCAGATCCGTAGTCATTTTTACCGCGGTAATTGTTAAAAAGCAAAGGCGCTGATCGCTTATTTGTCTTATTAATATTTCGGCGATTTTTCTTTGTATCAGCTCCGACAATCTGTCTGCTCTCGAATAGGTTTTCATTATGCCATGTCCGGTCTAATCTCTTCTACAAAATAGAATTCTATTATGTCATTTTCTTTTATATCATTATATTTTTCTATGCCTATGCCGCATTCATAACCGGACGCAACCTCTTTTACGTCGTCTTTATATCTTTTTAAAGAGGCGACATTGCCGTCGTATAATATAATCCCGTCTCGCAATACCCGAACCTTTTTACTTCTTTCCACTTTTCCGTCTGTTACATAACAACCTGCTATGCTGCCGATTTTAGGCACATGAAATACTTGACGAACTTCGGCTCTTCCGACAACCTTTTCTTTGAACGTGGATTTCATCATACCCAAAACCGCATTTTTAATGTCGTTTATAACGTCGTATATTATATCGTAATAGCGAATATCGACATGTTCCTCTTCGGCTACCGCTGCGGTATTGCCGCTGGGGCGAACATTAAAACCTATGATGATGGCATTTGAAACTGCTGCAAGAGGTATATCGGATTCCGTAATTGTTCCGGTCGCGCTATGAACTATATTGATTTCCACTTCATCTATGGAAAGCTGGGTTAAGGATTCTTTTAAAGCTTCTATAGAACCCTGAACGTCCGCTTTTACAATAAGATTAAGGGTTTTTGTCTCCCCTTTTTGCATTTTTTCAAATAAAGCGTCCAAACTCATTCTACTGCTTTTTGCAAGCTCTACAAACCGCTGTTTTTGGGTTCTGTATGAACTTACCTGTTTTGCTTTTTTCTCGTCCGACGTGGAAATTAACTGATCGCCTGCAGTAGGAACGCCGGAAAGACCAAGCACCTCTACAGGTATTGAAGGGGCTGCGGAATCCGTCTGTTTTCCGACGTCGTTTATTAAGGCTCTTATTTTGCCGTAATGTATTCCGCAAACTATTACGTCTCCGGTTTTAAGGGTTCCTTCCTGAACTAATACCGTGGCTACCGGACCTTTTCCGAAATCTAATTTTGCTTCTATAACATAGCCCGCCGCTTGCATGTCCGGATTTGCCTTTAATTCAAGCATTTCCGCCTGCAAAAGTATCATTTCGAGAAGGTTGTCTATTCCTATATTCTTTTTTGCGGACACTTCTACGAATATGGTACCGCCGCCCCATTCTTCGGATATTAATTCTTGTTCGGAAAGTTCTCTTATTATACGCTCTTTATCCGCGCCCGGTTTGTCTATCTTATTTATAGCGACTATTATCGGAACGCCGGCGGCTTTGGAATGGTTGATAGCCTCTATTGTCTGCAGCATTACTCCGTCGTCTGCGGCTACTACCAGCACTACTATATCCGTAACCTTAGCCCCTCTTGCGCGCATCGAAGTAAAAGCCTCGTGTCCGGGAGTATCTAAAAATGTTATTTTTCCTTTTTTGGTTTCAACGCTATACGCCCCTATATGCTGGGTAATGCCTCCGGCTTCGGTATCTATAACTTTAGTTTTTCGAATAACGTCTAAAAGGGATGTTTTGCCATGATCTACATGTCCCATTATTGTAACTATAGGAGCTCTTTTAATCATTTTTTCGGGCTCGTCTTTCCCTCTTGCCAATACGTCTTCCTCTTCAAACGCCGCCTTGTATGTTTCAAAACCGAATTCGGTAGCTACTAACGAAGCGGTTTCAAAATCTATTGTCTGGTTTACCGTTACCATTACGCCGAGGCCCATTAATTTTGCAATAAGCTCGTTTGCCTTAATGCCCATTCTTTTGCCGAGTTCGGATAGAACTATGACTTCGTCTATTTTAATTCTTCGTTTGCTTGCCTTAGGGGTGGTAATTTGCGTTTTTTGCCCCTTCTGTTTTTTCGATTTTTTTCTTCTTCTACCGCGTGCATTATCAGTATGAAGGGCGCCTCCTTCTATAACCTGTTTCCATTTAAAATTATTAGCTTTTTTAAAGCCTTTTTTCTTTGCCGCCGCTTTTTTTCGCTCGGCTGCTTCATCCGCTCCGCCTCTCTTTGCGCCTTTTGTTTTTAAAGGCGTTTCTTTATGCGAAGAAAAATCGTTCGTCTGTTCCGGCGCTCCTGTTTTTGTAAATTTTCGCGGCTCGAGTTTATCGGTCGCTCCGGCTTTTTTATCGGATGCGGATAACGGGCTTTGCCGCTCTACCCTTGTTTCTATCTTATCCGGCAGTTTTATAATTTTTGCGCCGACGTTTTTACCTTTTTTCCTCTTTTTACTATATTTCTTAACCGGTTGCGCCTGTTTTTCCGTTTTTTTCTTCTCTGTTTTGTCGCGCTTTTCCTGGTTTTTATCCTCTTCCGGTTTCTTTTCAATATCAGGTCTAACCTCAACCTCTTTACTTGCGCTGTCTGTTTCGGGCGCGGATATAGGTCCCGAATCGGGTTTGATATCGGGTTCCGGTTTCTGTTTGGCTTCAAGCTTTGAATCCTGTTGAGAATCCGGCTCTATCGACGGTTTTATGGCGTCGGCAGTTTCCAGAGGCGTTTCCGTCCCCGCTTTTTCCCGATCAGGCGTCTTAACATTTTTCCGTCTTCGTCTGATAATAGTAGATTTTACGCGCGTTTCGCTGACGCTCGCTTTTACGGTTTCGGTTTCGGTTTTTTTAATCTTTTCGATTAGTTCATCCTTATCTTCTATAACGCTCATATGGCTCTTGACGGAAATATTTAATTTTTCAAGCTTGTCAATTAGAGCTTTATTGCTCAAATTAAGCTTTCTGGCAAGTTCATACACTCTAATCTTTGCCATAATCGTACCTTTCACCCCATTGCATTTTTAATTTTTAACAGGCTTTTCAAAAACTATTCCAAACCTGCAATATAATCCTTCGCCTCTTTAATTATCTCTTCCGCTTCTTCTTCCGAGATTTCTTCAACCTGCATAATATCTTCGATAGACGCGTTTACTATATCCATTGCCGAAAAAAAACCTTTTTCCGTAAATTTATCCGCTAATTCAGAACCGACTTTTTCAAGCGCCATTAAAGAAGCGTAACCGTCTTTAAGGTTTTCGCTATACGCAGATTCGTTTTTTACGTCTATATTCCAGCCGGTAAGCTTTGCGGCTAATTTTATATTCTGTCCTTTTTTGCCTATAGCGAGAGGCAATGAATCGTCGGATACTATCATTTCCATTGAATTTGAGGCTTCGTTTACTATCACTCTTACTATGTCGGCGGGCGCCATAGCGTTGCATACAAATTTAACGCTGTTGGAACTCCACTTAATAATGTCTATTTTTTCCCCTTTAAGCTCTTGAACTACGTTTTGAACTCTGCTGCCTCTTAAACCCACGCAAGAACCTACGGGATCTATATCCGGGTTCTCCGAACTAACCGCTATTTTAGCCCGTTTTCCCGGCTCTCTTACGGCTCCTACAACTTTAATTGTTCCCTCGCTTATTTCGGGGGCTTCGGCTTTAAAAAGCGCGATAAGGAAATTCGGATGAGTTCTGGATAAAATTACTTGCGGTCCTTTACCTTCGGAAAGCACGTCTAATATATATGCGCGAACCCGTTCTTTTCTTTTATAGTTTTCTTGAGGCATCTGCTCTTCTACGGGAAGCGTCGCTTCGGTTTTGCCGAGATTAACTATTATATTTCCTTTATCCCGTCTTAAAACTATCCCGTTGATTATTTCTCCTTTACGTTCGACAAATTCGGAAAAAATCGCCTCTTTTTCAGCATTTTTCATTCTTTGAATGATTACTTGTTTTGCAGACTGAGCCGCTATTCTTCCTAATTCGGACGCGTCTATTTTTCTACCCAGACTATCTCCTATTTCAGTGTCGGGGTCAAGTTCCAAAGCCTCTTCCATACTGATTTGCAAAGTGTCGTCTTCTACATTTTCCACTACGTCTTTAAATTCAAAAACTTCAAGCTCGCCTGTTTCTTCGTTATAATTCACCTCTATATCTATGTTTATTCCATGTTTTTTTTTAGCCGCCGCTTTTAAAGCGTCTTTTAAAGTCGTTATCAAAAATTCGGAATCTATACCTCTTTCTTTGCTTACCTGTTCGATAACACGTTTGATATCGTTTATAAACATAATTTAAAGGTCTCCTTTAGAAAAATTATTGAGTCTTGCCCCGTAAATCGTTTCAAAAGGTATGCGGACCTGCTCGCCGCTTACTATTACGCTAACGATTCCTTCGGAGATTCCTTCTATTATTCCTTTTATCTTCTTTTTACCCGCATTTGAACAGGATGTATAAAGAGTTACGAAATTTCCCGCGAATTTTTCAAAATCAGCCTCTTTTGCTATCGGTCTTCTGGCGCCGGGCGATGACACTTCCAAACTATAAGACTGCTCTATGTCCAAATTTATATCAAGAAGATTGCCGAGTTGTTTGCTTATTAAGGCGCAATCTTCAATGCTTACGCCTCCTTCTTTATCTATATATATACAAAGTTTTCTGTTGCCGGACATATTTACGTACTCGACATAAATCAACTCTATGCCCTCGGCGTTACATATAGGCGCGGCGAATTTAGCAACCTTTTTTGCTAACTCGGACGTTTTACGCTCCGCCTTATGTTGTTTCCTTTTTTTTGTTTTGTATTTCATATTATCTTATAAAACAGAAAAACGGGTTAAACCCGTTTTTGATAAGTTGCCGTTTCTTTTGCCTTTATCTTTTTTAAATAAAAAATGGAGCGGGCAACGAGATTCGAACTCGCGACCCCAAGCTTGGGAAGCTTGTACTCTACCAACTGAGCTATGCCCGCTTTTTACTTTTTAAAACAGGTATATATAATCCGGTTATATTAACTTGTCAATATCTTTATAATATAACTTAAGATATAAAAAAAACAGCTTATAAAACCGAATCTTTAAAGGTACAAGCAAATTTTATACCCTGGTTTTATAAGTTTATTTTTCCGCAAAAATAGTCGCTTGTCGCTTTGTCTGTTAAACCTTTTTATTAATCGTTCAGGCGGTTAAAATGATATTTCTTGATATTTTAAACCGTATTGATATAACCTTTTTTCAATCAAATTAAGCTACGGACTATAACAATTTTCCGCTGTTATGCGAGAGTTTTTTTCTTGCAATATTAAAGAACAGGGCAAAAAAAGTCTTAACCGAATAATAAATAAAGGAGAAATATGCTTTCATACGAAGAAAAAGTTTATCAAGCCGCGGAATATTTAAAACCCTTTATAAAAAATAATCCAAAAATCGCAATTCTTACCGGAACCGGACTTGGAGATGAAATAGCCTCTGCCGCGGATATAGAAGCCAAAGCGCCTTATAAAGATATTCCTTATTTCCCGGTATCTACGGCTCCAAGTCATAACGCGGAATTTATTTTCGGCAGCCTCGATAATATACCTGTTGTTATCCTTTTCGGAAGACTTCATCTTTACGAAGGCTTTTCTGCCAAAGAGGTTGCTTTTCCTATAAGGGTTATAAAGGAACTCGGAATAAAAAATTTAATCATAACAAATGCTTCAGGCGGAATTAATCCCGCATTTTGCGCGGGCGATATAATGATAATATCGGATCATATAAATTTTTCCGGAACAAACCCTTTAATCGGAACAAATAACGATAAATGGGGCGTAAGATTTCCGGACATGTCTTCGGTTTATAATAAAAAAATGATAAAAATTGCGCTTAAATCATCCGAAGAAATTAATATCGATATTAAACAAGGGGTTTATGCGGGCTTGCAAGGTCCTTCTTTGGAAACGCCCGCCGAAATTAGATTTTTAAAAATAATAGGGGCGGACGCTGTAGGGTTATCCACCATACAAGAGGTTATAGCCGCGGTTCACTCTAATATGTCGGTTCTGGGGTTGTCGGCAATTACAAATATTGCAAACCCGGACAACCCAACCCCCGCGCTGCTTGAAGATATAATAGAAACCGCAAACAAAACCGCCGCCTCCCTTGCTTTGTTAATAAAACAAGTTATAAAAAGCATAGGTTGAAATTATCGGCTTGGGATAAATGAATTTTACGGGGCAAGCAAAAACAAATTAATAAAGCGGAGCGCTATAAGGTTAGTTATAAAAAACATCCGCAAAAACAGGGTTAAATAATAATGAGCGATAATAAAATAATAGATATACTGATTAGCAACGGCATACTGGTTTCTATGGACAAAACTACGCCTTATATTAAAGATGGCGCCGTAGCGGTTAAAAAGGATAAAATAGTATTTGCAGGCGATAAAAAGGATATGCCCGTTTATAAGCCGATTACAACAATAGACGCTAAAGGCGGCATAATAATGCCGGGGCTTGTAAATACTCATACTCACGCGCCTATGACCTGCTTTAGAGGGCTTGCGGACGATCTGCCTCTTATGACATGGTTAAACGATTATATTTTTCCGGCGGAGGCTAATTTAAATCCGGATATGGTTTATAAAGGCTCCCTGCTTGCATGCGCCGAGATGATAATGTCCGGCACAACCTGCTTTTGCGACATGTATATTTTTGAAGATTTTGTGGCAAAAGCCGCAAAAACCGCGGGAATGCGCGCTTTGGTAGGCGAAGGGCTTTTTGATTTCGATTCCCCTAATTACGGTCCTTTGGAAAAAGGGTTTGATTATACAAAAATGCTTGCCGAAAAATGGGAACAGGACGATCTGATTAGCATAGCGGTTATGCCTCATTCTCCCTATTTATGCGCGCCGCCTCTTTTAAAAAAAGCCCTTTTAATATCCGAAAAATATAGCCTGCCTTTGGTAATACATCTGTCCGAAACCAAAAAAGAGGTTTCTATAATAAAAAATAATTACGGCGCGACGCCCGTAAAACATCTTGCAAACATAGGCGCTTTATCCCCTTCTCTTGTAGCATGCCATGCGGTTGTTTTAACCGAAGAGGATATTCCGCTTTTGAAAAAACATAATGTAAAAGTATCTCATAATCCTCAAAGCAACATGAAGCTTGCATCCGGAATTGCTCCGGTTCCCAAACTTATGAAAAACGGAATATGCGTAGGCTTGGGAACCGACGGATGCGCAAGCAATAATGATTTGGATATGTTTTCCGAAATGGATTCCGCGGCAAAGCTTCATAAAGTCAAAGAGCTTGATCCTACTGTATTGGACGCGCTAACGGTTTTAAAAATGGCTACCGTAAACGGCGCTTCGGTTTTGGGAATGAAAGATAAAATAGGCTCCATAGAAACGGGCAAAAAAGCGGATATAATTATAGTCGATATAAATAAGCCGCATTTAACCCCTATGTACGCGCCTTGCTCGCATCTTGTTTACAGCGTAACAGGCGGCGACGTAACAACCTCTGTTATAAACGGAAAATTGATTATGGAGAACAGAAAGCTTTTAACGTTAGATATAGAAAAAATAATGGCGGACGTTAGAGATATAGCAAAAAAAATAAAATACAAACGTTATAAAATATAAACTTGCAAACGCAAACTTCCCCAAAAAAACAGACGGGCAATTAAGTTGTAAAAAATAACAAAAATAGCCGTATAACAAAGCAAAGATAAACGGCAAACTTTAAAGAGAGGAAAAAATGAAAAGCAACGTATATTTTGCAGATATAAGAGCCGGACATAAAGAAAACCTTTTAGATAAACTTTCCAGATTAGTTAAAACCGCCGGCATGCCGGATATGATTAATAAAAACGAGCTTGTAGCCCTAAAGCTTCATTTCGGAGAGCCCGGAAACGCCTCTTTTATAAGACCTTTGTTTATAAGAAAACTTGCGGAAGATATAACAAACATGGGCGCTTCTCCTTTTTTAACGGACGCAAACACTCTTTATTCCGGCGAAAGAGGCAATTCCGTAAAACATCTTCATGCCGCTATTCAAAACGGGTTCGCGTATTCAACCGTAAACGCTCCGATTATAATAGCGGACGGACTTAGAGGAAAAAGCGAAACTGCCGTTAAAGTAAATCTAAAAAGATTTAAAGAGGTTTATATAGGAAAAGAGATAACAGAAGCGGATTTTTTACTATCCGTATCTCATTTTAAAGGGCATGAGCTTTCCGGCTTCGGAGGAACCTTAAAGAATTTGGGCATGGGATGCGCTTCTCGAAGAGGCAAGCTTGCCCAGCATTCCACATTATCTCCGGCAATAAAAAGAAAAAAATGTATAGGATGCGCGGAATGCGCGTCTCATTGCTCTCAACACGCCATTTCGATTAAAAAGAACGAAACAAAAAAATATGCGGAAATAGATCAGGCAAAATGTATAGGATGCGGCGAATGTATAATAATATGCGCGAACGAAGCGGTTCAAATCAGATGGAATCAATCTGTTCCGGTATTTTTAGAAAACATGGCGGAATATACCGCCGGAGTTTTACAAAATAAAAAGGACAAAGCCTTTTTTATCAACTTTATAGTTGACGTTTCCCCTGCATGCGACTGCTACGGGCATAATGACGCGCCCATAGTTCAAAATATAGGCATTGTAGCCTCAAAAAATCCTGTGGCAATAGATCAGGCGTCCGTAGATTTAATTAATAAGGAGCAAGGCTTGCCTAATACCTGCCTTAAAACCAATCTTGCATCAGGCGAAGATAAGTTTAAAGGCATATATCCTAATGTAAATTGGGAAATTCAATTGGAATATGCCGAAGAGCTGGGGCTTGGCAATAGAGATTACGAGTTAATAAAAATATAAAAAATCCTTAAAACATTAGAGACGCTATACTCGGCGTCTCTACATAATCGGAAGTCAATTTTAATAAAAGGTCAAAGATAAGGGCATAAGGCAATAATTAAGGAATTTTTCGCCGCGCTCGAAAAAGACGGGGAAATAATTAAGGGATTTCTCCTCGCTTCGCTCGTTC
>JAFDMD010000059.1 GCA_019306185.1 Deltaproteobacteria bacterium
ATACAAAGGCGGCGCAGTTGGCAAAAAAACGGGACGAAGGTCGTCCGTTAAGAGCTTCGGATGCAAAAGTCAAGCTTGCGGACGAGGATGAAAAAAGCCGAGATAAGATTGCCGAAGAACTTTTTGTTAAGGTTCTTATACGGCTTGATCCGAGCGAAGAGCATTTGCTAACCCGTATTGCAAATAAAATGAGATTGTTAGACAAATCGTTTAAAATTAAAAATACCGGTTATAAAAAAATGAATAATCTGGCAAAAAAGTTTGAAAGAAAAGGCTGGTTTAAAACCAAAAAGAATCAAGACGGACATCTCATAATTAACGATTTGGAAGTCGGAATATAATGTTGCCGGTCATATCTTTTGCTATTAAACGGTTGTCATAGTCTATTATATTAATCTAATAAATTGCGGCTTGATCAATTAAAAGGTTTTTCTTTTATTTTTTTCTCTTCGATTCTAATTATTTTATCGCCTATTCGCATAGCCTGTTCCTTTTCGTGCGTTGTCATAATTATGGTTGCGCCTATGGATTTTTTTAATTTTTTTATAATATCTTCAATCAGTCTTGTGTTTTTATAATCAACCGAAGCGGTAGGTTCGTCTAAAAATATAAATTCGGGCTTAAAAGCGAGCGCCCTGGCAATTCCGAGTCGTTGCGTCTCGCCGCTTGAAAGAGTAAGGGCATTTTGATCCTTTTTATGAAGCAAGCCTACAAAATCAAGGGCTTCGCAAGCGGCTTCTTTTATTTTTTTTTTTTTCATGCCTCTTATTTTTAAGCCGTAAGCGGCGTTTTTATATACGTCGGCATTAAATATTCCCACCTTCGGCAACAAAAGGGTTATTCTTCTTCTTGTTTCGATATTGTTTTCCAACGCTTTATGATTTCGATAATATGTAACTTTGCCTGAGTTCGGAGCTTCTATAAAAGCGCAGATTCTTAAAAAGGTAGATTTGCCGACTCCGTTTTCTCCCATTATTACATAAATGGAATTGCCGTTAAAAGAGTAGGTTAAATCGCTAAGAATCGGGATGTTGTTATAATTTTTGCAAATATTTGAAACTATTAATTTCATATTGTTATATTAATTCTTTTTTCCCTTTTTTTTGAATTATATTAAGAGAAAAGTTGATGATAAAAGATATTAATATCAGTATAATTCCAAGAGCTACCGCAAGCTCGAATTCTCCTTTATCTGTTTCAAGGGCTATGGCGGTGGTCATTACTCTGGTAAGTCCGGCTATATTTCCGCCTACTATTAATATCGCTCCGACCTCTGCAAATAATCTTCCGTATGCCGCTATTAAAGCCGATATTATACCGTATCTTGCTTCGTTTACAATAGTTACCGCGGTTGCAAAAGGGGATGCTCCCAAAGTTATAGCCGCTTGTTTTAATATGGGATTCACTCCTACTATAGCGGAATGAGAAAGAGAAACTATAATGGGAAAGGCAAGAAAAATTTGGGCTATGATCATAGCATACGGGGTATAAAGCAGCCCCAGAAAACCAAATATTCCGCTTCTTGACAGTAGAAGATAAAATATCAATCCTACAACTACGGGCGGCGCGCCCATAAATGTATTCATTATATTTATAAAAAGAGATTTTAAAGGAAATTTTTTAAAAGCCGTAAAAACTGCAATTGGAATGCCGAAAACAGAGGCGATTATAAGCGCTATGCCGGATACTTTAACGGATAAAAAAATTATATCGAATAACTGTTTGTCAAAAGATAATATCAGTTCTACGGCTTTTAAAAAAGGATTGGACATTATTTTTTATTTGCGTTCGGAGTAAAAAGTGGGTTGCCGTTTTTATCTTTAAAAGCCGCTATTGTTTCTTGTCCTTTGTCCGAAATAATCCAGTTTATAAAGATAAGCGCTTTATCATATTTTACATGTTTATGTTTTTCCGGATTTACCGCCATTATGCCGTATTGATTAAAAAGAATAGGATCCCCTTCAAAAAGAATGTTCATATCCAAATTGTCTTTTACCGCAAGCCAAGTTCCTCTGTCCGTAAGGGTATATGCTTTTTTTTCGTTTGCAATTCTTTGGGTTTTCGCCATTCCTTGTCCCGCTTCCATATACCATTTATTTCCCGTAGGATTAACGTCGGCTTTTTTCCATATAAAAAGCTCTTTTGTATGGGTGCCGGATTTATCGCCTCGTGATATAAAAGGCGCTTGTTGTGCGGCTATTGCGGCAAAAGCTTTGGTTGCGGTTTTTGTTTCTTTGATTTTTGCCGGATCATTCGGATCGCCTATTACAACAAAATCGTTATACATAACATTTTTTCGATCGACAAAATATCCTTCTTCTACGGCTTTAAGTTCAAGCTCTTTTGCATGAACAAGTATTAAATCCGCATCTCCGCTTTTGCCTATTTTTATTGCGGCTCCCGTTCCTACCGCCACAACGTCAACTTTTATGCCGGAATCTTTTTCAAACGCAGGCAAAAGATAATCGAAAAGCCCTGAATTTTGAGTGCTTGTGGTGGATGCGCAACGAATTCGGTTCTCATCCGCATAAGCGGAAACGCTTATCGGTAAGATTAAAAGAGCGGCTAATAATAGATAAAATTTTTTCATCATGTTTTCCTTTTTCGATTCTAAAATATAGTTTGATAATGTTTTTTTTAAAAAAACAAATAATAATATGAATTGTAATTGTTCCATAAAAAAAATATCAAATGAAGATTCTATTTATATTTGTTATAAAGTCAAAGAAAAAATATTTGCGCTAATTAATAATCGGTTGACAAAAATAGGAGCTTATGAAAAGCGATTGAAGTTGTATTTGGTTTAAAAATTAAGCTTTATAAAATTTGGGTTTTTGATCAAATAGAGCGGTTTTTTAACTAACCGATTATATAATAAAAAAAGAGATATAATATGAAAAAAGTAGAAGTAACAAAAGCCGTAGGCATGGCTCTTTGTCATGATATAACTCAGATAATACCGGGGCAGTTTAAAGGAAGATTTTTTAAAAAGGGACATATAATAACCGAAGCGGATATTCCGAAGTTATTGGATTTGGGTAAAAGATATATTTATATGTGGGATTTAACGGACGGTTATCTGCACGAAAACGAAGCGGCTATTAGGATAGCAAATAGGGCTGCCGGTAAAAATCTTAATTTAACGGAGCCGAAAGAGGGCAAGGTAGAGTTTATAGCCGCAACGGACGGGTTTTTAAGGATAGATAAAGAGAAGCTTTTTGAAGCAAATAGAATTGAAAATGTTATTATAGCTACCATACATGGAAACCGTATGGTAAAAAAAGGGCGGAGAATAGCCGGAACAAGAATTATACCGCTTGCTATTAAAGAGGAGATAATAGAATCCCTTGAAAAGCTTATAAAACAATCTTTTATTGAAGTTTTGCCTTTAAAAAGCTTTAAAGTCGGGCTTATAATTACCGGAACCGAGATTTATAGCGGTAGAATAAAGGATAAGTTCGGACCGGTTGTTACAAGCAAAATAGAGAATCTTGGAAGCGAAATAATAAAAAAGGAGTTTGTTTCCGATTCTATAGAAAAAACGTCAAATGCAATAGATAAGGCGCTTGAGATGGGCGCGGATATGATTTTAATAACCGGCGGAATGTCTGTTGATCCGGACGATTTAACTCCTGCCGCAATTAAAAAAGCCGGAGCCGACGTTAAGTTATACGGCGTTCCCGTTTTGCCGGGAGCTATGTTTTTACTTGGCTATATAAATGGAAATATTCCGATAATGGGGCTTCCCGGATGCGTAATGTATTATAAAACAAGTATTTTCGATTTGGTTGTCCCGAGAGTGATGTCCGGCGAATATATAACAAAAGAGGATATGGTTAAGCTTTCTTACGGAGGTTTTTGTTTAAACTGTAAGGAGTGTATTTATCCTGATTGTCCTTTCGGAAAATAACAAAATTTAGGCGGATAACTTCGTATTTTGCCCGTTTGCGGCGGTGAAAAATTTTTTAATCCTCAAAATACTACATGTATTCCTGCGGTTAAAAAATTTTTTCGCCTTGCAAACGAACAAACCGCTTTGTTATCCCTCGAAATTTTATTTTTTTTGATTAACTATAAATGTTTTATTTTTATTTTATTATTTTTTACAGCAAGATATTCCGCCAGCAGGCTCCTATAGCAGTTGTCCGGCGTAGGTTCGGAACATAATAGAACCGAATTGTTTAAAATATCCCAATCAATTTTTTCGATTATATTTTTTTTTATCAGAATTTTATTATAAGCGCCTTCATACTCTGTCCAAGAAGTCGATTTGTTTTTATATGCTGTTAATAATTCTTTTGAGGGCGCAAGCTCAGGTTTATGAATGTAATCAATGTTATGGATTTTTAAAAAGTAAGGAAAATCTCTGATATTGGTAAATCCCGCAAGCTGCGATTTATTATTGAGTCTTACGTCTATAACGCGGATAATGTTATTTGTTTTTAATATATTAAAGAATTGTTCGGCGTTTTTTTGTGAAAAACCTATAGTATATAGCTTCATATAGCTTCGTTGCTCCTTATATTAGAATCGTATGCGATGAGTCTATTGAGCTCAAAATAGAGTTTTGTTTGATCAGGCTTATCCTCGTTAAATAAAGTATGTTGTATTGAATGAGGTTGATTGATTTTATTAATATCAACTGATAATTTGCGGCGCTTATGATAGTAAAGAAGCAGGTTGTTTTCCAATAATTTATGGTTAAAAAGATTTTTTCCCATTATATGATTAACTATATACCCTTTTTGGTCTAAAAAACGAGAAATCAAAGAGAACCTATGACACTCCATAGGATTTTTTTCGGAACACATTAAAGCTATTTGATAACCTTTTTTTATTCCGGTTTCAATTCTAACAATACCTTTTTGGAATTTTTTTGTTTTTATTACTTTTGAAAAATTAACTTTGCCGTCTTCAAATAATAATTTTTTGTCTTCGTATCTCGCTCCTAACAATTCGCCCATCGGGATATAATTAACTTTATTTTTTTTAAGAAAAATAGATAATTGTTCTTTGTTAAATCGGCTGGCAAAACTACTGTAAGGAACGCTTCGGACATCTACAAGGGTATCTATTCGATTGGATTCTAAAAGGCGTATAAAAGAATCCAAAGAATTTGTAGAATGTCCTATTGTAAATATTTTATTCATTATATTCTCTTATTCCGCTTTTATTAAAGAAGCTAAAAGTTTATAACAATATCCGTCTTTATAAGGCATTGCGAGGGGTACGCATAAGTATATGTTTTTTAAGGATAAATCAAAAGAACCGTTACCTCCGGCTAAATATTTTTTTTCAAACGAAGGGTCAGTTACCGGAAAAATATATTGGTTTTTATTATATGTAAATTGAGAGCGCACTTTTTTGTTTGAATTTCCAAACTCTATTCCTTCCATATTAACTTTAATTATCAAAGATTCAGGTTTAATAAGATGGGTAGTTATTACAAGTTGTTTCCGGTATTCTATCGTTTAAGCCATAATAGCTTGAACATTCTAATTCCCATAGCGTTTGGGGAGTATCCAATAATGATTTCAAATTGTTTTTATTATATTCTCCTGTTTTTTCCCAGTCAAGCTTATCATTTATCAAATAGTTTTCTTTTTGGTTAAGCGTAGGTTTATATTTTTTTATCGGAATTTTTATAATATCAAGAAGTTTCGGCATATCGCCGTTTTTATAGCGTCTTTCTTCTTCCGATATTTTTTCTTTTTCTCTATCGCTTATAGGTCTTATCCACTTTTTAGATTTGATTTCTTTTCCGACTATACATCTGCCGAAATTTTTTCTTGAATTTGCAAGACATACTATAGTTTTTGTATCCATTTGATTTATCATTTTAATATAAGAATATAGTTTTATTTTTCGGAATTTTATTAAAATAAAACACAAAAATAGTTATATTACAAGCGGAAATATAGCTTATAAAATAAACAAAATCAAAACTCGGAGCTTCTCGACGCTTTTATCCCCGTAGATACCGTTTTTTCGTCCGCTATTGTCAAAGAATTATCTAATATTTCAATGGCTTCGTTAATCTGATCTTCGGTAATAATCAAGGGAGGCGCAATTATAAGAGCGTCTTTCCACGGATTAACAAATAAGCCTTTATTCATAGCATCCGCCGCCACTTTTGCGGTCATTGTTTTTTGTTCTTTGTTTTTATCAAAAGATACCTTTGTTTTTCTGTTTTCAACCAATTCTAAAGCCCAAAAGTGTCCTATGCCCCTAACGTCTCCTATAGATTCATGTTTATCCGATAGTTCGTAAAGTTTTTGTTTAAGATATTTTGCCCCTTTTTGAATAATTTTTGCATTCATAAGTCTTTTATATTCGGCAATTGCGGCGGGTATGGGAGCAGAGGCAAGCGGATGATAAGAATAGGTATGTCCGTGAGAAAAGGGAGTTGTTTCAAAAAAATTAAATATTTTTTCGGAAGAGGCGGTAATTCCTATCGGAGTATAAGCCGAAGTAACCCCTTTTGCGGTAGTTATAATATCCGGCGTAACGTTCCAATGCTCCATAGCAAACGCCTTGCCTGTTCTGAACCAGCCGGACATAACCTCGTCCGCTATAAAAAGAATATTATTTTTGTCGCATATATTTTTTATCATAGGAAAATATTCGGGAGGCGGAACAATTCGTCCGTTTGTTCCGACTATAGGCTCGGCTATAAAAGCGGCTATATTTCCCTCTTTTTGTATAATATAATCTATATATGAGGCGCATAATATATTACACTGCGGGTAGGTCATATTAAAAGGGCATCTGTAGCAGTAGCAAGCCGGCGCAAAAACAATTCCTTCGGTAGCGCAGCGAGTTTGCTCGGATATAAAGCGTCTTGCCTCGCCGGTAAAAGCGGCTCCCGCAGAGGTTGCGCCGTGATAAGAATTATATCGTGATATTATTTTGTATTCCGGCGCTTTAAACTGCCTTGTCATTTTTAACGCGGCTTCGTTAGCTTCGGTTCCGCTTGTGGAAAAAAAGAATTTGTTTAAACCTTTCGGCATAACGGATAAAAGCGCTTCTATCGATTCCAACGCTATTTCGGTTATAAAAGAAGGATTTACATACTGTAATTTTTCCGCCTGTTTTATAATAGCTTCTACTATTGCCGGGTTTTTATGTCCCAAATTAGAGCATACAAGCTGGGAAGAAAAATCTATATATCTTTTATTGTTATCGTCATAAAAAAATATACCTTCGGCGTCCGTTATTGTTTTAACCTCTCTGCCCGCATTCTGAATGCCCCAAGGGCTGTAAATATGTCCGGTTAATTTTTTCACTCTATTAGTTGGCATGTTCATTACGCCTCCTTATGTAAAATGTTTTGGAAAGAGTTTTATATAAGGTTTAAAAAAAAAATTCAATTTATGATTTATAGTAAGCATTATTTTTTTTTACTTGTTTAGTTTGCAATGTTATATTAAAAAAATTACTATTATTCGAATATTATTTAATAAGGAGAAGAGTATGAAAAAATATATTATTTTTACTATTTTCGTCGCATTTGTTTTAACCTTTTACGGCGTTGCATTTGCAAGCGATACTCATAGCGGGCAAGCAGCGAAGGAATCCGGCAAAGCGGCGTCTTGCGCCAGCAAAGGCGCAATTCATGCAATTATCGGAACAGGGCAAGTTTCTTCAAAAGTATGATAAAAAAATAAAGGTATATATTATAAAAGAGGAAGATAGAAATAATTAATAAGAAAGCGGTTATAAAATTTATTGTTTCTGACTGTTATCAATAATATTGAGCGGGAAATAAATTAAGTATTTAAAAAATTTGAATCAAGAATTGATATTTAATGCTATAAGTCGAGAGATAAATTCTATATCGGAATTATTTTTTTATCCGTTTTATTCGTTACATTTATAATAATATCAAAATATAAATATAAAATAAGAATAGGCAGATGAATTTTAACAAAAATATAACGGTTATTATTTTTATTATAACGTTTATATTTTCAGCCTTTTCTTTATCCTTTGCATCTAATATTGAATCTGATAAATCTGTATTGACCGGCGGCGTTCACCACAAAGAGGATATTTCTCAGGCAGGGCATGAACATATAAATTTGGGCGAAATTTTGCCTATAGGCAGCTGCATACCTTTTGCTTTTATGCTGCTTTCAATCGCTTTTTTACCTCTTATAATCCCCTCTTTTTGGCATCGGCATTTCGGAAAAATTTCTATTTTCTGGGCTTTGACATTGGCGGTCCCGTTTGTTTTTATCTATAAAGGGGCTGCGATTTACGAATTATTTCATATAATTATTTTGGATTATGTTCCGTTCATTGTTTTATTATGGGCGCTTTATACGGTATCGGGCGGCATTTTACTGCGAGGCTCTTTAAGAGGAACGCCTATAGTTAATACCGTTATACTAATAATAGGCGTTATTTTGGCTTCTTGGATGGGAACAACCGGAGCCGCAATGCTTCTTATACGCCCTATGATAAGAGCAAATAATTATAGAAAAAATAAAACCTTTATGGTTGTATTCTTTATATTTTTGGTCGGAAATATCGGCGGTTCGCTTACTCCGTTAGGGGATCCGCCTCTTTTTTTGGGCTTTTTGCACGGCGTAAATTTTTTATGGACATTCAATCTGTTTTTTAAGATGCTTACGGTATCTACAATTCTTATTCTCATATATTTTATAATGGATACTTACTATTACCGTAAAGAAAAAATTACACCGGTTAAAGAGGAAAAAATCCCGCTAAAATTAGAAGGCACATATAATTTTTTATTTCTTGCCGGTATAGTCGGAGCGGTTTTGGCAAGCGGGTTGTTGGATTTGGGCGAGGTTAATACATTCGGAATTCACAGGGCGACTATTGATTGGCTAAGAGACGGGTGTTTAATTTTGCTCGGTTTTCTTTCTCTTTTGACAACTCCGAGAAATTTACGAGAAGACAATGAATTTACATGGTTTCCTATAATAGAGGTTGCGTCTCTTTTTATAGGAATTTTTATTACTATGGCGCCCTGCCTTCTTATATTAAAAGCCGGAGAAAAAGGCGCTTTGGGATTTATAATAGAAGCCGTTAAAGAGCCGTATCATTACTTTTGGGTTGTAGGACTTCTTTCGGCTTTTCTTGATAATGCCCCTACATATTTAACATTTTTCAATACGGCGTTGGGAAGCTTTTATGCAGGCATGCCGGAAAGCGAAGCGGTTCGTTTGCTAATGACGGAAAAGACGCTATACCTTAAAGCAATATCTGCCGGAGCAGTATTTTTCGGAGCATGCAGTTATATAGGAAACGCTCCCAATTTTATGGTAAAATCTATAGCCGAATCGTCGGGTATTAAAATGCCGGGGTTTTTCGGATATATCTTAAAGTATTCGCTGATATTTTTAATACCCTGTTTTTTAATAGTAACACTTATATTTTTTTAATAAATCGGATTCAATTATGACAAACCAAAGAGTATATGAAGAAAGCCCGGAAGACGAACTGCTTATATCTCAGATAATCGACGGCAGCACGGCGCCTACTTTTGTGATAAACAAAGAGCATATAGTGGTTCATTGGAATAAAGCGTTGGAAAAATTAACAGGCTGCCCAGCAAAAGAGATGATCGGAACCAAGCGGCAATGGAAGCCTTTTAGGGATAAAAAGCGTCCTATAATGGCGGATATAATATTAGACCAATACGAAGCGGGCGAAATAAATAAGTACTATGGCAAAAAATGGCGTAAATCTCTTTTAATAGAAGGAGGTTACGAAGCCGAAGAGTTTTTTCCGAATCTTAAAAAACGGGTTTTTTTTACCGCGGCTCCCATCAAAAATGCGGAAGGCAAAATAATAGGCGCCATAGAAACTTTATGGGATACTACGGAGAAAAAAGAAGCGGAGGATCAGCTTGAGCTTAGAAATAAAAGGCTGGCGGATCTTCACGAAAGATACATATCTCTTTTTAACAACGATCCTAATCCTATATTTATTGTGGACGCCAAAACATTAAAAATTTTGGACGTCAACAGGCGCGCCGAAACATGCTACGAATATTCTAAAAAAGAATTATATAATAGTCCCTTTTTAAAATTAGGCGATGAGAATGATAAAGAAATATTAAAAGGATTAAAAGAGCTTTCGGACGAGCAGTCCGTGTTGTTTTCAAAAAAGAAGCATTATAAAAAAGGAGGAGTTCCCTTTTATGTAAATATTAGCGTTTCTTATGCAACTTATAAAGAAAACAACGTATTTATAGCTTCGACTACCGACGTTACGGAAATGGTCGAAAAGGATATTCAGCTTATACAGGCATCCAAAATGACAACGCTTGGGCTTATGGCTTCCGGCATGGCGCATGAAATCAACCAACCGTTAAACGTGCTTCAAATATGCGCCGATTTTTTTATAAAAATGATCAAAAAAGGGGAGAGTATCAGCCCCGAACAGTTAAAAAATATAGCCGAAGACATTTCAAATAATGTTCAAAGAGCCGCCGCAATAATCAAGCATCTCAGAGATTTTTCTCGTCAGTCCGATGAGGCAAGAAGCATAATAAATTTAAACAATCCTATACAAGAGGTTTTTAACGTTTTAGGTTATCAGATAAAATCGCATAACATAAAGCTTGTCGTAGAACTCGATCCGAATCTGCCGCTTATTACGGCGGACCATAATCGTTTGGAACAGGTTTTTATAAATCTTGTAACAAACGCTATAGACGCTATGGAGGAAAAAGAGGAGAAAGACGACGAAAAAGATTTTGAAAAACTGCTTACCGTAAAAACATTTGCCGAAAACAACATAGTAACGGCTACGGTCGCGGATACCGGCATAGGAATGTCAAAAGACACCATAAGCAAAATATTCGAACCCTTTTTTACTACAAAAATGGTCGGCAAAGGAACAGGGCTTGGAGTCAGCATAAGCCATGGAATAGTGGAAGATTATGACGGCAAAATAGATATAATAAGCGAAATAGGGAAGGGGACTACATTTAAAGTTGCGTTTCCCGCCGCTTAAATTCGGTTGTCTAACTGTGTAGTTCGCCCGTTTGCGGAGTTGAATTTTTTTTTAATCCTCGTAATACTACATGTGTTCCTCCGGTTAAAAAATTTTTCGTCTTGCAAACGAACAAACTACTTTGCTATCCAACTGAATGATAGCCAAATTATAATAATTTGATTGGTAAAAATTATCATCGGTATTTGGCTACATAATACCGGATTTTCAAACAAAGTAGTATTCGAAAGCAATTAGCTTAAAATCGAACATATTCTCTTAAATTATTTTATTATAGCCCCAATCAAATTATAGGAATAGAGATTTCTCCCTTCGGTTGAAATGATAATTTTTTGTTTGTTATTTTAACATAAGTTGTTTTCGCTTGTCATTTCGACGAGCAAAGCGAGGAGAAATCCCTTAATACAAAAGCGATAAAAAACAGGTATCGGCAATACCGTTTACGCTTAAAATACAGGTTTTATTTTTAATAACGGGCGGCGTCTCGATTTATATTCGTCGGGCATATTGCAACTGCGAACGGAGAAAATTATGGAAACAATATTAATAATAGACGACGAGCAAGATATCTTAAAACTGCTTTCTATGTCGCTTATGGCGGACGGTTATCAAACCGTAACCGCTTCTTCCGGAAAAGAGGGAATTGAAACGTTTAAAAATAAAAAGCCGGATATAGTTTTGACCGATATAAAAATGCCGGAAATGACAGGGTTGGAAGTATTAAAAAATATCAAAGAAATCGACCCCAGCGCTCAGGTAATAATAATAACAGGACACGGCGATGTAGACTCTGCAATAGAAGCGCTGCAATACGGCGCCTCCGATTTTATAAACAAGCCGGTAAAAAACGAAGCGCTTGCGGTGGCTATAAAAAGAGCGAAAAAAAAGATAGCGATAAATAGACAATTGCAAGCATATACCGAAGATCTGGAATTAATGTGCAATATTGCTATAGAAGATTTTGAAAGAAAAAACAAATTTCAGGAAAAACTAATCCAAAGTTCTACGGACGGCATAATAGCTACCGATAACAAATGGAAAATAGTAATATTTAATCCTGAAGCCGAAAAAATATTCGGATACAAAAAAAGCGAGGCGACAAGAGAACTTGACGCAAGAGATATTTATCCTTTTGATTTGACAAAAATGTCGGACAATCAGGTTTTTCCTTATAAAGAATTTGCCATAAAATCGAAAACAGGAGAGGAAATCCCCGTAAAATTTTCCGGCAGAATCCTTTATGAAAATAATAAAATAGTTGGAACCGTAGGATTTTTTCAGGATTTAAGAGAGATAAAACGCCTTGAAAAAGAGCTTTTACAATCGGAAAGACTCGCCGCCGTAGGCCAGACCGTAGCCGGATTGGCTCATTGCATAAAAAATATACTGCACGGACTTAAAGGCGGCGGATACATATTGGATCTGGGCTTTAAAAAAGGGGAGACCGAAAAATTCGAGCAAGGTTGGCGAATGGTTAAAAGCAATATTACAAGAACCGCGGATCTTGTATTCGACCTTTTATCATATTCCAAAGAAAGAGAACCGGAGTATGAGCCGTATTCTCCGAAAAAACTTATAAAAGAGATATGCGATCTTCTGCAAGAAAACGCAAAAGAGCATAACATAGAGTTATTATGCGAAGCCGACCACTTGCTTCCGGAAATATTCATCGATTCTAGAAGCATATATAGGGCGTTATTAAACCTTACTTCAAACGCAATAGACGCCTGCATGTACGATCATGACCTTGATAAAAAACATAAAGTTTCGATTACCGTAAAAAAAGAGGATGATAATACCGTAGCATTTGAAATAAAAGATAACGGCGCGGGCATGACCGACGAGGTCAAGAAAAAATTGTTTGGCTCCTTTTTTTCCACCAAAGGAGCCAAAGGAACAGGGCTGGGGCTTCTTGTTACTCAAAAATTAATAAATGAGCATGGCGGAACAATAGAAGTTGAATCCGAAGAAGGAAAAGGGTCGGCTTTTATAATCAAGCTTCCGCTTAAAAGGGATTAAAGCAAAAACGAAAATAAAAACGCTTTGCGCGGACGTAACTATAAGACTTAATTGATAGATTTTTTTATTTGATTTATCAATAAAAATTATATAACAATAGAGCAATAAATTTTTAACTCTTTTCAAAAGGAGAAGTTTATGAGATTCGGCTGTAGTATTTTCTTAAACAGTACCGGCAATATCAAAATACCCAAAATTTACAGAAAAAACATCCTTTCCCTTATAAAAGAAACCTTAAACCCAAGAGGCGAACCTTCCGAATTATATGAAGAATATTATGCTTCAGCCGCAAAAAAGGCAAATAAGCCAAAGCCTTTTACATTTTCCGCATATCTGCCCATAGATAGAAGTGAGGATAATCGCGGACAAAATTATTTTACCCTTTGCGGCAATAGAATTAATTTTTATCTCTCCTCTTACGATCCGATCTTTTTAATGTTTATTTATAACGGGCTTGTAGGATTAAAAAAGAATTACCCTCTTTTTGCCGGCGTATCCGAAATAAAAATTGCAAATTTTTATCTTGAACAAAACACCTTTTTTAAACAAGATAAAGTTAAATTCAAACCTTATTCCCCTGTTCTTATAAGACAAATGTCTGCCCCTAACAAAATCGAAAAAACCGAGTTTATATTCGAAAATACGGAAGAATTAAAAGAGGCTCTTTTTAACAATATAAGCTTTTTATCAAAAGCGTTTTTAGATAAAGAGGTAAAAAAAGAGGAGGTTGAAATTAATTTTCCGCAAGGCATAAAAAAGGTTGTTGCAATAAGCTATGCCGGAGAAATAGGAATAAACAATATAATCGAAATAAAAGCTCCGCCGGAAGTTTTAAAACTTATTTACGATGCGGGGCTTGGGGCTAAAAGATCTCAGGGGTACGGGATGATGGGGGTTGTGATATGAGTAATTAATTGTTTAATATCTGAAGGAAGAAAGTATGAATATAGATTTAATAGAACATAAATTCGGTTTACTCCCGGAGCATTTTAAAAAACAAGTTTTGGATTTTATTGATTTTTTACTGATAAAAAAAGAAAATAAAGCAACTTCTAAAAATTTTAGTTTCGATTGGGAAGGCGGATTAGAGAATTTAAAAGATAGGTATTCTTCTGTAGAATTACAACATAAATCTATGGAGTGGCGATGATGTATTTATTCGATACGAATATTTTTTAGAGATTTTGTTATCTCAAGAAAAATCGAATGCTTGCAAGAAAGCTTTACAAATTTTTTTAATGGAAAATCAAATGCAATAAGCTATGCCGGAGAAATAGGAATAAACAATATAATCGAAATAAAAGCTCCGCCGGATATATTAAAACTTGTTTACGCCGCGGGGCCTGGAGCTAAAAGATATTAGGGGTATGGGATGATGGGGGTTGTATAAAATGTTTTATAAATTTAAGCCGTATTTGCCGGTTGGCATGCGGAA
>JAFDMD010000165.1 GCA_019306185.1 Deltaproteobacteria bacterium
TTTAAAATTCTGGTCGAAAAAGGAGACAAAATATCAAAAGTTACAACCGATGCCGATAGACACGCTTTTATAATTTTTAAATACAAAGGGGATAATATTCGCTCCGAAGTTGAAAACTCTTTTGAAACATTAGAGGCAATTTATGAAAAATGAAAAAAAGATACGAAACGACTTAATAGATTTAATAAAAAAAAATCATATTTCAAGCGTAGAAGCGGCAGACGCTTTAAATAAAACAGGGGCTATTTCGGGAGTAACCATTTTTAATCCCGGACATTTTATCGTAGGCAAAGTAAAATATGTTTATACGCATAGCGAAAGTAACTGGGCTTTGCATGAGCAAATTATTGATATTGACGAGGATGTCATTTTATATATAGACGCTTTTAATTGTAACAATAAAGCCGTTTGCGGAGATATAGTATTAAAATATCTTTTTTTATATAAAGGAGTTAAGGCGGTGGTGGTAAACGGTTTTTTACGAGACGCTCACCGTTTGCGTAAAGAAAATTATCCTATCTGGTTAAAAGGGGTAACGCCAATCGGTTGTTTTAATAAAAAAGTAGAACCGCCGAAAGAAATAGAGCGACAAATTGAAAAACAAAAAATATTATTTAATAACAATGTAATGATATGCGACGATTCCGGTTGCACATTGATAAATAAGGATAATATTAATAATCAATTTTATAAAAACCTTGAAGCGATTGAGTTGCAGGAAGATATTTGGTATTATTGCATTGATACGCTTAAATGGTCCACTTTTGAAACGATTTGTTTGAAAAATTACCTGAAGGATAAAAAAGTTCTTCCTTCTGCGTTAATTGAAAGACTCAACTCAAATATATAGTTTTATTTTAATGGAATATTAAAAAGAAAAAATCCAAGGACAAATTTATAAAATCCGAAAACAAGCAAAATCGAATATGAAGAAAGGAATATTGTATGATTAAAAATACAATAATTATATTTTATGGTTTATTTTCCGAGAAACAGTCATATGATTGGATACCTTATGGTCCTTTATTTCTATATAGTATGTTAAAATCAAAAGGCTTCAATCCTATACTTATACACGAATATAACAATAGGAATTATGAAAAAACCATTATCCGATATGAAAAGGATACTATTGCATTCTGTATAAGCGCAATGACAGGGTATCAAATTAAGAGCGGAATTAAAGCGGTTAAGCTTTTCAAAAAACATAATGACAAATCGCCGGTTTTGTGGGGAGGCGCGCATGCGACAGCTATTCCGTATAATACTTTAAAAAGTAAGTATGTAGATTATGTATATGTTGGATATACAACTTTTAATCTTATAAAATTTTTTGAAAACATTAAAAATAAAAACTCTGTATCCGGCGAAAACATTCCCGATTTGTTAAACCTTAATGATTTTAACAGATTAAACGCGAAAAGTTATAAAGTGGAAGATAATAAATTGGATTTATATACTTTCCCTAAATTATCTTTTAACGATTTCAATTTTTTTTATCTCTTAACTGAAAATATGGTGTTAAATTATAATGCTTCTATCGGTTGCCCCGGAGTATGCACATTCTGTTCATGGGGGGGCGAAAAACATCCTTGGACCAAGTTCAAGCTAAATAGAGTGCTTGATGAATTGGAATATTTGGTAAAAACTTACGGATTAAAAAGCGTATGGTTTTCTGATAGTGAATTATCAATAGAAAAAAATTTTCTTTTAGGTATTGCAAAAGGATTAATAGATAGAAAAATAAATATTTATTGGAGATGTAACGCCAGAGTAGTTGAATTGAAAAAATATACCAAAAAAGATTATGAACTACTGGAGAAATCGGGATTAGATCGATTTTTTTTAGGGGTTGAAAATATTGATAATAATATACAAAAAACATATCGGAAAATTATAAAACCTGAATGGGTTTTTAACTTACTTAAAAACTTGAATAATTTCAATATACAAATAATGTTAGCGTTTATATTCGGTAATCCTAACGAACATATTGATTCTTTAGAAAAAAATAGAGCATTTCTTTCCCAATGTTACGAGTTGAATTGCAATGTTCGATTCCAAATATCATTTTTTACGCCTTACCCTGGCACCCCTCTTACCGATTATGTTTCTACTGTATGCTACGATGAACCAAAAAATCTTGAAGAATACGGTAACAGTCTATATTTTACAGATGTAAGCAGATCTTATAAAAAAATGCCATGGATGGAACGAGATGAGGCTAAAGAGTATATTCAAAAATATAATATATTGTTCCCAACAATGGATTGCGCTCCCGAGTGGAATTGGAGAGAAAAAGTATAACCAAGTTAATTAAATGAAAATACTTAAAAAAATTTCAAACCAAACAATAAAACGCTATTCCGAACGTTATAATAAATTAGGCTATAATGTAAAAACATTAGGCTGGGGTTCAGACGAGCAGCAGGAATACAGATTTACTCAAACATTATATGCCGATTTAAATCAAAAAAGAATTTTAGACATAGGCTGCGGGTTCGGAGATTATTACTCATTTATAAAAAAAAACGGAATCAACATAAAAAAATATACCGGTTGGGATATTAACTCCGATCTTATTGAGGAAGCCGAAAGAATACATAAGAAAGATACAATAAATTCGTTTAAAGTCCGAAATGTAATAGATGATAGTTGCAATACAGATAAACCTGTAGCCGATATAGGAGTGATGTTAGGAGTTCTGAATTTTAATCTTAAAGACGACTTTAGCAATTATGATTACTCAAAATTTATTATTAAAAAAGCGTTCAATCTGGTTACCGAGCTATTAATAGTCGATTTTTTAAGCAAATACAGAACAAAAAGTTATCCTAATGAAGATTTTGTTTTTTATCACGATCCCGTTAAAATGTTGGAATTTGCAATGACGCTCTCTAACAATGTAGGTTTAAAACATAATTATATGCCTATTCCTCAAAAAGAGTTTATGTTATTTATTTATAAATAATTAATTTTGGACGCAAAAAAGGATAGTTATAAAAAGGAGCAAGGCGAGGAGAAATCTTATCAAGCTGTAATTATAACAAGATGAAAATATTCGATTTTAATATACACTTGCCATTAAAAACAAGTCGGAATAATGTAGATAGTGCAATACTTAACGAACGCTCCCTTACTCCGCGTCAGTTGCTTGAAAGCTTTCGCAACTATTTAACGCAAATAACCGCAAATTGCGATAAAGCAAACCTAATGATATTTAACGAAAAGATACTCAACCTGCCTGAAATAGAAAATGCTATTGAAAAAATAAAAACTAATCTGCAAGCCTATTTTACCTTTTTAATCAATTTTAGAAGTAAAGAAGCCTTTAATTACATTGATAAAATTAAAAACATCAAAGGCGGCGCCATAAAGTTTCATTCTTATGTTCAACATATCGGCGAGCAAGATTTTTCTTCCATACTCAAATTATGCAAGTATGCGGAAGAAAAAAATTTGATAATCTGCATAGACGCCAGTTACGGCACCTTTAAAATGTATGATTATGATAATCTTAAACTTGCCGCTATCATTATAGAGCATATAAAAAAAACCCCTATAATTCTTCTTCATAGCGGAGGAAAAAGAATCCTTGAAGCTTTTTTGCTTGCCGAAAGCGGCTCCAATATATACCTTGAAACAAGTTTTACGCTTAACAGTTATATAAA
>JAFDMD010000060.1 GCA_019306185.1 Deltaproteobacteria bacterium
TATATTAGACCCGATGAAATATATTATGGCGTAAAATCTTTAAAACAAGTCGCTTGACGAGCATACAACAAATATTCCATTTTCATTGTCTTGACTTTTGGGAGCGCTATAAATAACATTTCTATTCTCTTCAAAATTTACTTGGCTCACCATAGAGCAGTAATTTTTAAACGCATAATCAAAACGCGGACAGACTTTTTTTATATGTTTTCTAATAGTAATTAATGGGCTGATCTGTGTGCTTAACTCTTGCATTGCAAGATCAACCCATATTGTATTTATATTTTTTTTATCGGCAATCTCCTTAAATTTTTTTATTAGGCTTGTTTTACCAAGACCTCCATGGCCATAATAAACCAAAATTTTATATGGTTGACTATTTTCACGATATGTAGAAAGTTTTGATTTGAAAATTTCAACAGGTTCTTCTCTGTCTGTAAATTCTCTTATAGCACAAAATTTTTTAGGCGCATATTTGCTTAAAGGCATTTTATATCCCCAATGGCAAGCAATTATCTTTTATAATGCTTTTTATTCTTTTGTTATCTATTTTTCAAATTGTAAGATTCGAATCAATAACAAGACAAAAACGAAATAAAAATATACTCAAAAAAAACTTATTTGTATTTGCTTAAAATTTCCGGAATAGCCGCTTTTATTTCGCTAATGCGAGTAGCTCCGGATGGATGAGTGCTTAAAAATTCCGGAACCTGACTTCCGCCGTCCGCCTGCATTCTTTGCCAAAAGCCTACCGCTTCATTAGGATTATAACCTGCCATAGTCATAAAAATCAGCCCGAGATAATCCGCCTCTTTTTCATGAACCCTGCTATATGGAAGCATGAAGCCGAGTTGCGCGCCTATTCCGTAAGCGGTCATAAACGCCTGTTGGCTTACGGCAGATTGTTTATTTGTAGCGGCGGATAGCAAAGCTCCGCCTGTTTGTATAAGCAAGCCTTGACTCATTCTTTCGTTGCCGTGCTTTGCAACTGCATGAGCTATTTCGTGTCCCATTACTACGGCAAGTCCGTTTTCATTCTTTGCCGCAGGCATAATCCCCTCATAAACTACAACCTTGCCGCCGGGCATACACCAAGCGTTTTTATCTTCTCCTTTAACAAGATTAAACTCCCATTTATAATTATTAATTTCGGCAGTCATTCCCTGTTCCGTAAAATATTTTTCTACCGCTTGTCTTATTTTGTTCCCGACTCTTTTTACTATTGCGGTCTGCTTAACATTGTCGCTTAATTCATTCTCTCTTAAGAATTTATCATATTCCTGAAAACTTGTAGCCATTATGGAGGAATCCGGAATAAAATTAACTCTGCTCCTGCCCGTTACGGGAACGGTTGTACAACCGACTGTAATTAAAATCAAAAGAGGTAAAAGAATTTTTGCTAAACTTAAATTTTTTATAAATTTTACGATATGCTTCATAACATTCTCCTTTTTGTTATTTATGCGTAATATTATTGTGTTCGGATATAATACCGAAGTCCGCTCTGTTTTTCAATCCTTATTATAATCGAATTTTTCGGAATAAAAAAGCGTCTGTTATTAATAAAATTTAATTATAAAAAAGAAAGATTATTTTATAAACAACCGGTTATTAAGAATGCTTAATGACAAAAGATTATAAGAAAAGCCTAATTAGTCGATGCTGAAAAAGCTGCATTTTAAGCGTAAACGGTTTTGCCGCTGCCTGAAGTTAAAGTTTAATAAAAGATATAAAAAATCAAGCTGTTATTACTTTTTCGCTTTTTATTAAGGGATTTCTCCTCGCTTTGCTCGTCGAAATGACAAGCAAAAACAACTTATGTTAAAATAACGGACAAAAAATTTTCTTTTGTCATTTCGAACCGAAGGGAGAAATCCCTTTATTATTGACTTCTGCCTTTATTCTTTAATCCTTTGTACGAATCTAATCATTATTTTTTATGATTAAAATTTTTTTAATACAGGGAGTTTCCTGTTAATATTTGCAAAAAAGTATTAAAATCAATATTAATTCCTTGCAAATATATTATCTTTTTTTCGTAAAATTTATAATAATTACAATATATATTATACTTTTTTAGTATCGACTAATTACTTTCTTATGTTCCGGTTTTTTGCTATAAGATATATCTCAAATTTTTTATTTCCGCCGAATATTTAAATTTATATATTTTTAAAAAGGTTATTGCATGAATAGAAAAAACTCGCCCGTTTTTAAGCTTGTTTCCGAATTTAAGCCTGCAGGCTCTCAGCCGGATGCGATATCGGCTTTAACTAAAGGTTTGGTTAAGGATAAAAAGGAACAGATTCTTTTGGGAGTTACAGGCTCCGGCAAAACTTTTACCATAGCAAATGTAATCGCTAATATAAGAAAGCCGACTTTGGTAATAGCGCCTAATAAAACTCTTGCAGCTCAGCTTTTTCAAGAGTTTAAAGCTTTATTTCCGGAAAATGCCGTAGAATATTTTGTAAGCTATTACGATTATTATCAACCGGAAGCTTATATTCCTACAAGCGACACTTATATTCAAAAGGATTCTTCTATTAACGAAATGATAGATAAACTTCGCCATTCCGCAACTCGCTCGGTTTTATCTCGCCAAGATGTTGTTGTTGTGGCAAGCGTATCATGTATTTTCGGTCTCGGAGCTCCGGAAGATTATTTGGAAATGCGTATAAGGTTAAGTAAAAATCAGGAGATTGACCGAGAAAGGCTTTTAAAAGAACTGGTATTAATGCAGTATAAGCGTAATGACTTGGATTTTTATAGGGGGTTGTTTCGGGTAAGAGGAGACAGGGTTGAAATTTTTCCTACTTATGAAGAGGATAAGGCGGTAAGAATAGATTTTTTCGGAGACGAAATAGAGGCTATCGCAGAAATAGACGCTTTAAGGGGAACCGTATTGAAAAAGACTGATGATGTTACTATTTTTCCGGCAAGTCATTATGTTACAAGCAGAATTACTCTTCAAAATGCAATTAAATCTATTGTAAAGGAATTAAAGGAAAGGGTGGATTATTTTAGAGCCGAAAATTTAAGGATAGAGGAGCAGAGGATAGAAGAAAGAACAAATTTTGATTTGGAAATGATGCAGGAGCTCGGATATTGTCATGGCATAGAGAATTATTCAAGGCATTTGACGGGCAGAAGTAAAGGGGAACCGCCGCCTACTCTTATGGATTACTTTCCGGAAGATTTTTTGATAGTTATAGATGAAAGCCATATATCTATTCCGCAGTTGAACGCAATGTTCAAAGGGGACAGATCAAGAAAAGAGACGCTTGCCCTATACGGTTTTAGACTTCCTTCCGCGCTTGACAACAGACCGTTGAGATTTGAGGAATTTAAAGCTAAGATTAATAATGCAATTTATGTGTCCGCAACTCCGGGAAATTATGAGATTGAAAAAACCAAAGGGGAGGTTATAGAGCAGGTTATAAGACCTACGGGGCTTATTGATCCGAAAATAAGCATAAAAAAGGCAAAGTATCAGGTTGACGATCTTTATGAAGAGATTCTTAAAAGAGTGGAAAAGAATGAACGGATTCTTGTAACCGCATTAACCAAAAGAATGGCGGAGGATTTAACCGATTATTATTCCGATTTGGGCATAAAAACAAGGTATTTGCATTCCGATATTAAGACTATGGAGCGTATTGATATAATTCGAGATCTTCGCTACGGCGAGTTTGACGTTCTTGTAGGGATTAATCTTTTAAGAGAAGGGCTTGATATACCGGAGGTCTCTTTGGTTGCAATATTAGACGCTGATAAGGAAGGGTTTTTAAGATCGGAACGCTCATTGATTCAAACTTGCGGTAGAGCCGCGAGAAATCTTGCAGGCGAAGTTATAATGTATGCTGATGTTATAACAAAATCTATGAAGCGGACGATAAAGGAGACTAACCGAAGGAGAAAGATGCAGCAGGAGTATAATAAAAAGCATGGAATTACTCCGACATCTATAAATAAAAAAATTAAGGATGGTTTCGAAGGTTTTTACAAATCGAAACAGGAGAAAAAAGATATGCCCGAATACTCCTTATCCGAATCCGCAGCGGGTTACGGAAAGGATGTCGAAAGTATTATAAAAGAGCTTGAAGCGGATATGTTTAAAGCCGCGGATAATCTTGAATTTGAAAAAGCCGCGGTTATCAGAGACAAAATAGAGGAATTAAATTCGGATATATAGTAAATCAGTTTTCCCGTTTGCTGATTTATGCTCAAATTTTAATCCGTTTTGAGGTTATAATATAGTAACAATTTTTTTTGTTTAAAAATCTTATTTTATTAATAACCGGATTTCATAAGTTTTTTACGGGGTAAAAAACCTTATTTTCTATTTTCTATCTTAAATAATTTATCATTGTCGGATAACTTCAAAATAAAATAATCTTCATTATTTAACTTGTGAGGGAGTTTATCTCTCAGTATTGACGTTACAAATTGAATATTCTGGCTATTTGCCAATTCGGCTATTTTAACCAATTGATCGTCATACATCAGTTCTTTTTTATCATTTAGTAGAAAATGCATGCAGGGAATATTTTCTTCATCGGCAAACAAAATATATGCAATATCAAAGCAAGATATTTCTCCTTGCTTTTTTCCTGATCCGAAGTTTAGATTAAACGCGCTGAATTTATATAGTTTTTCTCCTTTTCTGTTAGTTGCTTTCTCCTGCTTCAAAGCATATTGTTCTTTATATAATCGTTTGGAAATATAAGCAAAATGTTTATTAAACTTATTTAACTGAAGCTTTAGGATAGCTTCAAACTCATCTGAAAAAAGTTCGTTGTCTATTAAAGACAACTCGTCATTATAAGATTTAAGATTATTTTCAACCTCTTCTAATTGTTGGATAATACTTTCATATTCCCCTTTATTTCTATACTTTTCATTAAGCTCGGCAACTAAGTTTTCCAGTTCTGTAAAAGAGGCGCTTTGAGAGATAATGGCTGAAAGTTTTTTTTTTTCTTTACGTAATATGTGCAATTCCGTATTTTTTCCGTCAATTTTTTTTAAAAGAGCCGGAAGTTCTTTAGTGATATAGTTAATTTTTTCTTTAATCATCCGATTATGATATTCTACCATTTCTTTAAATGATTTCTGAATGGAGACTATGTTAATTTTAGCTTGCTCATAAATTAGTTGCAACTGTTTCAAATCTATATCCGAAGAGCTGTCGGATAAATTATTTTTTGTTTCATCAATTAAGTCTTTTCTTATATTCAACTTGCTAATTTCGGAACTTAATAAATTTATCCGATAGTTAAATTGATTTAAATTTTTTAAATCCGTCTCAAAATGTTCATTAATGTTTAAGTTGGCTTTTTTTTTATTTAATGTTTCTATCTCATTTTCAAGCAAAGCTAATGCCTGTTCATACGCCGATTTTGTTTGAACTTTTTCCAAACGATTTTTAAACGTTTCTTCCTGTTTTATTTTTAAAAGTATTTCTTGTTTCTTATCCCCTTGTGCAAACTCGCAGCCTAAAAGAAATAAATATAAAGTTTCATACTCTACATCACTTGTATATTTATCAAGCGTTTTAAGCGTATTCTCAATACTTAAATTTTTATAGCGTATATTGTGAGATATAATCTGCCTAAACGTAGGTTTAAGAGCGGTATGTTCGGGGAAGAATAACTCGGTTAATTTTAAATCAAATTTGTCTTTAACATAGTTTTTCCCATTGATTTTTCGTATTATCTTATTTCGAGGTAAAAAATTGCGTTCAATAATAAAGCTTTTAGCATTTTTGTCGTTCAAATTTTCAGTAAGGCATAATGTAATTAAAACATTCTGTTCTATTAAGAAGTCTTTTACTAATTTATGTATTTCTTTTTTAGATTCGGTATCTTGATAAATAGCTTGAGGCTCTGCGCCCAAACAAAAATCAATTAATTTCAAAACCGTAGTTTTACCAACGCCATTTCCGGTAACCTGTCCTTGTTTTTTCCCTTCGTCAACAATAAGATTAATTCCCATATGAAAATCAATTTTACGGATAATTCCGGAATCACTTGAAATTGTAAGGGATTTTAAAAACATAACTCAACCTTTTTTCTTTTTAACTCGGCTGCATTGATTAAATAAAGCCAATCAAGGCATAAAACAAATACAGGAAAAGAAATATTTCGTATCTGTTTTACCCTATTATAGAGATCCAACATCTCAAGCTTATTATTTTTTTGTAAAACTTGTAAAACAATAGCTCCGTTATAATAGATACTATTTTCAGGTTGTATGTTGTCAGGAAGCAGCATAATTATAACCTTTTGGGTTTTCAAAAATTTTACAACGAATAAAAGCGTCAACCACTAAAATATCAATACATAATTCCAATTCATCTATTGGAATCGAAACATAATTTGAGCTTTCGAGAACTTTATTTTTTATTGCGTCAATTACGGAAAAAAATTTTTCATCAGCATTTTTACTATTTTCTATCCTCAAATACTCCTTTTTAACTGTAGCAAGAACAGAAATACTTTTATTATGTCCCGCCTTATCAAATTCAGAATATTTTGCATCAACTTTTCCATGATGTACGCGATAATCTTCAATAATATCTCTCGCAGAATCCAAATCATTAAAAGATATTTTTCTTTCTATTTCAAAACTATTTATATCAATATAAATATCAGTTTTATCCCAATCTTCTTTTGATAGAATATTTATTATTGTTGCCAAATTAGAATCTAATTTCACAATATCAATTTCACCGCCCAGCTCTGTTTTAATAAATTGATAGATTGTTTTTTGTTTATCAATTTCATCGCTTAAAATTTTTTTAAGAATAGATTTAATATCATAAATATCTTCGGACGGATTAAAAGATATGGAATGCGGATTATTAAAAGTATTCTTTTTTAAATCCGAAGCATCTTTGGCTATTGAGATAAACTTAAATCTATAATTTAAATATTTTTTGATTATCTCTTTTTTTAATGCCGATTCTATTTTTTGTTTGGTATTTGTTGAAGAAATTTGAATAACAATTTTATTGATATTATCAACTAAATCTATTGCTTCAACATTTTGAAAATATTTATTTAAATTTTTCAGATTATAACCATAAAGCAGGTTGAAAAAATGGAGATAAAAATTTTCGGAATGCGCATGTAAAGATAACATGTTCAATTTGCCGCCCGTAGTAATTCTATGGGCAAGGATATGCAGTTTTTCGTCAATATAATTGTAATATTCCGTTCTATTCATTACTTTCTATCTATCCGAGTTTTTTAGTATATTCTAATAAAATGATATGCTTTGTAGCAGCTATTATTTAATCGGTATATACGGTTTTTCGCATAACAACGCAACCGGCAATTTTATAAGCATTCCTTTTTTTGTATCCGAAACATCCGTCCATTTGTTTTTTTTATATTGTTAATCTATAAAAAACGAGAAAATTTCTCTTTATTATCTGCATATTTATAAGCCTCTTCGGCGTCTATTAAGGATTGACGTAAATAATCGGCTATAGCGTCGTCTAACATGCGCATGCCGTATTTTTTGCCGGTTTGAATTAAGGAGGGTATTTGATGGGTTTTGCCTTCTCTTATAAGATTTTTAACCGCAGGCGTTCCTATAAGAATTTCAACCGCAGGGTATCTTTTTTGATTAGATTCGCTTTTTAACAAAACTTGAGAGATTATCGCTTCTATGCTGTCCGCAAAAATAGAGCGCATCCGATTTTGCGATTCGGACGGAAAAGCCTGTATTATACGCTCCAAAGTTTCCGGCGCGCTTTTTGTATGAAGGGTTCCTAATACCAAATGCCCCGTAGATGCCGCTTCTATTGCAAGCGCTATGGTTTCGGGGTCTCTTAATTCTCCCACCATAATAATATCGGGGTCTTCGCGCAATGCGGAGCGCAAAGCCGCGGAAAAGGATTTGGTATGAGCGCCTATTTCTCTATGGGTTATTATTGATTTTTTATTTTTATGAACAAACTCGATAGGGTCTTCGATTGTTATAACATGGGAGGCTCGTTTGGAGTTTGCCTCCTCGATTATTGCCGCAAGAGTGGCGGATTTTCCGCTTCCGGTTGGTCCCGTAACAAGAACTAATCCTTTTGACAAGGATGCAAACTTGGCAACTACGGAAGGGAGCCTTAATTCGTTTACTGTTTTAATATTATCCGAAATTTCTCTAAAAACGGCTCCGATTCCGTTTTTTTGTAAAAAGATATTTGCTCTATATCTTTTATATTCTTTTATTTCGTAAGCAAAATCCGCTTCTCCGTTTTTTTCAAATACTTTAATTTTATCTTCGGAAGCGATTTCATACAGCATGGAGCGCAAGGCTTTATCTTGTAGAACCTGATTTTTATCCTCGTAAACTATATCTCCCAATATTCGGAAAGCAGGAACCGCTCCCGAGGAAAGATGACAATCGGAAGCCTTTTTTGCAGACATTGATTTTAAAAAAGAATCTATAAGCGCCATAATGCCGTCGCCCTTTGTTACTATGCGAGATTTTATGATTTTTGTTTATGTCTAACTTGTTTTAATCGATGCCGAAAAACCTACATTTTAAGCGTAAAAGGTTTTGCCAATATCTGAAGTATCGATAAGTTAAGGTTTTAATACAAGATATAAAAAATCAACCTGTTATTTGTCGTTTTGTTATTACTTTTTCGCTTTTTATTAAGGGATTTATCCTCGCTTTGCTCGTCGAAATGACAAGCAAAAATAACTTATGTTAAAATAACAGAAAAAAAAATTCCGTCATTTCAAGCGAAGTAAGAAATTACTTATCGTTTATATCTTATGTCGCCGCCCTTAAGGCTTATATGCCATTACATAAAGTATAATGATAATCTAACTATACTTTTCACTACGAAACTTTGTAAAAAAATAATAATTACAAAAACTATTATCGGCGACAGATCAAAGCCGGAAAAATTGAGAGGAATCCAAGAGCGTATTCTGTATAATACAGGCTCGGTAACTCCGTTAACAAAGCGGACTATAGGGTTAAAAGGATCGGGACTTACCCAAGATAAAATGGCTCTTGCTATAACAATCCACAAAAAGCAGCTTAAAGTAAAATCTAAAATTCTTGCAAAAGCCTCTAGAAAATAGCCTATCATAAACATTATATTTTTTCTTTCATTAATTTTATTATTTTTTATAAGTAACAAAGAGTCGCCCGTTTTGTTACTATTTTTGCATATTTGTTTAACTATCGAAATACTAATAACAAAAACTCGTCTACGGCATTTATTTTTTGTCTCTTTATTACTCGCTATGCGGTTATGAGCAGTTTTTATATTTATTCTCTAAAACATATAATTGCAAATAAATTTTATATTGATTTTGTCTATCCGATATATTTTTGGAAACAGATCTTTTTTGGCAACAACTAATTAGTCGATACTGAAAAAGTATAATACATATTGTAATTATTATAAATTATAAGAAAAATAAGGTAATATATTTGAAAGGAATTAATATTGATTTTAATAGTTTCTTGCAAATATTAAGATTAAATTTCCATTATAGATAGATTTCAATAAAATGATTTAAAAAGATTTGTCGGACTGAGTAATAAGCGTATGCTGATTTAAATCAATTCGTCTATGTCCGAGTTTGTTTGCTCCGCTTTTTGCTTGTTGTCTCGGATTTTCGGCTTTGTTTTTCTAAAAGCATGACAATTCAAGCCGCGCTATGCGCAGCTTTCAAACAGTTCACACTTTTTTACGCAAAACCAGCCGAAAATTGTTTTATAGACAACAAGAGCCGCTACGCAAATAAACTTCGGACATAGCCTTTTTTAAGCATTTTTTATGGCATACTTTTACAATCAATTTATTATATATAGAAAGAGTATGGCGGATGGTAAAATATGAAGATATTTATTCAAATAATTACGAGATGTTAAAAGAATTAATAATTGGATTATCCGATTATTTTAAATTTTTATAATAAAAAAAAATCATCAATCTTGAAATTATATTAGACCCGATGAAATATATTATGGCTTAAAATTTTTAAAACAAGTCGCTTGACGAGCATACAATAAATATTCCATTTTTATTGCCTTGATTTTTGGGCGCGCTATAATAAATATTTTACGAGACTAAAAGATTAAGCGATATTGTTATAATAACTATACTATCGACAATAACAATTAATATTTTAGGATTACCGTTTTTGATTATAAGAAAATTGTTTGATTCAAAAAATAGTAACGAATCTTGAGAATAAGCATCCTCAAAGGAATTGATAGTAAAGTTGACATTCTACAATATGTAATTCCGTTAATTTTTATTCCAACTCTTTTTTTAATCCGGATGCTCTTTCCGTTTTTTTTTGAACCGAATAAATAAAAATTTCTTCTGTTCCTAATATTGTAACGCTTTTTTTAGCTCGGGTAATTGCGGTATATATTAATTCTTTTGTTAAAACCGGCGATTTGGCGTTAGGCAGAATAAGCATAATATTATCGAATTCGGAGCCTTGACTTTTATGGACGGTAACAGCATACGCCGTTTGATAGTAGGCGAGATTAGAGCAGGCTATTTTTCTTATTTTATCGTTGTTATCCGAAAGAACCGCGTAAGGAATATTTCCGTCCGTATTGAATACTATCGCGGCGTCTCCGTTGAATAGGTTTGTTTGATAATCGTTTTTTGTTATAAGCAGAGGGCGTTTATGATACCATTCGGCTTTAAGGCTTATCAGCTTTTTTTCCGAAAGTATTTTTTCTGTCGCCGTATTTATTGATTCGGTTCCGTAAGCTCCTTTTTTTACGGCGCATAATATTTTAAATTGATTGAAAAGTTTTATGCAATCTTCCGGTTGTTCGGATGTAAGATAATTTTTGTACAGGGTTAAAACCGCTTTTTGCACTTGGCTATGCAGGTCTGCAGTTTTTTTTACGGCAACAAATTTTATATCTTTTTTGCTTTCTTTTTTAAGATAATTAAGCGCTTCTTGCGCTTTTTGAGCGTTAACAAGATCGCTTAATTTTTTTATCCCGCTTTTTTTATTAAAACGAAAATCGGTTTTAAATTCTATTATGTTATCAAAAGCATTCTCTTTTATTTGCAAATGTTTTAAATCCGCGGGCTGGACGCCGGTAATTTGTTGTACATTGGATATAAAGTTTTTTGAAAAGCTTTTTGCTTTGTTATCTCCGCAGATATCGGCAAGAACCGCTCCGGGTTCCACGGAAGCAAGCTGATTTTTATCGCCGAGCATTATTACTTTTGTATTTTTATCAATAGCCTCTATTAACGCGGTCATAAGTTTTATATCTATCATAGAGGCTTCGTCTATAACTATTATATCGAAATTTAACGGGTTTGTTTTATTGCGCCTGTATGCGGAAAAGTCGGAGTTCGGTTTTAAGAGTCTGTGTATGGTGTATGAGGTTTCCGGTATTAAACTTAATATTTTTTTATCGTATTTTTTATCTGTTTTTATTTTTGCCATAGATTCTTTTAATCTTGCGGCGGCTTTGCCGGTTGGAGCGGCAAGAGCGATTGTTATCTCTTTATTCGGGTTTTTTATGGTTTCGATGTTGATAAGCGCCGCCAATATATCGGCTACCGCGGTGGTTTTGCCTGTTCCGGGCCCGCCTGTTATGACGGTAATTTTTTTTAGTAATGCGGATACTGCCGCAAGTATTATAGGGTATGATTTTTTTTCTTTTATGTTAAATATGCGGGCAAATGTTTGTTTTGCGACATTTATATCGTATGGCTCGTTTGGATGTTTATTTGATTTTTTTACATATTTTGCTATTTTTTTTTGATATACCCAAAATTTATACATGTAGAGTCTGTTCTTATCGAGTATAAGCGGCTTGTATTCTTCCGGTTTTCCTACGCATGGACTTGTGTTGAGTATTTGAAGCCATTTTTCTATTTTCGGAAAAAGAAAAGGGCGAGCGTCGTTATTTTTTTCGCCGTAAAAGGCGTCGCTTTTATCCGCATACGCTTTAAGGTTAAGGCATGCGTCTCCTTGCCTCGAAAGCCTGCTTATAAGAGCCGCTGTTATTAAAATAACCGGTTCTTTTCTTGCGTCCGTCTCCGTTATTTTTTGCCCGAACCAAAGGTCTATAGGCTCGTAATGCGGATATGTTTCGATAAGTTTTTTAAAGGAGAGCATTGTAGTTTTTATTTTGGTTTCTTATGGTCGTTATTATATTTTTTTATTTCAAACAAAGCGGATATTTTTTGATTATTTTTGCAACATCTTTTTTTTGCGCGTAACTATTTTTAATTATGCGGTTCTCTTATGAGATTTAAACGGGCTTGCTTCGTAAAAATATTCGGAAGGCTTCCGCTTTAATATTAGATTCGGAGACTTTCCAAACACTATTATATTATCAGGTATATCCTGATCTTTAACAAATGCGCCCGCCGAAATAAAAATGTTGTCGCCTATATTTGAGCTTATTGCGGCAATAGTAAATATTTTTTCGGAATCAAAAATTTTTTAGCCTAACGACCAAACTCTCCGGCATTAATTGACCGCGGCGCAATGCCTTGTTGCGCTTATTAACATAAATAGAGAGTTACAATAAAAATATCTGCTTATAATAGTTAGCTCTTTCCTGTTCAAAAAAATTATTTAACATATCAACAAAAGCTTTTTGGGGTAGCTGGTTATATCTTTTTTTCATATTCTCCTTTGAATCCCATAAACTTCCTCTATGTTTTACAATATTTTTAAAATCATCATACAAACAAGATATTGAAACCGAAGCGCTTACTTCATTCCCTTTAACAAACTTGTTTTTATGTAACCCTTCTAATTTATATCCGATTAATTCCAGCCTTTGTTGCCAACCTTTTAGCTCAACATGCTGCCCCGCCTCAATCCTATTAATACCCATTACGTTAAAAGCATGTTCGGTTAACTTAGCCATAGCTTCAAGCGAAATATAGAAGGATAATTCTTTATCTACAGACTTATCAAGAACCATAGCAATATGACATATCTTTTTTATCAAATTAATTTTGGATAAAGAGATTATGCCCATATATTCTTTTTTGTTTGAAATAATAAGCATAAGCCTATTCGGCTTTTGCGATAGAAAAAACTCCGCTTGATCTTCCGGAGTATTCGGAAACATTCCTTGGTCTAAATATCTTGTTATTTTCGGATTATTAAACCAAAAATACCATTTTGCTTCTCTTGCAAATTTTTCTGTAGGAATGCAAAGGTTCATAACTTCTCCGCTAATGAAGATATCAAGTTTTTTCATAGCTACTTGCTCCTGTTGAAATTAATGATTGACCGAAAAACTTAATCTTTAAACCATACTCGTAAAATAATTTATTATTATTTACTTAAAACAATTAAGGGCGTAAAAAATATCCCGGTTGCTTTCAAATTAAAATTCTTTCCGCATAAAAAGCTTCCGCAAAATTAAAGCCTATGCTTGCGCCTCTATATTTTGCCAAAGCTTCTACCGCTTGGTAAGAGCGGCTGTGAGGATACGAACGCATTTCCGCATCGTAAGCTTTTAAGGCTTTGATTTTTATATTAAAATTTTTTGTAATATTAACAAAATAATTGGGTATAAATTGTCTGCCGAAACTGTTTGAATTCCATTCGGTAGAGGAAAGGATTTCAAAGCTTAAGATTTTTTTAACAAAAAAATCCGGTTGCGGGCGGCAGGCTGTCATTACCGCGTTATGCGTAATTCTATGGTCGATATTAAGGTCTCCGGCATGATGGGTATATATAACTTCCGGTTTTATTTTATTTATGATTTTTTCCAAAGCTTGCACTATTTCCAAAAGCGGTATCGTATCCATTTTATTATCCGGAAAGTTTAAAAATATGGGGGCGTTTGCTCCGAGAATTCTACAAGCTTCAAATGAGGATTTGTTTCTTTCTTCTAATGATTGGCTTGGGTTTTCTCTGGAGGTTACGCCGTCCGATAGAAACAGAATCGAAACATTATCCCCTTCCGCCGTATGTCTTGCTATTGTTCCGCCGCAGCCAAGAACTTCGTCGTCCGGATGAGCGGCTATTATTAATGTTTTCATTTTTTTTAAAACTTTTTTATAGGTCAGGATAAAATTTTAATTGCATTATTGTAAAATATGTTTTCGATTTCTCCCGAAGTAAATTTGTATTTATCAAAAAAATTTTCCGCCGTTTGAAGACTGTCATTAAAATTCACATAAGGGAAATCGGAACCGTATATAATTTTGCCGTCGCCGAGTTTTTTATAGGCAAATGCAAGGTCTTGCTCTACCGAAGAGTTTATATAACTGTTAAGCGTAAAACTTGTTTCAAGGTATATATTGGAGCCGCTTTCGGCAAGCAAAAAAGCT
>JAFDMD010000166.1 GCA_019306185.1 Deltaproteobacteria bacterium
CTCTGCTTATATTATAATTCAGGGATTTCTCCTCGCTACGTTCGTCGCAATGACAAAAAAAAATAACTTTCGTAGAAATAACATAGCAAAAAAATTTCTTTTCTATCCCGTCAAAACAAACATTTTTACCTGTCATTTCGAGCGAAGCGAGAAATCCCTTAATTATTACGGATAATCATTCTTTTTTGTATCTAATTCTATTTGCGGGACATTTATCCTTTTATACTGTAATTAAAACAAGCATTAATAAGAATATATTATTAAAATAAGGTTTATTCAAGCAAAAGATATAAAGAACAAAAGGAAGCAGATTTATCCGGCTTATTTGAGACATTTTTTTGAACGGGTATAAGTTTTTGTTTGTTAATCGCCGATTTTTTGATATGAATTCTATCTGATATAGCCTGATTACTATGAATTGATTGTAAAAGTATGCCATAAAGAATGCTTAAGAAAGGCTATGTCCGAAATTTATTTGCGTAGCGACTCTTGTTGTCGAGGAAACAATTTTCGGCTGGTTTTTCGTAAAAAAGTCGCTGCTGAAAAACCTGCATTTTAAACTTAAACTGTTTTGCCAATATCTATTATTTATTGCTTTTTATTAAGGGATTTCTCCTCGTTTCACTCGTCGAAATGACAGGCAAAGATAACGTTTGTCCAAATGACAGAGTGAAAAAATGTTCGTCCGGAATAAAAAGTTTGTCATTTCGAGCGAAGCAAGAAAGCCCTTAACTATTTCCCCGTTGTTTCTTCGCCGAGCTTTGTTTTTGTTTGTCATTTCGACGAGTGAAACGAGGAGAAATCCCTTGATTAGCGCCTTCTGATCTTATCCTTTGTTCCTTTGTACAAATCTTTTTAAATCATTTTATTGAAAACTATCTATAAATACCCTTTTGCCGTTAAATTGTTTCCTTAAAGCCGCTTTTAAAGCCGCTTTTTTATCCGAAGCTTTTACAGGCAAATATAAAAAGAATGCTTTTTTTCCTTTCTCTATTGTTCCGTAGCTTTCTTCTATTCCAAGCGCTTTGGCTCCGTTTATCGTAGCCATACCAAGCAGTTTTTCCGCGGATATTTCAGGAAACTTTTTTGCTATAAAAGCGGTTTCATCCAATATATCTAACGTATCCGCGCTTGCTAAACTATCCGTTCCAAAACATGCGTTTATGCCGAGTTTTAAAATTGTTTCTATGCTCGGCAGTTTATCATGCAAATTATAATTGCTGCGCGGACATAAACAGATATTTGCCCCGCGCTTTTTTATTATGCGCAAATCCTCTTCGGAGGCAAACGTAAGATGAACAAGTATTGTAAGTCTATCTAATATATTAAGATTTTCAAGATGAGAAACAGAACTTTTTGCCGGAAGCCCCCAGCCTTTATAATCAACATTTCTTTCGGCAAGAAACTCCGCCCACTCCCCTTTTCCCGTTGTTATAAATTCCGTTTCTTCGGCTGATTCCGCGGTATGTATAGAAAAAGGAAGCCCCGCTTTTTTAGTTTCTTTTTTTAAACCGGCAAGCAAAAAAGGGGAAGTTGTATGCGGCGCATGCCCCGCATAAGAATAGTATCTGTTTTGTCGCGTCTTGATTCTATCTGTTTTGTTTATTTTAAAATTATCAGGAAGGTCGTTTTTAAGCTTTTCTTCAAACCATACTCCCGCAAAATTTAATTCCGCAAAAATTTGTTTTGTAAGCTTTAATGTAGATATTTCGGCGCAAACCGCGCATCCTGTATTTAAAAGTTCTATTGCCGCCTTTTTTGCGGCGTCTATAAGGATTTTTTTATCCGTATTTTCCCTTTTTTCAAGCAGGGTTTTTACCCACTTTTTAAATCCGTATTTATAAGATATTTGATTTTTAAAAGCGGAAAGTTCAAGATGGGTATGAGTATTTATCAAAGCCGATATTATTATGCCGTCTCCAAGATTTATTACCCGCTCCGTTTGCGGAAGAATACGCGGGGAAACCTCTATAATTGTTCCGGCTTCAATATGTATATATTCGTTTTTAAGTATTTTTTTAGGGTTTACGGCTATAAAGCGGGCTTTATAAGCTGTTATGCTCATTATATTTTACGAGGCGTTTACGGCTTCGCCGATTTTTTTGCCGTATTCAAAGGCTTGCTTTTTACCTTCTGCGTCCGGTATGTATAAAAGCCTTAGCCCTTCGTCTATAGGTTCTATTCCGATTGATTGAAGCTCCGCTGTTATCTGTTTAACGGCTTCGCCGCTCCAACCGTAAGAGCCAAAAGCCGCTCCTATTTTGTTTTTCGGTTTTAAGCCTTTTATGTAAGTTAAAATGTCCGCAACAGTAGGAAACATGTTATTATTCATTGTAGGCGAGCCTACAATTACGGCTTTTGCGTCAAAAAGTTCCGCTATTATATCGCTTCTATGCGTCTCTCTTAATTTAAGAGGTTTTACCGCTACTCCGGCTTCGGCAATGCCTTCGGCTATTTTTTCGGCAATTATTTTTGTGCTATGCCACATTGTATCATAAATTATTACGGCTTTTTTCTCCGGCGCCTGATCGCACCATTTTATATATGCCTCTATTATTTTTTCAGGATTTTTTCTCCATAAAAGCCCATGATCCGGACATATTGTTTTTATATTTAAATTCAAATCGCTTATATTAGAAATTAATCTTTGAATTTTAGGCGAATATAACAACAGTATATTTGCAAAATATTTTTTTGCATGCTCAAACATATCTTCCGAGCTTTCATCCGCATATTTTTCCAGCCCCGCATAATGCTGCCCGAAACCGTCGCTGGAAAATAGTATTCCGTCCTCTTTAAGATATGTAAACATGCTATCCGGCCAATGTATCATCCTTGTTTCCAAAAATGTCAGATTTTTTTTGCCTATATTAAGTTCGCCGCAATCTTCAACCTCTTTAAAATTCCAATCTTGCTTAAAATGAAGATGCAAGTTTTTTTTACCCATTTTAGAGCAATATAAAGGTTTATCCGCTCCTATCTTTGCCATTACATGCGGCAATGCGCCGGAATGATCCATTTCCGTATGGTTGCTTACTACTATATCGATTTTTTTCGGGTCTATTATTTCGGATATGTTATCTAAAAATTCGCTTGTAAATTGTTTTTTTACCGTGTCTATTAAAACCGTTTTTTCATCTAATATTAAAAAAGCGTTATACGAGGTTCCATTCGGAACTGTATATCCATGAAAATCTCTGATATTCCAATCAATTACTCCTACGCTATATACGTTGTCTGCTATTTGGTATGGTTTCATTGTTTATCCTTTCTAAATTTTGTCGGATAACTTTGTAGTTTGCCAGTTTGCGGCGTTGAATAAAAATGTTTTAATCCTCGAAATACTAAACGTATTACTACGGTTAAAAAATTTCTTCGCCTTGCAAACAAACAAACTACTTTGTTATCCGACAAAATTATAATTATTATTTTTTATGATTTAAGACGTTTAATTTCGTAGCTTGCCCGATTTCAACGTTGAATAAAAATGTTTTAATCCTCAAAATACTAAACGTATTACTACGGTTAAAAATCTTTTCGCCTTGCAAACAAACAAACCACTTTGTTATCCGACAAAATTATAATTATTATTTTTTATGATTTAAGACGTTTAATT
>JAFDMD010000167.1 GCA_019306185.1 Deltaproteobacteria bacterium
GAATATTTAATGTGGGAACATTAATTTGTCCGTCTATTTTTGCGGATCGGGTTACAATATCAAGAAGCTGTTGCGCGCTTCCGTTTATTCCTTCTCCTTGTATTAAAATATCTCCTTTGGAAACATTAAAACCGCTTAATGCCCCGTCCGCCCCTATAATAGACGTTCCGGCAGTAAGAGTTACTCTGTCCGTATTTATAAATCCTACTCCTTCTGCGGTAATGCCGAATGGATTTGCAATTATAACGTCCGCTTTGCCGCCCAAAACTTCGGTAAAACCTTCTAATCTGGTTCTGTTGGGAGAGGTTACTTCGTTAAGTATAAATTTTGCTTCCGCATTTAAGTTCTGGTTTGCGATTATTTGCCCCGCAAGTTGAGCCTTCCGAGCTATTTGACTTTTATTGCCGTTATTTAGAATTATTCCGTTTTCTTCGACATTGTATTGTATAAATTTATTATGAGAAAGCCCTGCTCCGTTTGCGGTATTTATATCTACTACCGGAACTCCGTTAGGCGCCAAATAAACCTTTGTAGCCCCGCTGCCGGTAGCTACTATCGGCGCTGCCATAGCTATATTAGAGGTAACTAATAATATCGAAAGTGTAATGGATAATATCTTACGCAAAGAAATGTCTATCATTTTCATTTTCATTTTCTTATCTCCTCTAAAAAATTTTAACTATACAAAATAAATATTTTTGTTTCTTACTCTACGGTTTGAATAATATTATAGAAAACAAATAGAGATAAATAGAGATAAAATTCAAGCTGCCGTAACCAAAAGTAGCAATAAAATATAAATTTTATACAAAATAAAGGTTTTTTATATTTAAAGCAAGAATAATTATTATCAAAATTCAAAAAAATTATATTTAAATTGAATTTGTTTATAAATGTAAAAACGGCTTTTGTTACGGATGTTTTGAATGTGAACGGAAAAAAGAATAAAGGGGGTTCTCGCTTTGCTCGTCGAAATGACAAGCAAAGACAACTTATATCAAATTTTATGTTTAATCATCTTAAATCATAGGCAACATTTATATTAAAGCCCGCCTTATAACAAAGCGGTTTGTTCGTTTGCAAAGCGGAAAAAATTTTAACCGGAGGAATACATGGAGTATTTCGAGGATTAAAATTTTTTTTTCAACGCCGCGAACGGGCAAACCGCGAAGTTATGGAGAAAACCCTTAATTTAAAGACGAGACAACAATACAGGGATTCCTCGCTGCGCTTCGGAATGACAGGCTCTTTATTTTTACCATGTCATTTCGACGAACAACGCAAGGAGAAATCCCTTTATTAAAAGAGTTATGATTTATATGCTTTAAATTTAGAATATATATATATATCGCCTGATTTAGACGGAGCGCATAAAAAAAGCGGAAAAACGCCCTTTTAAAAGGGTATTTTTTCGCTTTTTTATTTTTTATAAAACAGATTGAAAATTAGAGAACGGGGCGAGGCAAAACTTTTGCTCTTTCGGCTATTTCCGGAACTTTATGCTCCCATTCTATAGCCATAAGATGAACGCCCGCGACTCCTTTCATTTCTTTAAATTCCTCTATTTGTTCGCAGGCTATTTTTATGCCTTCGTCCGCAACGGCTTTTTTATCGACTCCTTGAAGTCTTTTAATGATTTCGTCCGGAACATCCATGCCCGGCACTCTGTTTTTCATATATTTTGCCATGCCTACGCTTTTCATAGGAGTTACTCCGGCAAGTATAAAAACTTTTTCGGTAAGCCCCATGTCGTTTGCCTGTTTTATCCAAGTTCTGAATCTTTCCATGTTATATACGCACTGGGTTTGGATAAAATCAACCCCTGCGTTTATTTTTTTTGCAAGTCTATATACTCTCCATTCGTATGGTTCGGCAAACGGATTTGCGGCGGCTCCTATAAAAATTTTAGGGGGTTGATGTATTTCGTCTCCGCCTAAAAACTTTCCTTCGTCGCGCATTGTTTTAACCATGTTTATAAGCTGCATGGAATCTATGTCAAATACGCCTAACGCCTGCGGATGATCTCCGAATTTTTGATGATCTCCGGAAAGGCAGAGCATATTTTTTATTCCGAGAGCAGAAGCTCCGAGTATGTCCGCCTGCATTGCCAAGCGGTTTCTATCTCTGCATACCATTTGATAATTAGGTTCGAGCCCCTCGGACATCAGTATTAAAGAGGCTGCCCAGCTTGCCATTCTAACAACCGCGGTTTGATTGTCGGTTATATTAACCGTATCTACGTTTCCTTTTAAATGAGCGGCTTTTTCTTTTACCTCCGCTACATCTGTTCCGCGCGGAGGACCCAATTCTCCGGTAAATGCAAACTGTCCCGATTTTAAAACTTTTTCAAGATTACTCCCTGATTTTATATTAGCATCCATTTTAGCTTCCTTATATATTTTACGACTTAGTATAACCCGGCTGTATTACGGTTCTTGGTATTTGATTTTTCCAGTTCTGAGCGGGTTTAAATTCTTTTATAATATCAAGACGCCCCTGCTTTGCCAAACGCTCGTATATCAGGTGCCAAGCGCATGGCTGTTCCTTATCTATTTCGCAGCTTCCTTTGTTGGTTCCGCCGCACGGTCCGTTATATAAGCCTTTTGCGCACATTGTAACGGGGCATATTCCGCCTGTCATGCCCAAAACGCAGCTGCTGCAAGAACGGCATCTTTCTTCATACCAGCCGACTCCCTGATTTACTCCTATAAATGTTGTATCAACCGCAGGAAAAACGGGGGTTTCCGGAAATCTTTCCGCCAAAAACTGAACGCCCGCTCCGCATGCCATTGTAAGAAGAGCGTCATAATCTTTAACTTTGCCGTCTAATAATTCAAGATATTCTCGGTCGCATTGTCTTTCTATTGTAATGCCGTCAACCGCAATATCTTCATTATTAAGTTTAAACGCCATGTCAAGCTCGGAGTTTAAAACCTCGACCTCTTTTTCTCCGCCCGCCAAACATACGGCAACGCAGGTTCCGCATCCGACGTTTAAGATTTTTTTATATCCTTTTAACGAGTCTTTTATTTCGTCAAAAGATTTTCTTTTTCCAACTATCATTGTCTTCCCTCATTATTTTTTGAACGTAATTTTATTCCAATTAATTTATTTTATTTAATTTCAATACCGTTAACATTGTCAATCAAATTCTTAATATCGTCATTTCCGGGTTTTTTCAACTTTTTGAATTCATTAAAATATTTAATAAATAGCTCTTTATAATTATCAAGTTTCTGGAAAAATGCTTCAATATCATTTTCGCTTTGCTGTAAATCAATTTTAGCTTTAATAAAATCTATCTTACTAACAACCGATTTATTATTATCACGATTAAATATTTTATCTTGATATTCTATTAAATAGGTTGCATAATTTTTACTAATAGTTAAAGCTTTATTATCATATCTATTAAATTTATTCATAATAGCTTCTATTAGTTTGGTTCTATTTTCATCATCAATACTTACCGGTATATCTGCACTTAAACTTTTCTTAACAGATTTCAAACGATTTATAGGCAAATTTGATAAAGAAATTTCGTCATAACCATTCTTCAATGGAGTCCCTGCATATAGAACTTTAC
>JAFDMD010000168.1 GCA_019306185.1 Deltaproteobacteria bacterium
GATAATCGGATATAATCTCTTCTGCTTCCGGCAGCCCCCATGTGTCTGATCCGGGTCCTAACATTCCTTTTTCTATTCTTGCCTCAAATTTTTCTCTTGCCAAATACTCTTTATTATTCATCTGTTTTATCTCTGTTTATTTTGATGGCTTTAATTGTTTTTACGGGAGCGCTTCTTTTGACGAAAGATTTAATTTCGCTATCCGTAAATTTTATAAGCATTTTTCCCTTATCCTTTTTGTCGGATATAACATAATCCATAATTTCGTCGCTCAAATCTCTGCCTAACGCTATCATAATACCGCGATAAGCCTTTTTACATCTTTTTATATCTTCAAATTTATCATTTAATTCCTGATCGTTAATCGTTTTTTTTATTGCTACAAGATTTGCGTTTTGACTCGGGTATAAACTGTTTGAATTACGCTTAAGCCAGTTTTTTAACGCTCCTATTTCTATATTTGCGCCGTTTTTTTTCAATTCTTCCAATAAATTCTCTTCATTATAAAAACCTCTTTCCTTTTGTTGCTTAAAATAACGCTTTAAACGTTTTTTCCAATAATCGGAATTTACTTTTATATCGAAAAATCTGCCTTCGTTATCCTCGTTAGTTGCTATTTCAAAAAGTTTCTCTTTAGAGTAATTTTCATAAACCCTTATTTTATCGCCGACAATCAAATGAGAGACTACCTCTTTACGTTTTTTCTCTTCCAACAAAACCGATTTGCTCCCTTCAAGAGTATCCGGTGCAAAATTATCCTCCTCATAACTAATTATATATTCTACTGATTCGGATAATTCTCTGCCGTAAAGTCTATTTTCCTCCGTTTCTTTATTGTAAAGCCTATCAATTATATCGTCTATACCCTCGTCGTCCCCTTTTTTAAAATAAGCTTCTATATCCTTGCTATTTATATCGGTCATAAAAGCCCTGTCTGCCGAAAGATATTCCTCGATTAATCGGTTTTTATATTTTGCCTCTAGCTTTTCAACAAATTTTTTCTCTTCGGGATAAAGGATATAATTGATATTATGAGAAGAATGAATAAGTTTTGTTATAAAATCTTGCGGACGCGATTCAAAGCCGAATATAGTTAAAAGATAAACCTCTTTTACCGTAGTATATTCTTTTTCTTTTGATAAAAACTCCGAAATTGTTAATATTTTGGTTTTATTAAAAGGTAATATATCAGGAAGTTCCTCTTCCCAAATCTCTTTAACCCATTTGGAAACCAAAAGAATATCCACTTTTTGTTGATCCGATAACATCCGAAATTTTTCAAAATTAAGTCCGGTAAAAATAGAATCTATAAGTTCAAAAGCTTTATTAATATATTCGGTTGGATTGTTATCTATCGGAAAAAAATTATCTTTTATTTCCTCTTCGATTTTTTCTCTTATCCGTTCTTTGATATAATTTGCCTGAGAAGTAATTCTGGAATTTTGAAAAGGAGCTACAAGAGAATATAAACATTGTTCAAACCATCCCATAATTTTTTTTGAAATATCGCGGGTATATTCTTCGTCTATTCCCTTAATATATTTCTCGAATTCGCCCAAAGCTTCCCCAAAGCTGCAATCGGAAGCTTCTGTAATTTTATTCTCTTGGACTTCAACTTTATTAAAAAAATCCATTTCCGGGCGAGTCCAGTCCCACGATTTCAAACCTGTAAAATCGTCTATATCGTCAACCCCTATAAAAATAGCCGGAGGAATTTTTTCTGTTCTTATATCCTTTTTTATTTCGGTAAGATAATCCGAAGAATATTTATTTTTTCCTATAAAAATTACGGCGTCAAGATTCTCAATTTTTTCAAAAAGGCGCTCTTTAAAAGTTTCATAATCCGGAACAAGATATATCATCGGCTCTATAGGAATAAACTGAGATTCATGCTTTGCTATTCCTTTTTTAGTTACCCATTGAAAAGGCAAAGCTTTATGAAGGCAAATTTCATTAATTTTTTTAGATTTCAGCTTTTCAAAAAGCCCTTTTTTCTCTACTATAATAACCGCCTTATGCAAAAATTTTGAGGGAAAATAGTCAACTTTAAAAAGCAGATTGAAAAATTCTTTGTAGTCGTCAAATTTGGTTCTTGAGACTCTTTTCGATAAATCTCCGGTGATTATTATATACTTTCGTATCTCTTTTGAAATTGTTGTAATTTTTGTTTTAAGCTTGTCTTTTCTAATTAATACATATTTAGGTTCTTCATCTTTAATTTCTACAAGTTCATATCTTTTGCCGTCTCTTTGAACAATATCGCCGATTTTATATTCGGTGGCGTCTTCTATATAATTTTTAAAAAATAAAGAGGAAGCAATAGAAAGTATTACCGGCAGGTAAAAATCCGGTCTAATATCTTTTTCCGGTATTTTTATTAACAGGCTATAATTGTCTTGATTTGCAGGGGATTGATTTAATGCGCTGTCTAGTAAAAAAGAATTAATCAGTTGGAAATCGGCAAGTCGTATGCCGGAATAGTTATAACTTTTTAACTCTTTTTTCGCGGTTTCAATTAATAGATTAATATATTTATCAATTTTTATCATATCTTCCTCCTATAAATTACGTTAAAGAGACGTTTTTTCCGGCGAATAATAACTGTTTTTTGCTCCTTTCCCAAGTCGTTTAGCCTTTATTATCTTTCTATATTATAAAGCCAACCGACGTTATTATTATAATAAGTCCCGATAATCTCTTGAACCATAAAGTATTCTCAATATAATAACTTCGTTGCCTCCGCCAAATTTATAAAATATCAAATAGTTTTCAAATATCAGTATTCTACAATCTTTATTTATACCTTTGGCTTTACAACTGACGCCCATATATGGAAATATAATTAAATTTTCAATTGCAGACTTTATTTTATCAATATAATTTAATGCGTTACTAACGCTGTTTTAAGCAATGTAATCGAATATATAATTTAGATCATCTTCGGCTATTAATGTGTAAACAATTTTAACGGGAGGCATGCTTATTTCTTATATTGTCAAAAATCTCTTCATGACTTCTCGGACTAATAGGCGATCTATTCCCTACATCGATCTCTTTTTCAATCTCCGCAATTTTCGCGGCTTTATTTTTCTGTTCCGGAATAAGCAAAACTTTTATTTTTGAATTAACTTTTAAGTTTAACCTACTCGCAAACTCCGAAGGTAACGAAAGGTTGCCGTCCGGCGTTACTTGAGCTATATACTCGTTTTTATACATATCGACCTCTTTTTAACAAACAACTTGTTGATTTTTTATTATATTATTATTGCCTCTTTCTCTTTGTATAGCCCTTGCATTATCTTTCTATATTATAAAGCCTGATTTTTTTTGAAATAAAACCTAACTATAAAACAAATCGGATATATAATCGGAATTATTTATACGCTTTATAATATCTATGTTAAAAAAGTTTGCTATAGGCTTTAATATTTCGGGTTCTGAGGCATTAACCTTTCTTATAACCCTTATAACCATATCGACTCCGCTTTTTGTCATTTTACCTAATGGGCGTCTGCATTTTCCTGCCGGCATTCCGAGTATATTCATAGCGGTTTTTATAGGAAGCGGATTTTTAA
>JAFDMD010000169.1 GCA_019306185.1 Deltaproteobacteria bacterium
AAGCGACTATAAAAGCAAAACCGGAGCTATTTTTATCGGCGCAAGACGCAAAGCTTGTTAAAACCGGAACCTTTGACAATATGGAGCTTTTAAAAGACTGCGACATGATAGTAGAGGTTGTAATAGAAGATCTTAAAATCAAAAAAAGCATTCTGGAAAAGGTTGCTGCCGTCCGAAAACCCGGCTCTATAATATGCACTAATACTTCCGGAATATCATTAAAAGCAATGTCGCAAGATATGCCGGAAGAAATGCAACAACATTTTATAGGAACCCATTTTTTTAACCCCGTGCGTTACATGGAATTGTTGGAAATAATTCCGGGTCCTAAAACTCTACCGGAACTTGTAAGATTTATAGCCGATTTTGAAAAAGAAAGACTCGGCAAAGGGATTGTAATTGCAAAGGACGTCCCGGGTTTTGCGGGAAATAGAGTAGGCGTATGCGGTTTGACAATCGCTATGCAAAAAATGATAGAACATGACCTTACTATACCGGAAGTTGACGCTTTAATGGGCAAGGCAATAGGAAGACCCAAAACCGGCATATTTAAAACAAGCGATTTGGTAGGGTTGGATACGGCAGGAAAAGTCGCCCAATATCTTTACGCCATGTGTAAAGACGACAAAAGACGCAATATGCTTAAAATTCCGGATTTTACCGCAAAAATGGTGGAAAAAGGGCATCTCGGCAAAAAAACTCCTAAAAAAGGCGGATTCTATAAAACCGAAAAAATAGGCAAAGGTATAGTTAGAAGCGTTATAGATTATAAAACCTTAACTTACGGTCCTTTGGAAAAACCGCAGTTTGCATGCTTGGCAGCCGCTAAAAAGGCAAGAAGCGCCGAAGATAGTATAAAAGCGATAGTTTACGGAGACGATAAAGGAGCGCTTTACGCCAAAGACGTAATTTTTAGCCAGTTGGCTTATGCGGCAAGCATGGTAGGAATAGTAGCCGAAAACATAGTGGATATAGATAACGCTATGAAATGGGGCTATAATTTTGAACTCGGACATTTTGAACTTTGGGACGCCATAGGCGTAGAAAAATCCGTATCGGAAATGGAAAAGTCCGGCATAAAAGTTCCGGAAAGTATAAAAAAGATGCTTTCTAAAAAGGCTATATCCTTTTATAAAACCGAAAAAGGCAAAAAGTTCTTCTTTGATTTCAAATCTCAAAAATATATGGAAATGAAAGTTGACGAAAAAGCCGTATGCCTTTTTAATTTAAAACAAAATAAAAAAAGCGTTCTATCCAATAAAGGCGCGACATTACACGATGCCGGAGACGGAGTCTTTATTTTTGAAATCCATACAAATCCGGTAAACGCTCTTGACGAGTCCGCTCTTAAACTCCTCGATAAAGCTTTCGATTATGTAAATGACAACGGAGCGGGACTTATTATAGGAAACAACCATGATTTCTTTAGCGCCGGCGCAAATCTCGGTTTGGTAATGGGGCTTATAGGTCAGAAAAATTTCAAAGGGATTTCCGAAATGGCGGGCGCTTTACAACATCTCGTTTATAAAGCAAAATATGCAAACTATCCCGTAGCCGCGGCGGTTTACGGCAGAGCTCTCGGAGGCGGATGCGAATTAATAATGGGCTGCGACAGAGTTTTGGCTCATCCGAATACATTCATGGGATTGGTTGAAATGGGCGTAGGGCTTATTCCGGCAGGCAGCGGCTCCACAAGCCTATATTCCAGAGTAATCAACAGCGTTCCGCCCTGCGTAGCCGGAAACGACTTAGGCAAATTTGTTGAAGCCGTTTTTTCAACAATAGCTATGGCAAAAGTGTCTATGTCTGCAAAGCAGGCTTTTGAGCTCGGCTTTTTAAAACCTACCGATAAAATCGTTCCCGCAAGATCAAACCTTTTTAAAGCCGCCAAAGAGGAAATCTTACATATGGTAAAAAGCGGCTACTCTCCGGAAGCTCCGAAACCTATAAAGGTTATGGGGCAAGACGGCTTCGGAATGCTTAACGCGGGCATTCTATCCTTTGAAGAAGGCGGATTTATAGCGCCTCACAGCGCAAAAGTGGCAAGAGGCGTAGCAAGAATAATTACAGGCGGCGATACCGCTCCGGGCGTAATTAGCGAACAAACCATGCTTGCCCTTGAAAGAGAAGTTTTTACGGAATTATGCAAAGATCAAATAACCGTAGAAAAAATAATCCACATATTAACTACGGGAAAACCGCTTTTAAAGTAATAAAAACACAGGAGGTTTAAAGTGAGTAATAAAATATCGGATAATAAAGCTTATATTGTAGCCGCGCACAGAACTCCAATAGGAAAAAGCGGAAAAAGAGGAATCTTTAAAAATACCCGCGCCGAAGATATGATGACTTTTATTATAAAATCTACTTTGGAAAAAATACCGGCTTTAAAACCGGAACAGGTGGACGACGTTATAGTGGGATGCTCCTTTCCGGAAGGAACAATGGGCTTTAATATAGCCCGCGTAGTAGCCCTTATAGCGGGACTTCCCGAAGATGTTCCCGGAGTTACCGTAAACAGATTTTGCAGCTCCGGTTTGCAGGCTATAGCATACGCCACACAGCAGATTGAAGCGGGACTTGGAGGAGATGATGTAATTTTAGCGGGCGGAGTGGAAATGATGAGCTCGGTTCCGCTTGGAGGCAATATGCCTCGTCCTTATCCTGATCCGAGATACGGCTACATTTATACGCCTATGGGAATTACTGCGGAAAATGTGGCAAATAGATATAAAATTTCAAGAGAAGAGCAGGACGAGTTTGCTTATCATTCTCATATGAAAGCAAAAGCGGCTCGAGACGGCGGACTTTATAAAGAAATTATACCGGCGCCTGCAACCATTTTTGAAAAAGGTAAAAAAACAAGCGTAATCGTAGAGCATGATCAGGGAATTAGAGACCAAACCACAGTAGAAGGGCTTGCCAAATTAAGACCCGTATTTGCAAAAAACGGAAGCGTTACCGCAGGCAACTCTTCCCAAACTTCGGACGGCGCCGCAATAGCGGTTGTTATGAGCGGCAAAAAAGTAAAGGAACTCGGCTTAAAACCGGTTGCAAGACTTGTAAACTTTACCGCCGTAGGATGCGACCCGACAGAGATGGGCGTAGGTCCCAGATATGCAATACCAAAACTTTTACAAGTCGCGGGCAAACAGGTTAAAGATATTGGCTTGTTTGAAATAAACGAAGCCTTTGCGTCTCAAGCCCTATACTCCATAAGAGAGGTGGGAATAGATCAATCCAAAGTAAATATTTACGGCGGCGCCGTGGCATTAGGACATCCTTTGGGATGCACGGGAGCAAAACTATGCGCTACCCTGCTTAGCGGAATGCGAGCGGAAGGCGTAAAATACGGAGTGGAATCTATGTGTATCGGAGGCGGAATGGGAGCAGCCGGACTGTTTGAATTAATTGCGTAACTTTTTCTTTTGCCGATTTTTTGCGTTATGCAAAAATAAACAAAAATCTTTGTTATGTAACAACATAAAAAAAGGGCGGGGTAAAAACCCCGCCCTTTTTTTATGCCGATAACTCGGCTTATTTTAAAAATATTATTTA
>JAFDMD010000061.1 GCA_019306185.1 Deltaproteobacteria bacterium
ATCAATCTTTAAATTATATTAGACCCGATGAAATATATTATGGCGTAAAATCTTTAAAACAAGTCGCTTGACGAGCATACAACAAATATTCTATTTTCATTGTCTTGACTTTTGGGAGCAGTATAAGAGCGTATTTAAAAAAGACAAAATTTTTTGTAGCTCAAGAGCCTTTTTTCAACAAAAGGCGCCCTTAATCCGCTAAAGCTTTTTGACTTTCAAAAGAGGAGCGTAAATGCAAATCTCTTTGCGGAAAAGGAATTTCTATATCTAATTCTCTGAATTTTTTTATAATTTCAAAATGCAAAGAGGATAGCGCGGAATAATAAACAGTATGCTCGCTCACCCAAGCGTAAAGTTTAAAATCCAAAGAAGAGTCTCCGAGATTTAAAAAAAGAACGCGCGGCGCTGGAACGTTTAAAATATATTGATTTTTATAGGCTATTTCCATAAGGGTTTTTTCTACCAAATCCACGTCAGCAGAATAGGAAACCCCTACCATAATATCTACTCTTACCCGCTTATCAAGATGCGACCAATTTAATACATGCGATTCTATAAAATATGAGTTCGGAATAATAATGGTTCTTTCTCCGAGCGTCTGCACTGTTGTAGCCCTAATCTTTATATCGGTTACTATTCCTTCAAAGCCTTCTACGGTTACTCTATCTCCCACCTTTATAGGCCTTTCAAAAAGCATAATAATTCCGGAGATAAAATTAGATGTGATGTTTCTGAGCCCGAAACCTATGCCTACCGATAAAAATCCGAACATAATCGCTATTCCGGTTATGCTTACCCCTATAAATTGAAGCGAAAAAAGTAAAGAAAGAATCAAAAGGCTGTATTTAATAACCCTTATTATGGAAAAATGAAGCCCTTTTTCAATAGAGAGACGATCTAATATCTTTTTTGCAACTAATCGAATAAAAAGTCTGGAACATATAAATAATAAGGCGAAAACTCCTAAAAATATAAATATGGACAAAGGGGTTATTACTGTTCCGCCTAATACTGTAAGCTTAACGTTAATAATTTTTTTTATAAAATCTATCAGTTGATTTAATTCCACGCTATTTCTCCAAGTTCAGCTCCATATAAACGGCGTTTTTTATAGGATTATTATAATAAGGGGCTATTTTTTTAAATCCGAAAAAATCGTAAAGTTTAATCGCCTTTTTTAAGCTTGCAAGAGTATCTAACCGCATAAATAAATATCCCTTTTTAACGGCTATGTCAATGATAGCGGAGATAAGCTTTACGCCTACCCCTTTTGTTCTGCAATCCGGTTTGACAAAAAGCCTTTTTATTTCGCATATTCCGTTGGCGGACAGTTTTTTTAAAGCTACGCACCCTGCGGGATTTTTAAATTTATTCTCTGCAATAAGCAAAGCGCCTGCAGGTTCCGCATATTTGCAGGGCAAATTTTTTAATTCGTTTTTAAAATTCTGAAAACATAAATTGATTCCAAGCTCCTTTTCGTATTCTAAAAAAAGCGTTCTTGCCATATTGATATGCTCGTCCGTTTCCGCCTTTATAAGATTTATTTTCATACGTTAAATATAATATTTTTAATTGGTTGCCGCCGAAAAAGTATAATACCTGTTGTGATTATTGTAGGCGCTGCCGAAAATTTGCATTTTCATAGCAAATGATTTTTCCGGTATCTGTTATTTATCGCTTTTTATTAAGGGATTTCTCCTCGCTTTGCTTGTCGAAATGACAAGCAAAAATAACTTATGTTAAAATAACAGGATGCAAAATCGCGCTTTAGCATCCATTCAGAGTAAAGCGAGAAATTTCTTATTTATATTTTTTAATACATGAGATTCGGCAGCCATAAGACTATGGACGGAAATATCATAAGCAGTATTATGCCTACTATGACCGCGCACAAAAACGGGATTATTCCTTTAAATATTGATTCTAAAGGGACTCCTCCTTTTATTACGTTTTGAGACACTCCATAAACCACATAAACATTGATGCCTACAGGCGGGGTTATTACTCCCATTTCGGTTACCAAAACTATAATTATTCCGAACCATATAGGGTCGTAACCCAAATTTTGCACTATAGGAAAAAAGATCGGTATGGTAAGCATTATTAAAGCAAGGGAATCCATAAAGCATCCGCCGAGAAAGTATATTATTATAATTAACCCGATTATCATATAAGAGGGAAGGTCAAAACCGCTTATCCAATCTGCTATGTTAAAAGGTATTCTTGTAACCGCCAAAAATTTTCCGAATATAACCGCTCCTGCAACTAAAAATAGCACCATGCAAGAGGTTCTTATGGTTTCGTATAATGATTTTACAAAGCCTTTCCATGTAATTTGGCGTTTTATTACGGATATTGCCAAAACCCCGAAAGCTCCTACGCCCGCGGCTTCGGTAGGGGTAAACAATCCCTTAAAAAGCCCTCCCATAACCAAAATAAAAACCAAAAGAGTATCCGCCAGGTCCTTTAAGGAGATTAGTTTCTGTTTTAAAGTGATTTTTTCCCCTTTCGGTCCTTGCTTTGGAGATATGGAACATGTGATATATATGCATGTAATAAAAAGAAGGGTCAGCAATAAAGCCGGAAATATTCCGGAAACAAATAAAGCGCCTATCGATTGCTCGGTTAGTATTCCATAGACTATTAGCACTACGCTGGGAGGCATTATCATTCCGAGTCCGCCGCCTGCGGAAACCGAACCCGCCGCAAGTCTGTTTGTATAACCGTAGCGTTTCATTTCGGGCATTCCTACGGTAGCCATTGTAGCCGCAGTAGCGGGGCTTGATCCGCATACGGCGCCGAATGCAGTGCATGAACATACCGTAGCCATAGCAAGTCCGCCTCTGATCGAACCGAGAAAGTTATAAGCGGCGCCGTAGAGTTTTCGACTTATGCCGCTGTTGAATGCAAATTGTCCCATTAGTATAAAAAGAGGGATTGTAGTAAGGTCGTAGGACGAAAATGCGGAGTATATTTCCCTTGAAAGCAGATTGAGACCGCCTTTAAAAGATATTAACAGGCTAAACCCTATAAAGCCTATTAAAGCCATAACATAAGCTACGGGCATTTTGGTCATAAATATGGCAATCATTATAGTTATGCCGAGTATGCCGAGTAATGTTGGATCCATTTGGTTTTCCTCTGTTTATAATTTTTTTTAAAGCTTTCCATTAATAATCATTTTTTTACGATTAACCGTTTTTAAATTGTTTCCGGTCTGTTCTCCGGCATCTTCGTTTTATGGCTTTTTTTTTAAAAAAAGTTTAAGATGTCCTTAAGGATGAAGAGGGAAAATATTAAAAAGCATAAGGAGAGCATGTAGATAACATAATATTCCGGCAGCTGAAGATTCATGGAAACTTCTCCGGTTTGCCGCATTGTGTAGGCATAAACCGCTATTCTCCATGTAGCGAATATAAACAGAATAAAGGATAGAATATTTGTTATTAATTTTATGATTGAGCGAGTTTTTGCCGTAAAAAGTCTTACGAGTATTTCGACTCCTATATGAGCGTCCTCTTTATGAGCGTAAGGAAGGCTCATAGCTATAACAAAAGCGGCAAGAAAACCGACTATTTCTTCGGTTCCGAAAATCGGATAATTGAAAAATCTGCCGACTACATTTATACAGGTAAGAAATACCATTGCCATAAGGCATGCGGCGCCGACTATTTTCATTTTATTTTGTATGTATTCTAATATATGCCAAAATTTGTTCATTTTTCTAAAATTTGTCGTCTAACTTTGTAGGGCGCGCGTTTTTTGCGTTGGATAAAAATTTTAATCCTCGAATTTGTTGACCGACAAGATTTCCTTTTATATTTTAATTAAGGGATTTTGCTGCCAAATAAAGCGCAAAACCCCTTAATTATTTTTATGCGGAGTTTCTATTTTATACCTTTAAATTATTGCAGGCTTTTTAATGTTTTTTGGGTAAAGGTAATTATTTCTTTTCCGTTAAGCCCTTTTTTATCCAATTCTTTTTGATAAGCCTCTATTATGGGAAGAGCCGCTTTTTTCCATTTTTCCGCTTCTTTTTTATCTATTCCTATTATTTGATTTCCTTCGTTTAAAAAGAATTTTATGCCTTCAACATCGCTTGCGTCCCATGCTTGCCCATGTTTTTGCGCCCATTCGATATTAATTTCTTCTATGATTTTTTTTGTATTATCCGGCAAAGCGTTCCATTTGTCTTTATTCATAACTACAAAAAATACCGTAGTATATGCGCATGAAAATGCGGCGGTAGAATAATCGGTTACCTCTCCGAGTTTCCATCCTTTATTTGATTCCAAAGGATACATGCCTCCGTCAACGGTTCCTTTTTGTATGCTTTGATAAGCTTCCGGCATTGGAGTGGCGACCGGAGTTGCTCCGAGAGCTTTAACAAGCGCGGCGCTGTTGCCTGTAGCTCGCAATTTGACGCCTTTTAGGTCTTCAAGTTTTTTTATCGGCTTTTTTTGAGTGTGTATGAGGCCTGGACCATGAGCATGGAAGTATAATACTTTAGTATCGTCAAACTCTTTAGGCTGAAATTTTTTATAGATTTCATTTGCAACTTTGGTGGCGGCAATTCCGCTGGTATAGCCAAGCGGCAGGTCAACTGTTCCTAAAACGGGAAATCTGCCTTTTGAATATGCAAGAACCGAAAATCCTATATCCGAAAGACCTTCCACTACTCCGTCGTAACACTGATTGGCTTTTGTGAGGGTTTGCCCGGGATAGTATTGGATTTTAACTTGTCCGTTTGTTTTTTTTTCAACCTCTTTGCACCATTGTTCCGCAAGTTGAGATTGAATATGGGTCGGAGGGAAAAAATTGCTATATGTAAGCGTAACGCTTTGTTTTGAGTCGGCGGCTGAAGATGTTGCAAAAAAACCGGTTATAAAAAATAGGCTTAATAAAAATGTAAAGATTGTTTTTAATGTTTTCATTATTTTGTCTCCCGTTTATTTTATTTTCTTATAAAAAAGTTTTCTTTTGCCGGATGTTAATTCTGAAATTATTTAACTGCAGTTGAGATTTTTCCGCTATAAATTTAAGCGTAACGAAACTTTTTTTATAAGGCGTTGTGTTATAACCGCCGTTATAATACGTTTATAACGGCGGTTTTTCATTCTGTTTTCTCGGTTGCGGCTTATTTAAAGGAGTATTCGGCGCAAGTATGAGTCGGGTCGGGATAATTAGTCGGAATCTGTTACATAAATAATAGGCAATGCCGCATAAACAGCCGCGCATGTTACAAGGTTTTCTTTCCATGTTTTTTCATTAGGGGCATGCGCTTCCGCCTCTTTGCCGGGGCCAAAACCTATAGTGGGAATTCCGAACATACCTGTTATGGAAACGCCGTTTGTAGAGAATGTCCATTTGTCTATTTTCGGGTCTTTATTAAATAGGTTTTTATATGTTTTAACCACCGCCTCGCATGCCTTATTATTTTTTTCGGTTACCCAAGAAGGAAAATAGCATTCCGTAGGATAAACGAAACCTGTGTATGAGGGTTTTTGATATTTATATAATTCAACGTTTGCTCCTGCTTTTTTTACGGAGGCTAATGATTTTATTTGACTTAAAGCTAATTCTTTATCTTCTCCTTTTGTAAGGCGTCTGTCAATCGATATGCTGCATTCGTCTGCAACCGCGCATCTGGACGGAGAGGAAAAAAATATTTCGGATACCGTGAGGGAACCTTTCCCCAAAAATTTATCTTCCGTTAGTTTAGTATGAAGCTCTTGCAGTTCGATAAGTATAGGAGCCATTTTAAATATGGCGTTGTCCCCTCGTTCCGGAGCGGAACCATGAGCGCTTATTCCGGAAGTTGAAACTTTTATTTCCATTCTTCCTCTTTGTCCTCTATAGACGCCGCCGTCTGTAGGTTCGGTCGAGACTACAAATTCCGGTTTTAATCCGAGTTCTTTAATAATATACTGCCAACAAAGCCCGTCGCAGTCTTCTTCTTGAACCGAGCCTACCATAACAAGGGTATAATCGTCTTGAAGTCCGAGGTCTTTTATTATTTTGCCCGCGTAAACCATTGACGCCATACCGCCTTCCTGATCGCTGGCGCCTCTGCCTACTATAATGTTATCGTCTTCGTATCCTTTATAAGGATCATATTTCCAATTTGCGATATTTCCTATTCCTACGGTGTCGATATGGGCGTCGTAGGCTATTATTCTTTTGCCGGTTCCTATGGTCCCATGTATGTTTCCCATTTCGTCTATTTTGATTTTATCAAAACCGACTTTTTGCATCTCTTCTTTGATGCGTAAAACCACTTTTTTTTCATCTCCGCTTTCGCTGGGGATGCTTATCATATCTCTTAAAAAGCCAGACATATCTTTTTTATACGCCTCCGCTTTTAATTTAATTTCATTAAAGTCTAACAATTACTACCTCCGAACTTTCCCGTTATATTTTACTGTTATAAAAATGAGGACCAGTTTTTTTATTCTGTCGCTAATAAATTAGCTAAAATTTTTTCAACGAACTCTTTTATTATAAAATTGATAAAATTGCAAATATAGATTTTTATTTTTTTTAAAATAAAAATCTATATTGACTATATCCGCTATTATGTGAAAAATAATAATGAAATTCGTATTTTTTTAATTCTCTAATAAATAAAGATTTATGATTAGAATAACCGACATATTAGATAAAATCCAACAATATAATCCGAAAGCGGGTCTTGATATTATAGATAAAGCTTATATTTTTTCAGCGCGAGCGCACGCGGGTCAGGTAAGGCTATCCGGCGAACCTTATCTTTCTCATCCGTTGGAGGTGGCGGGTCTTCTTGCGGATATGAAGTTAGACACTGTTAGCATAGCGGCGGGTCTTCTTCATGATGTTGTAGAGGATTCCAAAGCCGAAAAGGAGGAGATAGCCGAAATTTTCGGGGCGGAAACCGCTCATATTGTAGAAGGAGTTACAAAATTAAGCAAATTAAAATTTAGCAGCGCTCAAGAAAGAGAAGCCGAAAGCATAAGAAAGATGATTCTTGCAATGGCTGACGATATAAGAGTTATATTGATTAAGCTTGCGGACCGTATTCATAACATGAGAACTTTAGATTATCATCCTACGGAGAAAAAAAAAATGAAGATAGCTAAAGAAACTCTTGATATTTACGCTCCTATTACGGCAAGACTCGGCATTAAATGGATGAAGATAGAATTGGAAGATACCGCCTTTAAATATCTTAAGCCTAAAGAATATATAATGATTAAGGATATGGTCGCTAAAAGTAAAGAGGAAAGAAAGGATTACGTAGGCAAGGTAAAAAGTTTAATTAAGGATAAAATGGAAGCGGCGGGTTTAAAATGCGAAGTTTTAGGCAGATTTAAATATTTTTACAGTATATATAATAAGATGGTTCAGCAGAATCTCGCATTTGAAGAGGTGTATGATATAATAGCTTTCAGGATTATATTGGATAATGTTCATCAGTGTTATGAAGCTTTGGGTATTATTCATTCTCTTTGGAAGCCTATACCTAAAAAATTTAAAGATTATATAGGATCTCCTAAACCTAATATGTATCAGTCCCTTCACACTACGGTTGTGGGTCCATACGGCGAAAGGGCGGAGATGCAAATTAGAACAAAAGAGATGGACGAAACCGCGAGGCTTGGCATTGCGGCTCATTGGAGCTATAAAGAAGGGGTAAGCGCTGATGAAAAAACCAAAAAAGCTTATGCCTGGCTACAAGAGATTATAGAAAACCAAAAAAATATAAAAGACTCTAACGAGTTTATGGAGAATATAAAGATAGATCTTTTTCCTGACGAGGTCTATATTTTTACTCCTCTGGGCGAGATAAAATCTTTTCCCAAAGGCGCTACTCCGGTTGATTTTGCCTATTCGATTCATACGGAGGTGGGCAACGAATGCGTAGGCGGCAAAATAAACGGTAGGATGGTTCCTTTAAAATATGAGCTTAACACCGGAGATATTGTTACTATTTTAACAAAAAAAGACGGCAAACCAAGTAAAGACTGGCTTGGGTTTGTAAAAACCGTCCGAGCTCGTTCTAAAATAAGGCAAAGCATTAAAACCGAAGAAAGGGAAAGAAGCATTACTCTCGGCAGAGAGATGTGCGAAAAGCTTTTTAGAAAAAATAAGCTTAACTTTAATTCTTTCGCCAAATCGGAAGATATGGAAAAGGCAATTAAATCTTTAGGGTTTAAAACATTAGATGATTTAATTGCAAGCGTAGGCTACGGTAAAACAACTCCCGCTCAGATAATCGGAAGGCTTCAAGCCTTTGACGAAGCAAAGGATGAAGATAAACAGGACGCTATCTTAAGCAAAATAACGGAGCGTTCTAAAAAAAGAAAGGATAAAAGCGGAATAATCGTAAAAGGATTAGACGATATTCTTATTAGATTCGGAAATTGTTGCCGCCCTGTTCCTGGCGAGCCTATTGTAGGCTATATTACGCGCGGATACGGGGTTACAATACATAGAGCCGATTGCGTTCATGCCTTAAATATGAATCCGGAAAGACAAATCGAAGCCGATTGGGGCAAAGAGGATAAGCGGGAAAGGTATCCGGTAAAATTAAAGATTGTATCTTACGATAGAGTCGGGCTTCTTGCAGACCTTACAGCTTGCATGAAGAAGAACGAATCTTCCATAGACGATATTAAAATAGATAAATATCCTAATAAAACGGCGGACTGTATTTTTTTTATAACGGTTAGAGATAACAAGCATTTAAAGGAGATAATAGCGGATCTTAAAAAAGTTAAAGCCGTGCAGTCTGTTTATAGACTTTAGCTTTATTAAGTTCTATAATCCGCATTGATTTTTACATAATCAACCGATAAATCGCAGGTATATACGGTTTCCGAAGCCTCGCCTCCCATGTTTATATCAAGCAGAATAACAAATTCATCTTTTTTAATAATTTCGGAAGCCTGTTTTTCCGCTTCCTCTCCGCAAGGTTGAGAGTTTTTCATTATCATAACGTCGTTAAAAAACAGAACTATACGGTTCGGATCAAAATTTACTCCGGCTCTTCCCGCTGCGGCAAGTATTCGTCCCCAGTTTGCATCCTCTCCGAAAACCGCGGTTTTAACCAAAGGCGAGCTTGCTATTACGTCCGCTATTTTTTTGGCGTCGTCTCTTGTAAGCGCTCCGACTACTTTTATTTCAATAAGTTTTGTAGCGCCTTCTCCGTCTTTAACAATTTTTTTTGCAAGGGTTAACAATATATCGTTAAGATTTTTTTCAAAAGCCTTTTTTACTTCCTTATTATTTAAGCTTAACCCCGAATCTCCGTTTGCAAGAAGCAAAACCATGTCGTTTGTGCTTGTATCTCCGTCTATCGTAACCTTATGGAAAGAGTTCGCTATGGCATTGTTTAATATTGTTTGAAGTTGATTAGGCGCGGCTTTAATATCCGTACATACAAAGCAGAGCATAGTCGCCATATCCGGATGTATCATGCCGGCTCCTTTTGCGGCGCCGGAAACGGTAAAAGATACGTCGTTTATTTTTTTTGATACGGATGCCAGTTTAAAAACAGTGTCTGTAGTCATTATAGCTTCCGCAAGCTTCTTGCCGTTGGAGTCGTTTAAATTCTCTATAAGTTTTGGTATTGCGGATTTGATTTTTTCTTTGGGAAAGGGCTGACCTATTACTCCGGTTGAAGATATAAAAATTAAACTCGGGTCGATTTGCAAGCGTAAGGCGAGAGTTTCTATAACCTCCAAAGCGTTTTGCATCCCTTTTTTGCCCGTGCAACAGTTGGCGTTTTTACTATTTATAATAACCGCTTGAGCATACCCGTTTTTTATCTTTTCAATATCTATAATTACGGGAGCGGCTTTTACAATGTTTTTTGTAAAAACGCCCGCAATAGAAGCGGGGGCTTTGCAATATATTAAACCCAAATCTTTTTTTCCGTCCTTTTTAAGACCAGCGCTTATTCCAGCGGTTAAAAATCCCGGACAAAATTTACCCATTATATTTCGCCTTTCAAATATTTTTTTCTTTTATTTTCTTCAAATTTTTCTATGGCGTATCTAAGCATTGTTCGCGGCATATTTTTGTATCGGTTTTTTAAAAATTTTTCTTCGGTTTCAAGGCTTCGTTTGCCTACCTCCCTTATTGTCCAACCTATCGCTTTATGAATAAGATCTTCCTTATCCGTTAATAGCATATCCGATATATTGAACGCGTCTTTGAAGTTATTCTTTTTAATAAAATGATGGGTCGATACTATTGCAATTCTTCGCTTCCACAAATTTTTTGATAGCGCAAGGTCATAAAGCGGTTTTTTATCTTTATCTTCCAAATAAGCGCCCGCTATATTAGATGCGGATACATCGACTATATCCCAATTGTTTATAAATTTGGTATTGTTTAAATAAAACTCGTATATTCTTTTTTTTATATTTTCGTTCCCTTTTTTAAAAGCGTTTATTATTATTACAACGGCAAAAAAACGTTGCTCGTGATACTTTGAGTTAATAAGTTCAGATATATCGTTAATGGAAATATTCTGATATTTTTCGGCAATTTTTCTTAATACGGGAACCCGTATGCCCAAAAATCTATCTCCTTCTCCGTATTCTCCTTTTTTTGTTTTAAAAAATCTTAAAGAATGGCGGGCGATTTTGTCGTCTCCGGTTTGTTTAAGCTCCGTTTTTATTTTTTTTACTATAGCACTCATATTGTTTCCTTTTCCATAGGAATTATTTAAAACGAATAATTGTCATAATTATAAGACAATTGTCAAATATAATCATTTTTTCCTATTTGCCTTGTTTTTATAAATATCATCGAAAAAATAGGATGCGTTCAGCATAATAACTACAAAATTAGTTTGACAATAAATTAAGAATATTTGATAATTATACAAAAGGATATAATTTTTTGCTCCTCTTCTTTTGAGTTGACGCCTTTGATCTTGAATCGGAATTGTTTTATGAATTCGCATTAAAATTTTTTGTAAGGATTGGAGGATATTATGAAGAAGTTCTTCATATATTTGGCAAGTATGCTGTTTATATTTTTATTGTTTAATCTGCCTGTTCAAGCTGCAAACAATAATAACGAAAATACAACCGTTCCATCCCAAAAGGATAAGCGCCAGGCACTTCTGCCTTATTTGCCTAAAGTCAAGCCCTTAAAATCAAAGATATTTAAAAAAACCTCTCTTGAAATAGCGGCGTTGAAAAAAGCAGCTATTTCCTATTATGAAAAAACAGGGGCATGGCCTCTTGACGCCGAAAGACTTAAAGCCTTCGGACTTAAAGAATGGAAAGGCAAAAGCTCTTGGGGGACTCCGATAAGTTTTTATGTGAAAAACGGCGAGTTTATAATATCTAACGAAGCGCCGGACAATTTACATGCGGCTTTTGAAGGTTTCGGAAGAGTTGAAAAGGATAAAAAAACAGGGAAAGTTAATATACATATCGCCCCGCCGGATTCTATTAAAATCAGAGACAACGCCAGATTATTCGAACAGGATATAATTATAAGCAAATCCGATCCTACATTACGTTTAGAAGATATAAATGCGTCCGATTCTAACTTGACGGACGCTAATACATCCGATTCTAACATATCAGACGCTAATAACTCCATATCTCTTTTTATTATGAATAAAAACGGAGAGTTGGTTGTATTGGATAATCAAAAACTCCCTAATATCCGAGTAAAACAGCAAGGAGACGTAGAGATAAAAGGAAATTTAAGCGCTGTTTCCAACAGTATCCAATTAAAGAATATCGAAAACGAGAGTTCCTCTATTATTGAGATGGCGGACGCAGCCCGCAGATATAAAGCCGTATTAAGAGTAGGGGATAAATACAAAAATAATAAAGAAGAAGCAATTCCGGAAGGTTTTCAGATGGGCACCGTTTCAAAGCATCCGGTAACTATGCTCGTAAATAATTCTCCGCGATTAGTTATAGACGAAGAAAATTTGAGCTCTCCGAATATTAACGCCGTTAATATTAATTCCGGCGATATTACCGCGGATAATATTAAAATAAATAAAACAGTAAACGGCGAAGATATTACCAAACTTCTTGACGGGCTTATAGTTTTAATTAACTCCAAAGAGTTATTCGGCATTATTAATAGAAACGAAAAATTGATGACCGAAGCAAATATAGAAGACTATGCAATATCCATAGCCGGAACAAAAGCGCTTGTAGGAGATATAATTCCCGCTATAGCTAGTAAATATATCATAGGCTCTTCGGCCCGCTCCTTTAAAGCGGGATATTTTGACAGTATATATATTTCCGGCTCTTCGCTTTATATGGACGGAGTAAAAGTGCTAAGCTCGGAAGGAGCGGTTTTAAACGGCGATATTTCCGGCTCCGGCGTTAAAACCGTTATCGACGAAAATAATCCGAGCGACGTCAAACTTGCTTCCGAAAAAGCGATTACAGACTATATTCAAGACAAAGTGGCAAACATATCGGGCATTTCCGGACAACTGAAACTCGGAGGAGATTTTATAACTACCGGAGATATAACTCTTAATGTTATGAGCGGCGGAACAACCGAAATTACCCTTCCTGTAACAGGAACTTTGGCTACGCGAGAATGGACTTTGGCGCAAAATTTATCGGCTAATATTGCCTTATCCGATTTAACAAACGTAGCCGATAATCTTTCGGATGACGCGGGCAACATACTAATATGGGATAACAGCGGAATATTGCAAAGTAAAGCTTTAATCGGAGACGTATCCGTAAATCAAAATGGCGTCGCTACTGTTAAAGGCATAGGCGGAAAACCTATAACTTTAGGAGACGCTTTTGAAACTGTCAATCCGATAAAATTAGAGGCTTCAAAAGATGTAACCGTTAAAATAGAGGACAGCGGAACCCTTGCCACGCAAGCTTACGTAATCGACCAAATGGCAAACTCCAATATATCCGCAGCTACTACGCTGGTAAATCTTACGGATACGGATATAACTCCTTCGGGAACTTCCGGCGATATAATAATATGGGATGCCACAAACAAAAAATGGATCAACAAAAAAGTTTCTTATGACGTTAGCTTGGAAAAAAGCGGCGCCGCAACGGTTCAAAGCATAGGCGGCAAGTCTATAAGCTTGGAAGCCGAATTTAAAACTACAGGCGATAAAACCATAGAATTAAACGCTCCTACTCAAAATGTTGTTCTTACAATAGAGGATACCGGCGTTGTTGCAACAAAAGAATATGTGTCGGGCCAGATGGACGACGCTATGCTTGGCGAGCTAACTTCTCCTGTTTCCGGCGATCTTGCAGTTTGGGACGGAAGCAAAAACAAGTGGGTAAATCGGTCCGTTTATCAGGATATTAGTTTGGAGAAAGACGGCAAAGCTACGGTTGAAAAAATAGGCGGCAAGTCTATAAGCTTGGGAGCGGAATTTAAAACTACCGGTTCCGGCAATATAGAATTTAACGCGTCTGCTCCGGTATCTATTGAAATACGCAGAAGCGGAGTGTTGGCTACTATTGCCGATATTAACGATCATATTATAGCCGCAGGCGAGGCGGCGAGATTAGAAGACCTTACGGACGTTTCTATAACCCCTTCGGGAACTTCCGGCGACATAATAATATGGGACGCCATAAGCGGCAAATGGGTTAACAAAAAAGTTTATCAAGATATTAGTTTGGAAAAGGACGGCAAAGCTACGGTTACAAGTATAGCGGGCAAGTCTATAAGCTTGGGGGCGGAATTTAAAACTACCGGTTCCGGCAATATAGAATTCAACGCGTCCGCTCCGGTATCCGTCGCGATAACAGATAGCGGAACTCTTGCCACTAAAGATTATGTCGAAGATATGATGGTTGCGGCAAACAGTTCGGCTACTTTGGAAAACCTTACGGATACGGTTGTTTCAGCTACAATAAGCGGCGGAGATTTATTAATATGGGACGGTTCGTCCGAATGGGTTAGCCGTTCGTTATCCGGCGATATCAATCTGG
>JAFDMD010000062.1 GCA_019306185.1 Deltaproteobacteria bacterium
TTTCCGAGCTATAGCGACAAGATATGATAAATTGAAACGTAATTTCGAGGCTATGCTCGCTTTGGCTCGCGCTTTCCTTTGGCTACCTTTATGAATTGTCAACAGACCCTAATAGTATTTTTATTTTTTGTCTGCTTTTGCGGAAAAAGTCCGGAATAATAAACGTTATTTTTTACGTCTGATTTTAGTTGTGGGCGTTTCCTTTATTTAAATTTTGCGCTTTTATAATCAATCCGTTATTGCCCTAATAATATTATTAAAAAAAAAAATTACTAATAGAAATAACCGTATAATTGATATTTATATTGAAGTTTTATAAATGGTTTGTTAGATTTTTATACATATTATAATTATTTTTTGTCGATAAGCAATTTCGGTTATCGACAAAAATAGAGTATGAGGAGTTTTAGGAGTATATCTTAAAGCTTCGAGCATTTTTCAGATTAAAGAAAGCTAAAATATAAACATGTTATCAAAAATTTTAAGCAGCGCGACTATCGGTATCCAAGCCCATATTATAGAGGTTGAAACCGATATTTCAAACGGACTTCCCATATATACTCTGGTAGGACTTCCGGAAACCGCGGTAAAGGAGAGCAGAGAAAGAGTAAAGGCTGCGGTTTGCAACTCCGGCTACGCTTTTCCCGACGATAGAATTACAGTTAATTTGGCTCCTGCCGGAATAAAAAAAACAGGCACGGGATTCGATCTGCCTATAGCAATAGGAATATTAACGGCTACCGGAGTTATTCCTCAAAACATAGCTTTACAACATCTCATACTCGGCGAGTTATCATTAGACGGTAGGGTAAAGCCGGTAAACGGCTCTTTATTAATGGCTATTGCAGCGAAAAATGCAGGTTATAAAGGCATTATAGTATCCGAAAAAAATTGTAAAGAAGCCGGAGTAATAGACGGCATAAATGTATATCCTGTAAAAACTTTAAGAGAAGCCGTAGATTTTTTACGAGGCGCCCTTGAAATAGAGCGAAAAAAAACAGACGTAAAACTTCTATTTGAAAATAAAGAAGAGTATCAAATAGATTTTTCGGAGGTTGCGGGGCAAGAGCATGCAAAAAGAGCGGTAGAGGTTGCGGCTTCGGGCGGGCATAATATTTTGATGATAGGTCCTCCGGGTTCGGGCAAAACTATGATCGCAAAAAGAATAAGAACAATACTTCCGCCCTTAACCTTTGAAGAGGCTATCGAGACCACAAAGATATTTTCCATATTAGGGCTGCTTTCCGAACATGAGCCTTTAGTTACCAAAAGACCCTTCAGAGCGCCGCATCATACTATATCCGATGCGGGCTTAATCGGAGGAGGCAAAATTCCAAAACCCGGCGAAGTTAGCATAGCGCAAAACGGAATACTGTTTTTAGACGAATTTTGCGAGTATAAAAAACATGTGTTAGAGGTTATGAGACAGCCGTTGGAAGATGGTTGCGTTACCATAGCAAGAGCATATTCCACAATTACTTATCCCTCTTCTTTTATGCTTGTAGCGGCAATGAATCCCTGCCCATGCGGTTTTTTTACCGATCCGAAACATGAATGCAAATGCGCGCCTATACAGATAAGCCGATACAGATCAAAAATATCCGGTCCATTATTAGACAGGATAGACATACATATAGAAGTTCCGGCGGTTCCGTATCAAGACCTATTAAAAAGAAGAGCCTCCGAATCTTCGGCAAAAATTATGCAACGAGTAATAAAAGCAAGAAATATTCAAACCAAAAGATTTGCCGGAGCAAAAATTTACAATAACGCACGGATGCAGAGCCGTCATATAAAAAAATACTGCGAATTAGACCGTAATTCTCGCAGCCTTCTTGAAGCCGCTATAGATAAGCTGGGGCTTTCGGCAAGAGCCTACAATCGCATTCTTAAAGTGGCAAGAACAATAGCCGATTTGGAAGAATCAAAAAACATATTGGCTAATCATATAGCAGAGGCTGTTCAATATAGAAATTTAGACAGACCAAGCGAAATATTTTAAAGTTTAAAAGTAAGAAATCCACATAACCGATTTTTAAAAAATGATTATAAAAGGATATATTCAAGTTTTTTTTGACATGTCTGGCTTGAATATAATCGGCGGAAACTAATAGGTTCGATAAAATGAAAGCATTATTAGCATTGGAAGACGGAAGAATTTTTAAATGCCGTTCCTTTACCGGTAAAGGCGAAGCCTCCGGCGAGCTGGTATTTAACACATCTATAACAGGGTATCAGGAAATCCTTACGGATCCTTCTTATAAAAATCAGATTCCGGTTATGACCTATCCTTTAATAGGAAATTACGGGGTAAATGATAAGGACGCGGAATCGGATAAAATCTACGCGGCAGGCTTAATAGTAAAAGAGTATCAGGATAATTACTCCAATTGTAACGCTACCGATTCCCTTAAAAATTATCTGCATAAAAATAACATTTTGGGAATAGAAGATATTGATACCAGAGCCGTAACCTTACATATAAGAGAAGCCGGAGCTATGCGAGCCGTAGTTTCCTCCATTGATACAGACCCGAAATCTTTGGTAAAAAAGGCAAACAAAATAAATAGGATTGCCGGAACAGACCTTGTAAAAGAGGTTGGAACATCCGCTTTTTATATTCTTAAAAAAGATAAAAAGTTTTTTTTGGATATCAACGAGGTTAAAAATTTTAGAAAACATAGTAATAACAAACCGTTTATTGCGGCTTTTGATTTCGGAATCAAGTATAATATAATACGGGAACTTGAAAAATCCGGCTGCAACGTAGTAGTAGTTCCGGCTTCAACAAATGCGGACGCCATAAAACAAATTGCGCCGGATGGCATTTTTTTATCAAACGGACCCGGAGACCCCGCGCCTGTAACCTACGCCGTCCAAACCATTAAGGAGCTTTTGGATTATCGTCCTATATTCGGCATCTGTTTGGGGCATCAACTGCTTGCTCTTGCTTTAGGGGCAAAAACCTACAAATTAAAATTCGGACACAGAGGGGCAAATCATCCGGTAAAAAATCTTATGACCGGCAAAGTGGAAATTACGTCGCAAAATCATGGCTTTGCCGTAGCTCAAGATTCTTTTGATTCGGGCGTAGATATTACTCATATAAATTTAAACGATAATACCGTAGAAGGCTTTAAGCATAAAAAAATACCGGCTATGTCGGTTCAATATCATCCGGAAGCTTCGCCCGGACCCAACGATTCAAAATATCTTTTTAGCAGGTTTGTAAGGATGATGGGTAGATAGTATTTTTAATTCGCATTTCGGATATATCCGCATATTTTTTATTCTTTTCAATACCTATCCAGTTTCTACCCAACTTTTTTGCTATTACAGCGGTTGTTCCGCTCCCTAAAAACGGGTCTAAAACCGTATCCCCTTTGTTTGACGAGGCGGTAATAATTCGTTTCAGAACCTCTTCCGGTTTTTGAGTAGGGTGGAGCGCTCTGCCGTTTGCGCCTTTTAATCTTTCTTTTCCTTGAACCAAGGACATCGCCCATACATCCCGCATCTGTTTTAAAGAGCCGTTTTTCTGTTTTTCGGGGTTAATATTTTTCAATTCCTCATAATTAAATATCCATTTTTTACCCTTAACCGCCCAAACTATAAATTCGGTTGAATGGGTAAATACTCTTTTAGTCATATTCGGCATAGCATTTGTTTTTTGCCAAACAATAATATTATTGATTTTAAAATTAAACTGTTTTAAAACAATCATTACCTCCGCAAGATTATGGTAAGCGCAGGAAATATAAATTGAGCCGTTATCTTTTAAAACCTTATAACCGCCTTCAATCCATTTTCGAGTAAATATAATATATTCCGGAGCCGTCATTTTATCCCATTCCTCATTTACCATATGCCAGTCCCCTCCGGTTTTATTTCCTTTCCATTTTAGACCGTTGCCGGAAAGATTATAAGGCGGGTCTGCAAAAATCAATTCGATTGAGTTTGCCTTTATATCTTTATTTAATATCTTTATGCAGTCGCCTATATAAATAGCGTTTAGCTTCATAACTATCGCCTCGCTAAAATAGATTGCCGCCATTTGGCAATTGTTTCAGGTATTTGTTTAATCCATTCTTCCGAATGTTTAACATAATCGGTTAATTCTATAATCAGTTTATAAAGAGCTAATAATTCATCATGAGTAAAATTGCCGCCTTGCGTTTTTATTTCCAATAGAGTTTCAAGCAGCTTAATAAATTGCGAAATGGAAAGCGGAACAATTTTTTGCTTCTCTCCTCTATAACCGTATTTTATTGCCATCCAAAACGTCTCGATAGTATCTTGGTGCAATCGCGGAGCAATAAATAAGCAGTAAACGTTTTTTTTAGCATGCCTCCTTTCAAACTCGCGGACATGACGCATTACGGGCTGTCCTTCGTTATACCATTGAGAACGGGTAGTTAGCATTGTAACTTCGCATACCGAGTTAAACTTTTTATAGAAACATTCTATATCCGGTCTATTAGCCGGAGCCGTAAAAGTGGGTTCATTATCGTCTCCAACCGGATAGTTTGGTTTTATCTCTATAGCATCATTTAAAGCGTTAAGGGCAAGCGTCGATAATTTTTCAAGTTCAACGCTTTTTTTATTATTCGATTGATGAATATTTTTTAACGCCTCTATATATTCCGAAATTTCAGATATGCTTTGAGCTTTAAAGCGGGCTTCAACTGCATGTAATTTGAGACGATAGCCTCTCAAATTTCCAATATAGCTTCCCAATTGTTCCATATCCAAACCTTCCGTTTTTTGAAAATCAAAAAACGGAGTTGTGATATTGTTTGATTTCAAATCCGAAATATAATTTTTAATATCATAGGTCAGATTATCTACAATTTCCTCTAATGCCGTTTTAGTTTCCCAAGGTAATATCGGCTGTTTTATATCCGCAAGATACTCAATATATCGGTCGGCTTTATCAAATTCCAAAGGAGCGGCATTATCGGTTAAAAGCAATTTATTAATTTCAACCTGCCGTCTTTGTTCCAAATCAATATAAAATCCGCCGCCTCTTATATACAAAAAACGGGTTAATCTAAAATATCTTATTGTATTATCGCCATAATCTTTTAAATTTTTAGTAAGTTTTTCAATACCGAAATCTTGATTTTTTTCGAGGAACTTTTTTAAAAAATTATTTATAAATTCATCTTGAAATTTTTTTCTACTCTTGTCATCTTTTTGCAAACGCAAACCAATGCGATATTCAATCAATTTATTTGCTTGATTTTTAATGTCTTGGTAGTTGATAAGAGTCGGGACAAATATAGAAAATTCTTCTTTACTGATTCCTATCCGATTATTTCCGGTTTTAAGCCATATTTTATTAGCCTCATTTATCAAATGCAGCGTTCCTATAAAGGGTTTAATGGCAAATCCATCTTTATCGGAGAATGCTATGCTTGTAGGGTTAGGCAACTGCCATTTTAAAAAATGAATAAAGAACAGCCTGCCCAAATCATAACTATCGGAAAGAAAATATTCCCCAAGCGGAGTAATTTTAACCGCTTCGGCTGAATTTTTTGCAATGCAAAGTCCCATTTTATTAAGAGGCGCAACGGAATTCCTGCCCCGCATTGCAGGGTCTTTATAGCTTTGGGCATTAAAAATGTCCTTTGCCAAAGCAAACGGCATTTTTTTCTCTATATTATAAAAATATTCTTCCCGCCCTTTTGATAACTCAGTCGGTTTATACAGCTTATTTTGAATTAAAAGAATCTGATACTTAATCTGGTTTGCATAATTGAATTGCCGCCCCTCAAGCTTTTTTAATATATGTAAAAAATTTCTTAATCTGTAAGGATTTCTAACTGTAGTTGAAATTGACCAAGGCTTTTTCATAATCATCCTAAAACATTACAATAAAAAATCCGTTCGGTATGTCCGCCTGTTTTGCTTTTACCCGTAGTAAACGCTTTATAAGCGCGTTCAAAAATTTCTACTTTACCGCGAGATTTTAATATATTAATTATTTGCTCGTCTCTTATTCTGGCATTTGATCTTTTATTTTTAGATTCGCCTGTGTTGTTATAAGAAACTAAAATATGTTTACATCTTGCATTAGATATTAAATCGTTAAATGCGGTTGATGCGGTTTTTAAACAATATTTGCTTTTAATATGCGAACGATCCATTTTTTTTGCCTTGCCATATACCTGCGGTTTATCCCAAACGGCAAGATTTTCCAAAAGATGATAAATATCCGAATACTGGCGGGAATTATATGGCGGATCAATATACAGAACATCGCAGCTTATTTTTCTTATAAGCCTGTTTGCATCCTCTTTGTATATTTTGTTGTTTTCATTATTTGCCGGTTTAAAATCCGGTAGCAAAAGGCGCAAAGGCTTGGTTGTATCCATTTTTTTTCTATAAGCATCATAATGTCCTACCGTATTTGCAACCTTATCAACCGCATAAATAAGCGAAGAAATAAGCGCCGCTTTTTCGCTATCATCATTAGATATTTCGTCAATTTTTTTCCTAATTGCGCCTATTTTTTTGGCATTTTCCAAAGTAAAATATGTTTGCCCGAAATGTTTGGAAAAATAATTTTCTTTATTTGCTTGTAAGTTGTTAAGCGTTGATATTTTTTTTTCTATTTTTTCAAAATTTATTTTTGAAGTTCCGAGAAAGGCTTTAAGAGGGATATAATTACTTTCAAGAAAATCATTTGCAATCACCTTGATATTCTTTTTGTTAAATCGTTCGCCTACTACGCCGGCGCCTGCAAATATATCGCAAAACACATTAAAGTCATTACATTTTCTATTTATAATTTCTTCAATAAAGGCGAGTAATTTATATTTATTCCCTAAATATCTTCTGTTTTGCAATTGAAAACCGGTAGTTTTATTTTTTCCGTTGGAACAAAAATAGATTTCATCTGATTTTTTAATTGTCGGAGGATAAGACGCCTTTTTATTCCCCCGAATATTAAAAAGGGAATTTTGTTTAACGTATAATAGATTGCGTTTTTTATATCGTAATAAAAGCATAATAAATATTTTTTTATCTATAATTTCAGAAGTTAAAAAAACGGTTTCTTCAACAAATCATTTTTAAGAAAAAACGGCGAGGGTATCAAGAAAAAAGTTTATTTTGGTCGGGGCGGCAGGATTTGAACCTGCGACCCTCTGCTCCCAAAGCAGATGCGCTGCCAGACTGCGCTACGCCCCGTTTAAAGTAATCTAATACTTTTAACACCTAATATTTTATAAATCAATCTTTTTTACAATATTTCCGCTTCAACCTTTATTAACAATCTATCCTTTTAGTTTTCGATCCGATTTTCAAACGCATAGAATAAACAAAAAAAAACTTTTTTCTGCCGCGCCTGCTTAAAACTATTGATTAATAATTATACTTATATAATAAAACCGTAATAAAAACGCTTGAATAACCTCTTATTTTGAAACAACAAAATTATTTGTTATTCAAACGTCTTAATAACAATTTGTATCAAATAATCGGGAGGCGATTATGTCCGGCATGAATTTTAATACGTCCAACGACACTTTTAAAAAATTAATGGGCAACGGAACATCTTATATTGTTCCGAAATTCCAAAGAGATTATTCATGGAGCGAAGAGGAGTGGGACGATTTATGGCAGGATATTTTAGAGCTATTTAAATCTAAAAAAAATGATTTTCATTACATGGGGTATCTTGTTTTACAATCCAAAGATAGCGAAAATTTTGACGTTATAGACGGGCAACAGCGAATTACGACATTAAGCATACTTATACTGGCGGCTCTTAAAAATTTACAAATACTTCAATCGAAAAATATTGATTCAGATAATAATAAAAAAAGAGAAAAAGCGCTGAGCAACACATATATAGGTTATTTAAATCCCGCCACCCTTATCTCAAAATCAAAATTACAGTTAAATAAGCAAAATAACAGGTTCTATCAAGATTATCTTGCGCCGCTGCAACAGTTTCCTAAAAGAGGGTTAAACCCTTCCGAAAAACTTATGAAAAAGGGGTTTGAATGGTTTGCCGAAAAAATTCAAAAAGATATTTCGGATAACAGCGGTAAAAAATTAGGAGGCGCAAGCTTCCCGGATTTTTTGCGCATTTATTGGAACAGCAGCAATCAATTTGTAAGAAAAACAAATCTTTTTAAAACAATAAAAAAAAATATACAAAATAAAAAAGAAGCTTTTTCTCTTATCAGAGATTTAGCCAGAGATGCCGATTTTTATGCCGCATTACGCAGCCCCGAAGATGACCTATGGACAGAACCGGAACAAAAAGAATCTGTTAAACTTCTTTTAATGTTTGGCATTAAACAGCCGCATTCTTTATTAATGATAGCCTTTAACAAAATGGATGCAAATAATTTTACCAAACTTTTAAGAGCCTGCCGCATTATCTCTTTCAGATATAATGTTATTTGCGGATTACATGGGGGAGAACAGGAAAGATTATATAATAAAACCGCTTTAAAGATAGCGCAAAACAAATTAAATAATGTTTCCGACGTAATTAAAATATTAAAAAAAGACCTTTATCCGGAAGATAAAATTTTTAAAGCGGCTTTTACAAATAAAGAACTAATCGTTAAAGGTCCAAGAAATAAAAAAATAGTCCGATACATTCTTTTTGAGTTGGAAAAAAATATTTCAAATAATGCTTATGATTTCGAAAGCCCTAAATACAGTATAGAACACATCTTGCCGCAGTCTCCGGGAGAAAATTGGCAAGATTATAACGAAAATAATGATTACAGATTTATAAATCGTCTCGGCAACTATACATTATTGACAAAAAAGGAAAACAGCGAACTCGGCGATAAAAGTTATAGCGACAAAAAAAGAGTTTATGCGGAAAGCAAGTTTCAAATAACAAAAGAAATATCCGAAAATAACGATACTTGGGAACCGGGACGGATTGTGCAAAGCGTCAAGCCGAGCTATCAAAACGAGCACAATCAATATGGCGCTTGAATTTTAATGATAAACCAAAAGGAAAAAATTAATGGATAATTCTCTTTATGTTATATCCGCCATCGGACAAGACAAACCCGGTCTGGTCTTTTCAATAACAAACAGCATAGCAGAGCTTAATATCAACATAGTGGATGTAGAAGCAAAAGCGGTAAGAGGCTACTTTTTAATGTTTCTTGTGGTAGATATTTCAACCTCCGATTGCGGATACGAAAAAATGCAAAAAACGCTTAAGCCCTTGGAAGAACTCTTTGATTTGGGAATCCATGTAAAACCTTACGAAGCCGGACGCAGAAAAGCGGATAAAACTTTAATGAGACTTACGGTTATGGGAGCGGACGGTCCCGGAATAGTTGCAAAGCTTACAAGAATATTTACGGAGCATAAAGTTAATGTGGAAAAAATAAAAATGATAGCAAGAGGCGATTATATTGCCATCGAAATATTAACCGATATATCCGATACTTCGGAAATACCTATGTTAAGAAAAACCTTATATCAATTTTCCGAAAATACCGGCTTGGACGTTTCTTTAAGCGATAACAGCAGTTTTAAAAAAGAGAAAAAAGTAGTTATATTCGATTGCGACAGCACTATTATTAAAGAAGAAATAATAGACGAGCTTGCAAAAGCCGCGGGAGCGGATAAAGATGTTAAAGAGATTACGGATAGGGCTATGAACGGGGAATTAGATTTTAAAGAGGCTCTTTTAGAACGGGTAAAACTTTTAAAAGGATTAAGCGAAGCCCAACTTATAACCCTTACAAAGTCGGTTCATCTTACGCCCGGAGCGGACGAGCTTATATCCTCTTTGCATTCAATGGGATATAAGGTAGGGGTAATATCCGGCGGCTTCTCCTTTTTTACAAACTATCTTAAAGAGGCTTTAAACCTTGATTATGTATTTGCAAACGAACTTGAGATAAAAGACGGAGTTACAACCGGCAAAATTAACGGAGAAATAATAGATGCGGAGCGAAAAGGGGAAATAGTAAAAGAGATAGCAAAAATGGAAAATATCTCGACCGATCAGATAGTAGCCGTAGGAGACGGAGCAAACGACAGATTTATGCTTAAAAACGTAGGACTCGGCATAGCGTTTTGCCCTAAATCAATATTAAAAGAATACAGTCATGGAATGATTACAAAAGAGAATATATCGGGGTTGCGATATTTTATGGGCATACCTGATAATACCCTTGAATAACTTCGTAATTTGCCCGTTTGCGGCGTTGAAAAAATTTAATCCTTGAAATATTATATATATTCCTCCGATTAAAATTTTTTTTCGCCTTGCAAACAAATAAATTACTTTGTTATGCAATAATATTAGTTTGATAATTTAAAGATATTTTTAACAGAGCGTTTTTTTAATCTTAAAAAAAGGTGGCAAAAATGACAAAATATCAGAGAGCAATGCAAATATGGACTTTGCTTGTTCTCGCTGCAAAAGAAGGTAAGATATATACATATTCTGATATATCTGATATTCTGAAGTCTGGCATTCCTCTTGGCGTTGCAAAATATCTTAATTCGATTAGGAGTTATTGCGATGAAAAGGGGTATCCGCCATTAGATGTATTGGTAATACAGAAAAAGGCGGACAGACCGGGCAACAAATACCAACCGCGTAAAACTGTGGCTCAAGATAGAGCTGACGTATATGCATATAAGCATAAATGGTTTGCCATTGAACCGCCCCAAATATCCGATTTTGAAAATGCGATGAAAAAAAAGTAACGCTAATAAGAGAAATCGTAAAATTATAATCTGATTCGGCAAATACAAAAAAAATGATTATAAAAATAATAAAGGGATTTCTCGCTTTGATCGACAAGACAGGCTTTTTATTTTTGCTTGTCATTTCGACGAGCGGAGCGAGGAGAAATCCCTTTATTAAAATTTAAATAGAGGAAATAAAAAATGAGCGTTATCGAGGAAATAAAAAAAGTTTTGGAAATAGAAGCCGAAGAGATTCTTAATTTAAGCCGAAAAATTGACGATAGTTTTGTAAATGCGGTAAATGCAATATACGAATCTTCTGGCAGAGTTATAATAAGCGGCATAGGAAAATCCGGACTTATCGGGCAAAAGATTGCGGCGACATTAAACAGCACAGGGACAAGGGCATTTTTTTTGCATCCGGTAGAGGCGGTTCATGGCGATTTGGGAATAGTGTCCGCCGAAGACTCTTTTTTGGCTCTTTCAAACAGCGGCGAAACATGGGAGTTAAATAATCTATTAAACACAATAAAAGCGATAGGATGTAAAATAATAGCGCTTACTGGAAATACAGCTTCAACTTTGGCAAACAACAGCGATATTATAATAGACGTAGGCGTAACCCAAGAAGCATGCCCAATGGGATTAACCCCCACCGCAAGCACAACAGCGCTTCTTGCCGCGGGCGACGCTTTGGCGGTAGCCTTAATCAACAAAAAAAAATTCAAGTCAAGCGACTTTAAAAAAAATCATCCCGGAGGCAATCTCGGGCAAAGACTTAGCGCAAACGTTCGAGATATAATGCTGCCTATAAGCAAAGCGCCTGTAGTTTCGGCGAATGTCGATATGAAACAGGCTATTGAACAAATAAATAAATTCGGGCTTGGAATAGTTATTATAGCCGAAAACAATAAACTTTTGGGAATAATAACCGACGGCGATATAAGACGCTTAATTTCCGAGCATAAAAATATATTAGAACTTAGCGCAAAAAATATTATGACAAAAAATCCTTATACGGTAACGCCGGACATACCCGCTTACAACGCCTTAAACATCATGGAAGAGCGTCAAATAATGGCGGTTCCTATAGCCGATAATAATAAAACCGTTTACGGACTTTTACATATTCATGATATTTTGGGCAAAGGAGAGTTTAAGTTTAACGAGATAAAATGATGATATTGCAAAATTATAAAAGCGTTAAATAATTCTTGTAGAAAATTCCCTTTTTTGCTTTATTTCCCCGTTAAAAATATCAAATAAAATCAAATAAAATTTTACAAGAATAAGTATGAAAAACAGGAAGGTTGTATAACAAAGTAGTTTGTTCGTTTTGAAGGCGAAAAAAAATTTTAACCGCAGGAATATATATAATATTTCGAGGATTAAAAATTTTTTTCAACGCCCAAAACGGGCAAACTACAAAGTTATACAGCCTTCCTAAAGGAGAAAGATCATGGAAGTGAAAATAAAAAAAGCCGAAACAATAAAACCTGTAATAGAAACCGACAAACTTGGTTTCGGACAGCATTTTACGGATCATATGTTTAATATGGATTATAACCATCAAAAAGGATGGCATAATCCGCGTATAGAACCGTATGCGCCGATTATCGCAGATCCGGCTATGATGGTTTTTCATTATGCGCAAGCGGTTTTCGAAGGCTTAAAGGCTTTTTACTCAAAAAGCGGAGATATACTTCTTTTCCGCCCCAAAGATAATTTTAAAAGACTTAACGATTCTTGCCGAGCGATCTGCATACCTCAAGTAGATGAAGAGTTTGCTTTAAAAGCTTTAAAACAGCTTATAGAAATAGAGAAAGATAAAGTTCCGCAAGCGGATGGAACCGCTCTTTATATAAGACCTACAATAGTGGCGACCGACGCTTATCTGGGAGTAAAACCGTCCGATACATACCGTTACTTTGTAATACTTTCGCCGGTAGGCGCTTATTATGCGGCAGGTTTTAATCCTATAAAAATATGGATAACAAAAAATCATGTTCGGGCAATAAAAGGCGGCATAGGCTGCTATAAAGCGGCGGCAAATTATGCGGCAAGTTTATATGCGGGCAAAGAGGCGGCGGCAAAAGGGTATGCTCAGGTTTTATGGTTAGACGGCGAAAAGCGTAAATATATAGAAGAGGTGGGAGCTATGAATATATTTTTTGTTATAGATAACCAGCTCATTACTCCCGAATTATCAGGCAGTATTTTACCCGGCATAACCAGAAAATCGGTCATACGACTTGCAAAAGAATGGGATATAAAAGTTTCGGAAAGACAAATAAGCGTCGAAGAGCTTATAGAGGCTTACGACGCCGGCAAATTACAGGAGGCTTTCGGTTCCGGAACCGCCGCGGTAATATCTCCGGTAGGCGAAATAGGTTACGACGACAAGGTTTTGAATATCAACAACGGCAAAGTAGGCGAAATGACCGCCAAATTTTATAAAAGATTAACCGATATTCAATACGGCAGAGCGGAGGGACCGGACGGCTGGGTTGAAAAAATATAAAAAATTCGGCGGATAACTTCTCGGTTTGCCTGTTTGATGCGTTGAAGCTTTTTTTTAATCCTCGAAATATCCCGTGTATTCCTGCGGTTCAAAAAAAGCTTCGCCTTGTAACCGAACAAGCCTCTTTGTTATTCGATAAAATTATAATTATTCCAAATGGTTAATTATAGGTATTGTCCCCATTTATATTCAATAAAGAGTTGGACTTCTCCCAAAAAAGCAGACAAATAATATTAATACATAATAAGATAAGTTGCTGCAGGTTGGGCTTGGCGCAGCAACGTCCAACCTAACTATCTGTTACTGCAAGGCTTTTTGCGCAGCAAAACGCTCGGATGCTTCATACATTATTTGTTTCAACCCGCTTATATTGATAGGTTTTTTAATCAATTTATAAATCAGCCCGGAATCAAGCGCTTCTTTGGCAATATTGTCTCCAATATAAGCGGTTATTAATATTCTTATTATGTTAGGATAGTTTTTTTTGCATTCTTCAAAAAATTTAAGCCCGTTAATTTCGTCAAGAGTTTTATATTCTGCAATTATTGCGCCAGTTCTTGTTTTCACCCTGTCATTTCAACAAATCTTTATTTTACGTTGTCATTTCGACGAGTGAAACGAGGAGAAATCCCTTTATTAAATGACGGGTTTTTATTTTTTGTTGCGAGGGCGGCAAAAATTATTAA
>JAFDMD010000063.1 GCA_019306185.1 Deltaproteobacteria bacterium
CCGAGCTATAGCGACAAGATATGATAAATTGAAACGTAATTTCGAGGCTATGCTCGCTTTGGCTCGCGCTTTCCTTTGGCTACCTTTATGAATTGTCAACAGACCCTAATATTTGCAAAAAAAATATTAAAATCAATATTAATTCCTTGCAAATATATTATCTTGCTTTTATTAAAATTTATAATAATTACAATATATATTATACTTTTTCAGTATCGACTAAAATAAACGGGTAAAAAGGGCGCTTTCGCCCCCCTCTACCTTTAAAAAGCTTGCGCTGTTACAATTACACAATACTTTCTAATAAAAACAATGAAACCCAACCTATTCAAACTACTGTTAAACATATATCCGCCATACTGGGGAACCGGAATCCTTATAAAAAAAATAGCTCCGGATTACAAAAAAATAATCGTTACAATGAAACAAACATGGTATAACGGCAATTATGTAAAAACCCACTTCGGAGGCTCCCTCTTTGCAATGACAGACCCCTTCTACATGCTAATGCTTATACAAATACTCGGAAAAAACTACCTCGTATGGGATAAAACCGCCCGTATAGAATTTATAAAACCCGGAAAAGGAACCGTAACCGCAGAATTTATAATAACCGAATCGCAAATAAAAAAAATCATAGAAAATACAGCAAACGGAGAAAAATATCTTCCTGAATTCTCCCTGCCCATAAAAGACCAAAAAGGGGATACCGTAGCAATAGTAAGTAAAACCATATACGTCAGAAAAAAAAAATAAGCGCCGATTACGGCGTCAAAAACCTATTAACCGAATTACGCATAGACGTTATAAAAAACCTCGCACCCCCCCCTTAAATCTAAAAAAAGGTTGACATACAACCGAAAAAAAATCTATTTTAAAAGAAAATTTGCAATACAAATGCAAAACCGACAAGTCCAACAGTCGGTTACCTTTTTTATTTAACAGTCTACAATCTCAATTAAACGCGGCAAAAAACTGTATTATAAGTGAGATGTCCAAAGCGTTTTAAAACTTTGCATCTTATAAACATCCGAATAAGAAAGGCGGAAAAAATGCCAATAAAAAAAGAACTTGCCTCCTTAAAAAAACTACGGGAACAATACATTGCCAAAGGAATAATAAGCGCGGCGGACTGCTACATATCAAGCGCAAAAGGCTCCCTGCTTACCGATAATCAGGGAAAAGAATACATAGACTTCGGAGGCGGCATCGCCGTAATGAATATAGGACACTCCCACCCCAAAGTAGTAAAAGCAATACAAAAACAAGCGGAAAAATTTACCCATACATGCTTCATGGTAAATCCCTATCAATCCGCGGTTCAACTTGCCGAAAAACTATGCGACGCGGTTACGGGAGACTTTCCCAAATCCGTATTCTTTGCAAACAGCGGCGCCGAAGCCGTAGAAAACGCCGTAAAAATCGCCCGCTATCATACCAAAAAAAAAGGAATCATAGCCTTTGAAAACGCTTTTCACGGCAGAACCCTGCTTGCAATGACCTTAACAGGCAAAGTTAAACCATACAAATACGGTTTCGGTCCCTTTGCTCCGGAAATATACAAAATACCCTACGCATACTGCTACAGATGCCCGTTTAATCTTACATACCCTCAATGCGATATACATTGCGCCGAAAACCTGAAAGACTTCTTTATAAAAGAAATAGACCCGGAAAATACCGCGGCTATAATAGCGGAACCAATCCAAGGAGAAGGCGGATTTATTGCTCCGCCCAAAGAATACTTCCAACGCCTTAAAACAATATGCGAGCAAAACGACATCCTTTTTATTGCGGACGAAATACAAACCGGAATAGGCAGAACAGGCGAAATGTTTGCTATGCAACATTATAACGTTATACCGGATATAACCCTTACCGCAAAAAGCCTTGCCGCGGGAATGCCCTTAAGCGCCGTAATAGGAAAACAGGAAATAATGAATTCCGTGCATCCGGCGGGAATAGGCGGAACATACAACGCAAACCCCATATCATGCGAAGCCGCATTAGCGACCCTTAATATAATCGAGTCCGAAAACATATTGCAACAATCAAAAACCCTCGGCGAACAAATCAAAACAAAACTTCAACAATTAAAAGCCGAATATCAAATAATAGGAGACGTTCGCGGAATAGGCGCAATGATGGCTATGGAACTTGTTAAAGACCGCAAAACAAAAACGCCCGCTCCCCAAGAAGCAAAAGCGCTTACCCAATACTGCTTTGATAACGGCCTCATACTTCTATCCTGCGGAGTATATGGCAACGTTATAAGATTATTAATGCCTCTTACAACCCCGAACAGCCTCCTTAACAAAGGATTCGATATAATCAAAAAAGGATTAAAAGCCATACAAAAAACATCATAATCGTTCGAAATGCGAATACGCGACATACCGCGTATTCGCTACATCTATATATATAAACATAAAGCAAAAGGAGACTATATATGATTAAATTCAAAACAAAAATAACATTAACAGCGATACTATCAATCATGCTCGCGTTCGCGTTCAACTCGCCGCTTAAAGCCGAAGACGCAACCATAAAAATCGGAAACATAATTCCCTTGTCCGGTCCTTCCGCTTCCGTAGGCGCACAAGGAAAATATGCCAGAGAAATGGCAATTAAAGAAATCAACGACGCCGGAGGCATAAAATCTTTGAACGGCGCAAAACTTGAAATGATATACGCAGATTCCGAATCAAAACCGGAAAAAGGAGTATCCGAAGCGGAACGCCTAATAAATACCGAAAAAGTCAACATCCTTACAGGATGCTGGAATTCGGCGGTTACCTATCCTGTAACCGCGGTATCCGAAAAATACGGCGTACCCTTTGTAGTTCCGGTATCCGTAGCGGATAAAATTACCGAGCAGGGATTTAAAACAGTATTCAGAATAGCCGCAAAAGACAGCTGGTGGACAAGAGATCAGTTTGCCTTTTTAAAAGACATGGAAAAAGAATTTAAAGCTCCCGTAAAAAAAATTGCATTTGTATATGAAAACGGAGACTGGGGACAAGGATTTGCCGAACAATGGAAAAAACTTGCGGAAAAAGGCGGATACGAAGTTGTTCTTAACGAACCATATCCATCTTCGGCTACAGATCTAAGCCCCGTAGTTCAAAAAATAAAACGCTCCGGAGCGGAAGTTTTAATGCTTGTTTCAAACGCTGCGGACGCAATATTATTAACCAACACCCTTGCGGATTACAAAGTTAAACTAAAAGCTATAATTACAAGCGGGGGCGGACATGCGGATCCTTCCTTTATAAAAGCCGCCGGAAAAAACGCTTTAAAATACTTCGATATAGTAGAATGGGAAACAGACCTAAACAAACCCGGCGCAAAAAAAGCTAACGAAAAATACAACAAACTTTACAAACAAAACCTTACCGGCGAAGCCGTTGACGCGTATCTTGCGGTATATGTTATAAAAGACGCGTTAGAACGCGCAGGCTCGTTAGACCCCGAAAAAATAAGAGAAGCTCTATCCTCCGCCTCCTTAAAAGACGGACCCGGAATGATAGTAGGCTATCCTTCGGTCGAGTTTGACGAAACCGGACAAAACAAAAACGCCTCTCTCGTAATGATACAAATAAACGATCTCGGAAACGGTCCCGAACGAATTACAGTTTGGCCCAAAAAGGCAAGAAGAAAAGGTTATACCCCTGTATTTCCTATGAAATAAACAAAACCCTAATAAGAGACGCCAAAATCCGACGTCTCTTATCGGGATATGCAAAGACGGACAAAGCGCTTGCTTTTGCAACAAACAAAACAAGGGGAAACCTTTAATATGGGTCTCGAATATAGAAATTTAGATGAAAAAACTAGGCAATTTATGTTGGATGAGATTGCAGAGGATATATCGGCGGATAAACTTTATAAGAGCTACAACCTTAATCAACAAGGAAAGAAGGACTATCCGGCTCTCATTAAAACAGCAGCTAAAAACGGAAACGATTTGACGCTGGCTAAAGAAATTAAAAGCCGACTTAACACCCATCAGAAACCAAGGAAACTGAAATCCGGTAAATACTCAAATCCTCCGGTGATGCGTAAGGATGCTCATGAAATGCTTGCCGAAGGAGAATTTAATCGTTTTTACATTCGTGCAGTCTGCTTACGTGCTATTGAGGACGGGGACTCACAGGTGAGCGTATATAGGGCAAAAAGAGTGAAAAAGCCACGATCAGATTCGGAACAAAAGATAGGACAGAATATTAACGCTGCAAAATTACTCCAAGATATTCGTGAAAATATCGGAATAGATACAGCTCTTGGACTTCCCTCTGGGCCGAACTCCGGACTCAGCGTCTGTTTAAAGGAATAATTTCAATACAGGTTAATAATAAACGTTTTTTACAAAAACGGGAATAAAAAAATGATCTACCTAATAGAAGACATAATAAACGGAATTCTAATGGGATCCATATACGGACTTACCGCATTAGGATTAACCGTTATATTCGGAGTGCTGAAAGTAATAAACTTTGCTCACGGCTCGCTTCTTATGATAGGAATGTATGTTGCATACTGGATAATAACCGCAACCGGAATACATCCCTACATAGCTCTGTTTATAACCGCGCCGGCAATGTTTTTTTTCGGCTATTATCTGCAAGACATAATAATCAAGCCGATATTCAAAGCGGAAAAAAATGTTCGCGAACCAATAACCGTTATAATAGTTACAACCGGAATATGGTATATATTAGACAACCTTACGCTCCTTATTTTCGGACCCCAATACCGTTCCATACAAGATAACGCTTTAAAAGGCGCTATGCTGGAAATAGGCGAAATATTCATATCCGTTCCTAAACTTTGCGGCGCGCTTACCGGCGCGTTAACCGCGTTTGCAATATACCTCTTCTTTCAAAAAACAAAAACAGGCAGAGCCGTTCGCGCTACCTCCATAGATAGAGAAACTGCAAGCCTTATGGGAATAAACCAATACAAAATATACAACATTGCCTTTGGCATAGGAACCGCCACCGCCGGAATTGCCGCGGTAACGTTAGTTCCTTTTTATAATATATTTCCTACCGTAGGAGTTCTATTTGACATAAAAGGCTTTATAATAGTTGTTTTGGGAGGATTAGGCAGCATACTCGGAGCTATGCTGGGCGGAATAATAATAGGGCTTATAGAATCCGTAGGTCCTCAATTTATGTCCAGCACATGGACAGAAGCGATAGTTTACGGACTGTTTCTCCTTGTTCTATTTATAAAACCCTCCGGATTATTCGGACAAAAACAGGATTGGTAAAAAACAATGACAAAAGAAAAAATAAACAAGACCGTAATACTGCTTTTTCTATTTATAGCTTTCACAATTCCGCTTTTTGTCCGAAGCGCCACATACCTGCATATATTAATATTACTCTACTTTTACGCATATCTAACTACATCTTGGAACCTTGTAGGCGGATTTGCCGGAGTGCTTCCGCTCGGGCATGCCGTATTTGTAGGAATAGGCGCGTACACATCTACAATCCTATCCCTTCAATACGGAATAAGCCCTTGGATAGGAATGATTGTAGGCGCTTTCATAGCCCTTATATTCGGAGTTATAATAGCCGTTCCTACCCTTAAAATGAGAGGCGCATACTTTGCGCTTGCAACCATAGCCTTTGCCGAAGGCATAAGAGTAATGATAGAAAATATCAATACAATAGGACCCTTAAACATAAACGGACCCCGCGGCATCCAAATACCGCCGACAAACGAAAGCTTTGTCAACTTCATGTTTGCCGGAAAAGAGCCGTACTATTACATCATATTAATAATGTTAATACTCGTTTTAACCTTAACATTTTTAATATCACGCTCAAAACTCGGATACTACCTTAACGCGGGAGGCGAAGAACCGGACGCCGCAATGGCGCTTGGAATAAATGTTTCAAAAGCAAGATTAACCGCAATGGCAATAAGCTCCTTTCTTACCGCTTTGGCGGGAACATTTTACGCTCAATTTACCCTATACATACATCCTAAAAGCGTATTCTCTTTAGACCTATCCTTTGAAATAGCCTTTATTGCGCTTATAGGCGGACGAGGCTCGGTTGCGGGACCTATAATCGGAGCGCTTCTACTAAGACCCGTAAGCGACCTGTCGCGCATATATTTCGGCAGCCATCTGCCGGGGCTACACCTAATAATATTCGGAGCGGTATTAATACTTGTAATGCTATATCAGCCGAGAGGATTGCAAGAGCCCTTAACCAAAATATATAACAGATTCATCGAAAAAAATTTTTTAAAAAACAATAAGTAAAAAAGGCAATAGCAGAGTCTATTTGCGTAGCGGATATTGCCGTCGAGGAAACAATTTTCGGCTGGTTGTGCGTTAAGACAAAGCAAGCCGAAAATCCGAGACGGCAAGTAAAAAGCGAAGCAAACAAACTCCGCTATTGCCGACAGGTTGAGCGCTTACGCCTTATTAGATTTTTCAGCATCGACTAATTAAAAGATTTCTTGCAAAGCGCGAAATAACGAGAAATATTTTTGCCCGTTATTTTAACATAAGTTATTTTTGCTTGTCATTTCGACGAGTAAAGCGATAAATAATAGATTGATTTTTTATATCTTTTATTAAATTTTAACTTCAGGCATCGGCAAAACCGTTGAAGCTTAAAATGCAAATTTTTCAGCATCAACTAATCAAAAACTAATTTTAGAGGCTACACAAAATGGACGATATACTTAAACTTCAAAACATAACAATGGATTTCGGAGGCTTAAGAGCCGTAGACTCCTTAAACATAACAATAAAAAAAGGAGAAATACTTGCCCTAATAGGACCTAACGGCGCCGGCAAATCAACCGTTTTTAACTGCGTAGCGGGAGTATATAAACCCACCGGCGGCGAAATATACTTTCAAAATAAAAAAATAGCAGGAAAAAAACCATGGAACCTATGTGAAATAGGGCTGGCAAGAACATTTCAAATAGTAAAGCCGTTTCCCTCCAAAACCGTGTTATACAACGTTATGACCGCAAGCTTCTTAAAAACCTCAAGCATAAAAATCGCGGAAAAAAAAGCGATAGACATACTTAAACTCTTCGATTTTGAAGATAAAAAAAATATAAAAGCCGGAAACTTAACAATCGCAGACCTAAAACGTCTCGAAATAGCAAAAGCTATGGCTACGGAACCAAAACTCCTTTTGTTAGACGAAGTAATGGCAGGCTTACGCCCCTCCGAAGTTGACGACATGGTATCCATAATAAAAAAAGTTAGAGACGGCGGAGTTACAATATTTGTTATAGAGCATATAATGCGGGCAATAATGGCGCTTTCCGATAAAATAACCGTAATACAATTCGGCAAAAAAATCGCGCAAGGCTTGCCCGCCGAAATAGCAAAAAACGAACAAGTTATAAAAGCATACCTCGGAGATGATTATGACCTTTCTTAAAATAGATAAAATAAACGTTTATTACGGCGACATTCAAGCTATATTCAATCTTTCTTTAACCGTTGAAAAAGGAGAAGTGGTAAGCATAGTAGGCGGAAACGGCGCCGGCAAATCCACCCTTCTCAGAACAATTTCCGGTCTGCTGTTTCCGGCTTCCGGCGAAATAAGCTTTGAAAACCAAAAAATAAATTCCAAACAACCCGAAAAAATAGTCGACGCCGGAATAATACATGTTCCGGAAGGCAGAAAACTATTCTCTTTAATGACCGTAAAAGAAAACCTAATAATAGGCGCATACAACAAAAGAGCCGATGGGAAAACCGAAGAAACCCTTCAAAGCGTATATAATCTGTTTCCCAGACTTAAAGAAAGAGAAAACCAGCTTGCAATGACCCTTTCCGGAGGAGAACAACAAATGGCGGCAATAGGACGCGGAATAATGGCGCTGCCCAAAATATTAATGTTAGACGAACCATCTCTCGGGCTTGCGCCCATATTAATGAAAGACATATTTGCCACAATACGCAAAATTGCGGATCTCGGAACAACCGTTCTTCTTGTAGAACAGGACGTAAAAAACTCGCTTAGCTTAAGCGATAGAGCATACGTTTTGGAACACGGGCAAGTTGTTATGGAAGGCAACGGCAAAGAACTTTTGGCTAATCCGCATATAAAAGAGGCGTATTTGGGAATGTAAAAAAATTTGAACCGTTTGAAAGCTGCGCATAGCGCGGCTTAAGTTTTTAGGCTTTACAAAAAACAAAGCCGAAAATCCGAGATGGCAAGAGCCGATACGCAAATAAAACTACCGCCTTTGATAGTAATGAGTATTTCCTCTTAATATTTGCAAGAAAATGCTAATAGTAGTATTGAATGCTTGCAAATATCTTACCTCGTTTTTCATAAAAACGGTTTTGCCAATATCTATTATTTATCGCTTTTAATTAAGGAATTTCTCGCTACGCTCGAAATGACAGGCAAAAATAAAATTTATCGCAATAACAAAAAAGAATTTTTTTCCGTCTCTTCGCCGAGAGTTGTTTTTGTTTGTCATTTCGACGAGCGAAGCGAGGAGAAATCCCTTAATTAACGCCTTCTAATCTTATCCTTTGTTCCTTTGCACAAATCTTTATGTATTATAATTTCTCAGTATCGACAAATTTAGCTGTATAACAAAGCAGTTTGTTCGCTTACATGGCGAAAAAGATTTTTAACCGGAGGAATAGATATACTATTTCGAGAATTAAAAATCTTTTTCAACGCCGCAAACGAACAAAATACAAAGCTATACAGCCTAAATTTTTAAAAGTAAAATTTAACTCCTGCAGTAACCGCATGCGAAGTATAATCATCCTTTATTCCCAAATCATAATTTAAGAATAATGCGGCATCTTTGCCTTTATATATTGTGCCTCCCAAAGTTAAAGCAAAAGCTTCCTCTCCCTGATCGTAGCCTTCCGAAGTAAAAGTTCCGAAACTCGAGTCAAACTCCGCAAAACTTGCTTCAACCGTTTGTACGGTATCGCAAAATTCATGCTTCCACATAACCTTTGCATTCGGCAAAAATTTCCATTTTCCGTAATCCAAAGTTTTTTCTACGGCAAAGCCGAGACCGGAAATAAGAGAGTTTGAATCCATAGCGACTACTGCAAGAGCGGCGCTCGATCCTGTTTCCGTATAAGCCTCCTGATCGTAACGGGAGTATTGCAAAGATACGGAAGGCGTAATCGTTACGGTATTGTTAACCCGTATAGGATATCCTCCGTTAATATATGCCGTATATTCGTCCGCCCTGTAATCGCCGTTGGCGGTCTCGTTTAAAATCGGAATATATCTGTCTATGTCATAATTATGGTTAGAGTAAGATAATATTGTATCGATATAATATTTCGGAGCATTATAACTTCCGTATAAGCTTATATTTAATGTATCGGTCTCCCCTTCCGTAGGAACCGTTTTATATTCAATATCAGATTCCGAATAACCTCCGGCGGCTCCAATCATAAAGTTTCCGAACATATAATCTCCTCCTATGCTTATGCCGGAAGTATCCGTTTCAAACTCAAATTTTCCGTCGTCCGGATCGTTTTTAGCCGTAAGATATATTGTTTTTGCCCATAAAGCGTTAGGTTCCTGATCAGGCGCGCTGTTTGCGTTTAATATAGGGAAATAATCGGACGCTAAGCCTGCGGCAAACTTAAAACTTGGCGTTCCGCCGAATATATGATGAATTCCCATTCTTGAGGAAACGTTTGCGTACTGAGCCGCAACGCTATTATGGCTTGTAGAAATAGCGGTCGCCATAGGTTCCGAAGTAAGAGTATTCATCGCTTCGTTTATAGCATCCGGCGAGGTTAAAGAGAGAAGCGCCGTAATAACCGGATGGGTTACTCCCGCGGCTATCGCCTGATGAGCATAAGCTCCGCCTGCAATCTGATTTATTGTTGCCGGAATTAAACCTTGACTCTGAAACTCCGTCATATCAATCACTTCCGTTTCAAGCCATACCTGATCTGTTGTGCCATAATCTGCCGTAAAACTAAAAAGCGGGCTTGTGGAGCTTACGCTTGCAAAATTACCGGTTAAACCTCCTGCGGAAGTAAGTATCTGACGTGGAGCATTTACGTCCAATTGAATATCAAGCGGATTTACAACAAGCGCTCCGCCGTTTATATCCGCGGTTCCGGCAACGTTAACCAAATCCGCCCCAGCGCTATTTATATCTATTAATAACGCCCCCGATCCGAAATCCAAACTGCCGGACAAATTAAGAACTCCTATTGAATTGGGGCTTGTAACTCCCAAACCGCCTCCGATAGCTGTTACCGCTCCCGGAACAGTTCCGTTTAAATAAAGAGCGCCGCTATTAATATTAATAGTCGTAGAATCGGTTACGGTTCCGGTAAGGTCCCACTCTCCTGTATCCCCTTTATTAATTGTTTCAAAACCTGCGACATCTCCGGCAAAAGTAAGATATTGAGAGCCGCCGAGATTAAGAGTATCCGCATCCGCGCCGCCTTGAATAGCATTTATGGAATTAAGCGCTCCGCCCAAATTAAAAGTATCCGCGCCAGCGCCCATATCAACCGCCGTTCCGGAAGCGGAAGTAATATCAAGACTTCCCGCGCTTGTAAAAGTATCGTCTCCGGTATTAAAGGCTATGCCGCCAACGGCTCCGCCGCTTGAAATTGTAATATTCCCCTGATTGCGGAATATGTCGTTGCCCGCGCCCAAAAATATGCCCTCAAGAGTTGTAGAGGTAATATCAAGGCTGCCTCCGTTTATAAAAGTATCGACTCCGCCGGTAAAATAAACGCCCGCTTTATCCGCATTAATAGTAATATTTCCGCCCGGCGCGTTGGTAAAATTATTATTGCCTCCGGCTAAATTTATACCCTGATGCTTCGGACTCGTAACGGTAAACGTTCCTTCGTTTGTAAACGTATCCGCCCCGTTGCCAGAACAACCTATAACCGCCCTGATCGCGTCGTCGTTTGAAACGGTAAGCGTCCCCGTATTTGTAAATACGTTATCCCCCGCGCCTAAATATATAGCCTCGAAAGTATTGCTTCGAATTGTAGCGCTTCCTTCGTTTATAAATATATCCGCTCCACCTAGAAACACTAATCCCAGCGCTTCTCCGGTAACATTAAGCGTCGCTCCCACCGCGTTTGTAAAACTATCATCCCCACTATTTAAGTCTATACCTCGATAACTTGAGCTTGTAACGTTAAGAATCCCCGAATTCGTAAACGCATCGTCGCCCGTTCCGAAATATATAGTAGCCGCCTTATCCGCGGCAACGCTATCGCTCGTAACGTTAAGATCCCCCGTGTTTGTAAAAACATTAGCGCCGTCCCCGAAATATATGCCCTCGAGAGTCTCGGAATGAATTGCAGCAGTCCCCGCGTTTGTAAAATTATTTGCTCCGTCATTAAACAATATGGCGGCATGACTCGCATCAATATTAACCGTTCCGCCCGCCTCGTTTGTAAAACTATTGTCCCCGCCTGAAAAATATACGCCTTCCTCCGCGTCAGACGTAACGTTAAGAATCCCCGAATTCGTAAACGCATCGTCGCCCGTTCCGAAATATATAGCCGTCTTATCCGCGGTAACGCTATTGCTCGTAACATTAAGATCCCCCGAGTTTGTAAACACATTAGCGCCGTCCCCGAAATATATGCCCTCAAGAGTCTCGGAATGAATTGCAGCAGTCCCCGCATTTGTAAAACCATTTGCTCCGTCATTAAACAATATAGCGGCATCATCCGCATCAATATTAACCGTTCCGCCCGCCTCGTTTGTAAAACTATCGCCGGTAGTAGCGGTAGGACATCCAAAATATACGCCTTTTTCACCTGTGGAGGTAATGTCAACATCTCCTTGATTTGTAAAGCTGTCCTCCCCGTCGCCGAATGTTACTACTATGCCGGCGTCGGTAATAGTAATAGAGCCGGTTGAAGCGTTAGTATAATTAGTGTCCTCCGAACTCATTGTTATTGGCGTAGTTACGGTTTCCGTCTGAGTATATTCCCCCGCAAAAGCCGGATAAACAAGAATAAGCCAAATAAAAGAAAAATAAAAAAGCCTCTTTTTCATCTCCTTCTCCTTTTTCAATCTCTTTGTATAATAAAGATTTAATATCCAAAAAGCTATTAAAATAAAAATTACCTTTTATAATTATTTTTTCGGCTTTAAAAAAGAGAATATCAACTTATATTGAGGCGTATCAGATTGTTTCGTAAGAAAATTAGGTTCGATTAGATAGAGATTAAAGCCGCTTGCAAAATAGTAAATTAAGCTTGATTTGTCAACAGATTAAAAGCGCTTACTAAGTATAAGCGGCGTCAAATACGATTATCCGACTAGCTTATAAACTTGACTTATAAAACCGGTTTTGCAATTACAAATTATATGAATAAACCAAAAATAGAAAGAAACTTAGAAAAGCTTTACAAGCTTTATAATAAAAAAAAATATGTTCATCCCGATCCTTTGGAATTCTTATATTCCTATAAAAATATAAAAGATAGAGAAATAGCCGGATTAATAGCTTCCTCTCTTGCCTACGGAAACGTAAAACAGATATTAAAAAGCGTTTCAAAAGCGCTTGAGCCTCTCTCCCCTTGCCCAAGCGCTTTTTTAAAAAACGCATCTTATAATTTATTGGAAAAAACCTATAAAAATTTTAAACATAGATTTGCGGACGAAACAAACCTTGTTGCTCTTCTTTTCGGAATAAAAAAGGTAATAAAAGAGTTCGGCTCTTTAAACCAATGCTTTTGCGAAGGTATGGAAAAAACAGAAAGCTTTTTCAACAATAAAGATTTCCCGATTATTAAAGGAATCAGCTTTTTGGCGGAAAATTTAAGCGCGCAAAAAAATAAGCCGGGGCACCTTATACCCTTGCCGGAAAAAGGAAGCGCATGTAAAAGAATGAATCTTTTTTTACGATGGATGATAAGAAAAGACGCCGTTGATCCGGGCGGATGGCAAGGGATTTTGCCTTCCGATCTTATAATTCCGTTAGATACCCATATGCACAACATCTCTCTTAAACTCGGCTTTACAAAACGAAAAACTCCGGACATTAAAACCGCCTTTGAAATAACCGCCGCTTTTAAAGTAATAAACTCGAAAGACCCTGTTAAATACGATTTTGCATTAACCCGTTTCGGCATAAGGGACGAAATGAGCGTAAACGATTTAAATTTCGGCGTATAACTTCCTATTTTGTCCGATTTCCGGGTTGTATAACAATTTTTAATCCTCGAAATAGCCTATCTATAGCCTATTTTTTATAATTTGATTGGGAAAAATTATCATCGTCATTTGGCTATAACATCAAATAAATTTACGCTGCAAATGACATGGAACAAAAATAATTAAGGAATTTCTCCCTTCGGTCGAAATGACGGGAATTTTTTTTTGTCTGTTATTTTAACATAAGCTGTTTTTGTCTGCCATTTCGACGAGCAAAGCGAGGAAAAATCCCTTAATAAAAAACGATAAATAGTCAATGCCGAAAAAGCAAATTATAAAAATGATAGTCGCGGATTTTTTTCCGGCTCAGGCACAACCGCAAAAGTAGCGAGCAATTTAAACCGTCAATTCATAGCCTGCGATATAGGAATAAACGCGGTTCAAAAAACAAGAGATAGGCTTGCAAAGTTGGGAGCGTCCTTTAATATATTAAAAATAAAAAGCTTCTTAAAAAAGGGGATTAGGGTCTGTTGACAATTCATAAAGATAGCCAAAGGAAAGCGCAAGTCAAAGCGAGCATAGCCTCGAAATTACGTTTCAATTTGTCATATCTTGTCGCTATAGCTCGGAAATGTTTCAGCCTTGCAAAAATATTTTCCACAAGATGTCTATATTTATATAA